>NZ_JAQPOK010000097.1 GCF_030068445.1 Roseofilum halophilum BLCC-M91 | reverse complement strand
CTCCCTTGGGAGAGGGATTTAGGGAGAGGGCATGAACATAACATATTGCCCTCATCCCCCTACCCCTTCTCCCACAGGAGAAGGGGGGAAAGTCCCTCTCCCTTGGGAGAGGGATTTAGGGAGAGGGCATGAACATAACATATTGCCCTCATCCCCCTACCCCTTCTCCCACAGGAGAAGGGGGGAAAGTCCCTCTCCCTTGGGAGAGGGATTTAGGGAGAGGGCATTAAATTTAAACCCAAGGAGATCCCAAGAACATGATAAGGTCATCATGTTAGCTGCAAACTATGCCAATTGTAAAATATGCCCTCTTCCAGACTTAGTGGCATCTTACTCCATCCCACCTCATTTCCGAGTCGATTTGGTATTGGAGACTTAGGCCACGAAGCATATCGCTTTGTTGACTTTCTTGCCCACACGCACCAAAAACTGTGGCAAATCTTGCCTTTAGGGCCAACTGGCTTTGGGAATTCCCCCTATATGTGCTATTCAGCCATGGCTGGGAATCCCATGCTCATTAGTCCTGAGCGACTTAAGGATGACGGTTTACTCGAAGAAGCAGATTTTGCCCATCTGCCCGAATTTCCTTTAGATTGGGTAGACTTCGAGCCAGTGATTGCCGTGAAAACGGCCTTATTGGAAAAAGCCTGCCAAAACTTTCAGGCCAAGTTGGAAGATTCCAGCCAAGCACACAAAGCCTTTGAGACCTTTTGCCAGGAAAAAGCCAGTTGGCTCGAGGATTATGTGTTGTATATGGCTCTCAAGGACGATCGGGAGGGAAAACCTTGGTATGAATGGGATCAACCGTTAGTTGACCGAGAAAAGAGCGCTCTGAAAGAGTGTCAGGAGCGATTAAAAGGGAGAATTTTTTATCACCAATTCACTCAATTTAAGTTTTTCCAACAATGGGAAGCTGTCAAAAGCTATGCCAATGAGAAGAACGTGGAAATTATTGGCGATATTCCCATTTATGTGGCCCATGATAGTGCGGATGTGTGGGCGAACCGGGATAACTTTTTGATCGATTCAGAAACAGGACAACCGGAGTTGATGGCGGGTGTGCCGCCGGATTATTTTAGTGAAACGGGTCAGTTATGGGGCAATCCGGTTTATGACTGGGAGTATCTAGAGAAGACGGACTTTAAGTGGTGGATCGATCGCTTCCAAACCATGCTCGACTATGTAGACTGGATTCGCATCGACCATTTCCGGGGGTTTGAGTCCTTTTGGGCCGTTCCTGAAGGGGAGGAAACGGCGGTTAATGGTACTTGGATGGAAACTCCTGGTCAAGCCTTTTTTGAGAAGTTGGAGCAGACTTTAGGCAAGCTGCCCGTATTAGCTGAAGATTTGGGGATTATTACCCCAGAAGTGGAAGCCCTGCGGGATAAGTTTGGGTTTCCGGGGATGAAGGTCTTGCATTTTGCCTTTGGTTCCGACCCCGGTAATCCCTTTTTGCCCTACAACTTACCGCGCAACTGCTTGATTTATACGGGAACCCACGATAATAATACCACCTTGGGCTGGTTTGAGAGCGATCTGCCCGATTGGGAGTGCGATCGCGTAGTGAATTATTTAGGTCATTTAAGTCCCAATGGTATTCATTGGGATCTGATCCGCTTGGCCTTGTCTTCTGTGGCCAATTGGGCGATTATTCCCATGCAGGACTTGCTGGGGTTAGATCAAAGGGCGCGGATGAATACCCCTGGAAAAGCGGAAGGGAATTGGAGTTGGCGTTACCGTCCGGACTCCATTAGTGAGTGGTTGTGCGATCGCCTGCAACTGATGACCCAACTCTATGGCCGATCTTAAAGTGGCGTTAACTGCGGGAGAGTTGGTTAGCTGTAAAGATCACTTCTTCTACAGCGCCCCGTTCTCCCAGTTTTTGAGATTTCCCCTCATTGAGGGCAACGGAAACGGCTCCCGCATTACCCGCTAAGATAATCAATTTTTGGTTAGCGACCCAAGTTTGTTGGGTTCCTTCATTGAGGGTTCCCTCAAAGGCCGTTTCTCCGTCCGCTTCAATGCGTACCCAAGCAGGTTCAGTGACCACCACACTAACGCGAACCGGTTCTGCAAACTCACTCTCAGGTTGGGATTTGACCACCAGGGAGGTGGGGGCAGGTTCAGGCACTTCAACGGAGGGGGAAGGGGGACTAGAGGCGATCGCCTCCGTTGAAGTTACCGGTTGTTCCACTAAATACTCAACCGATGTCCCCACAGAACGCTCGATCCAATAAGAGAGGCCATTGACTGAAGCAAAAATAATCCCCACATATAACAGATACAAATGAACGGGACGCAGTTGCCACATGGGCCAACGCATCCAAGAGGACTTGAGTAAATTAAATCTAGATTCTGAGGGGAAAGGACTGGCAAAGCTTTGGCCATCGAATCCTAGAAAATCAGCATAGCGTCTGAGAAAGTAATGGACATAAACCGGTTCCGGGAGTTGTTCGAGTTTTCCTTCTTCGATCGCCCTTAACAGACGTTGGCGGATACAAGTTTTCGTCGCAATGCAGTCTAAACTCAAACCTTTTTCCTGACGGCGGTCTCGCAATTGAGACCCCAGGTCAATCAGAACACCTTTCAAGGACTCCAACTCATTGACCGAGGATTGTATAGTTTTCTGTTTCTTCATCGATTACGCTCCTTCACCACCGATATGTTTTGTACCACAGTTTCCTCTCAATGCTTCAATTTCCAAGGCGCTCAGATCTCGATATTGGCCTCTAGGTAAAGATTGTAGTCGAATCGATCCAATGGCACTGCGATGGAGACTCACCACTGGATACCCTAGGGTTTGGGCCACCTTACGAATTTGTCGATTGCGACCTTCCCATAAGATAATCTCTAGCAGGGTCTTGTAAGTGCCTTGCGAACGAATTCGCTTCACTTTAGCCGGTAGAGTTCTGATGTTTTCATAGACTATACCGTTTCTCCAGTCGTCAAGAACAGATTCTGGGGGAATACCTTCGACCCAAACCCGATAGGTTTTGGGGATACTATGGCGAGGGTGGGTCATCTGAAAGGTAAAGTCTCCATCATTGGTCAGTAGTAGCGCACCTGTGGAATCAATATCTAAACGACCGACTGGATGAATACCGGTATTTTCAGACAGAGTGGGAGGAAGTAGGTTTAAGACGGTGGTACGATTTTGGGGATCGGCACAGGTACAAATCACTCCTAGGGGTTTGTTGAGTAAGACATAAAAGCGCTGGGGGCGGTGGTGACTAGAGAGGGGAGAACCATCGATTTCGATCGCATCGCGATCGGGGTTGGCTTTCTGGCCGAGTTGATAAACAACCTGGCCATTAATGCGAATTCGACCCGCTTGAATCATGACCTCTGCCTGTCGTCGGGAAGCCACTCCCCAACGAGATAAAATTTTTTGTAATCGTTCATCTCTAGGTAGATGACCCGAAGGAGCCTCCATCATTGTTGTAATACTTGCGAATGGGATAGTTTAGTTAAGAGGTTATTCAAGAAAGGGGTTGTGCTTGGCTGGCAGTCCCGGCGATCGGCTTGATGGGCAATCTTTACAAATCTTACAAGAAGTTGCCCATAACGGGGGGAGTTCAATTAAAAATTTAAAATTCCCTACGATCGCCTTGGGTTGAAATCTCCTCTCTCAAACTCACTCAAACTTAATCAATTGATGTTTAGTTCCTAAATTGGATCTTCCGAGACCTTTCCACCACTAGGCTTACAGGAAAAGATCACCATTTACCGCGTTCGGACTCTTCCGGTAAGGTATCCGGTTCCGTTGGCCCCTCTGGCCGATCTTCAGTCGTCCCATTGGTGCTGTGGCCATTCTTGGCTATGGGTTTCTTCAATAAACCAGACAAATTCCCCAGCGCTCCTAAACCTCCTGAACCTCCTGTCGGTTTCTGGGGTTTTTCACCCTTGAGTAAACGGGCTTCTAGGGTTTTGACAGCAATATACAAGTTGGGCGTAATTACCAAAGAGAGGATCGTTCCCAAGAGCATCCCCCCAAAGATGGCGGTTCCCAAAGACCAACGACTGCTCGACCCTGCACCGGATGCTGTCACCAGGGGCCAAAAGCCGACCAGGGTTGAAAATGCAGTCATTTGAATGGGTCGGAAGCGCTGCTCGGCCGCTTGGGTGGCTGCTTTAGTAAAGTCTAGACCCTTTTCATGGAGTTGGTTAGCAAACTCGACGATCAGAATGGAGTTTTTGGAAGCTAACCCGATGAGCATGACGAGGGCAACTTGGCAGTACACATCATTGGTGACCACCGGCCAAAGGCCTCCCGCTTGAATGATATTGGCCCGGAACCAAATGGCGGAGAGTGCCCCTAGGACGGAGAGGGGAACGGACAACATGATAATGGTGGGGTCAATGTAGCTTTCATACTGAGCTGCCAAGACCAAAAAGACCATGATAAAGCCGAGACCAAAGATGATGGGGGCGCTGCCTCCAGAGGCTTTTTCTTCTAGGGCAGTTCCTTGCCAGGAGTAGCCAAAACCAGGGTCTAGAACTTCTTGGGCGGCTTGTTCCATGGCGGCGATCGCCTGTCCAGAACTATACCCAGGGGCTGGGTTACCTTGGATTTTAATCGCCCGGAAGACGTTAAAGTGTTGGATAATCTCCGGCCCAGTAAACTCCGTGAGTGTGACTAAACTGCCCAAGGGAACCATTTGATTGTCCCTAGAGCGCACATAGAGCTGGTTAATATCTTCGGGATCGGAGCGATATTGAGCATCGGCTTGCACATAAACCCGGTATTGGCGCTGTCCGAGGACAAAATCATTAACGTAACTCGATCCGAGATAGGTAGCGAGGGTGGAAAAGACTTCACTGACATCTACATTCAGGGCTTTAGCGCGATCGCGCAATACCTCCACCCTTTTTTGGGCTTTATTGGCGGTAAACTGGGTAAATGCCTGACCAATAGCCGGATAGTCATCCGAGTTAACCGCCCCAATTAAGCGGTTGGCATTATTGAGCAGGTCTTGAACTGTGGCATTACCGGTACGGTCTTGCAGTTGGAACTCAAAGCCACCGGTGTTACCCATCCCTTGTACCGGAGGCGCATTCAGGGCAAGGGCAAAGACTTCGGGAATGGTCGCCAAGGAGCGGTTGACCTTTTGCAAAGTACCATACACTGACTGTTCGGCGGTGGGCCGCTCATCCCAAGATTTTAAGTTGACAAAGAAGATCCCCTTACTGGGGTCTTGACCATCAAAGCTATAACCGGCTGCTCCAAAGGTATGCTCTACTTCAGGCACAGAACGGATTTTTTCCTCGACTTTTTTGGCGACTTCGGCCGTATAGTTCAGGGAGACCCCATCCGAGCCTTGATAAATGACTAGAAAATAGCCTTGGTCTTCTTCTGGGACAAACCCACTGGGAACGGTGTTATACATCCAGACGGTTGCCACTAAACCCACAACAAATACGCCAATGACTAGGGTATTAATGCGGGTGAGAAATTCAATCAAATTTCCATAGCGATCCTGTACCCAACCAAATCCTTGGTTAAATTTGTGGAATAGCCAAGCCAGGGGCCCATGGGGTTCTTGTTTGCGCCGCAATAGCAAGGCGGACATGGTGGGGGAGAAGGTGAGGGCGTTAAAGGTGGAGCAGGCAACGGCAAAGGCGATGGTGAGGGCAAATTGTTTGTAGATAATGCCGGTGGTTCCGGGGAAGAAGGAGACGGGGATAAATACGGCCATGAGGACGGCTGAGGTGGCGATCGTTGCGCCGGTGAGTTCTTCCATGGCATCGAGGGCAGCTTGTCTTGCTTGCATTCCCTCTTCTATTTTGCTCGATACCGCTTCTACAATCACGATCGCATCATCGACCACTAAACCGGAAGCCAGGGTGAAGGCGAATAGGGTAAGGGTATTGATTTCAAAGCCCACAATTTTCAAGCCTGCCGCCGCCCCAATCAGAGCTACGGGAATGGCGATCGCCGGAACCAGAGTCGAGCGCCAGTCCTGGAGAAACACAAACAGAATCAGGATCACCAAACCGATTGCCTGGAACAGGGTAATCACCACTTCTTCCAGGGACTTATTAATAAATGTCGTTGTATCATAAGCAACGACCATATTCATGCCTGGTGGAAAATCAACCGATAACCGCTCCATCTCTGACTTCACGGCTTGAGCGGTTTCCAAAGCATTTGATCCCGGCAACTGATAGATAGCAATCCCCACACCTGGATCAGTATTTAAGAGTACATTTACTGTATAATCCTGTGCCCCCAGTTCCACTTTCGCCACATCTTTAAGCTTGACTAAGGTTCCCCCAGAGCCAACCTTAACCACCAGCTCCTCAAATTCGCTAACATCCGCAAATCGACCCGTGGCTTGCAAAGGAATTTCAAACAGTTGCCCCTCTGGGGCTGGGGCTTGGCCAATTTTCCCGGCTCCCACTTGTAGGTTTTGTTCTCTCAGGGCATTGACCACATCTGAAGCTGCCAGTCCCCGTGCTGCCATTTTATTCGGGTCAAGCCAAATCCGCATGGCATATTTGCGATCGCCGAGTAAGGTCGCTTGTCCTACCCCTGGAAGTCGTTTAAGCTGGTCGAGAATATTGAGATCGATATAGTTACTCATAAAGATCTCATCGTAAAAATAATTTCCCGACTCATCGCGATCGGACGAAAATCCCAGCACCAACAAAATATTGGGTGAAGCTTTATCCGTTTTCACCCCCGTTTGCTTCACTTCAGCCGGGAGTTGGGGTTCAGCCACAGAAACCCGGTTTTGCACATTCACCTGAGCAATATCCCGGTCTACTTCTTGGGGAAAGGCTACCCGAATGGAACTCAACCCCCCATTATTGGTGTTGGAGTACATATATTTCATGTTCTCCACCCCATTGATTTCTCGCTCGATAATGGTCGTGGTAGTGGTTTCCGCCGTTTGCACATCTGCGCCAATATAGCTGGCAGTCACCTGCACCTCCGTATTCGCCAACTGGGGCAATTGGGAAATCGGTAGCAAAGGTAAAGAGATTCCCCCTACCAGGACAATGAGGATCGAGCAAACTGTGGTTAAGACGGGTCGCTTAATGAAGGTATCGGCAATACTTAGGAGCATAGGTCATTAGTCAAGACAATCAAGGGGCACGAAGCAAGCTCAACATTCAACTGGCATTGAAGTTTCTCCAGTTTATCTCAAGGTGGGATTTTCACAAGATCGGCAGGTTACATTCCCCTATTTATACCCTGCCTATGAAATAATTTGCTAGTCAATATTTAACTGTCGCAGTTTCTCCCGTAGCTGTTGTAAATCGGATTTGGCGCGATCGCGCTATAACTCAGCACCGTCTGCTCTTTGTTGTTGGCGATCGCATGTCGGGATAGCCCCTTTTGACGGCCTGGAAAAGGCCTTAAAAAACGCTAACTCCAGAACGACTGTTAATCCTGAAGGGCTGTAACTATTCCCTAATTATCTGGAGAACTGGGCAAGGTGCTGGCATCCACTACAGGCGATCCATCGACGAGTTTAACCACTCCTTCGGTGACGATGGTTTCTCCTCCCTGCAAACCTTCTTGCACGACAAATTTTTGCCCGGTGATACTGCCTAGGGTGACTGGGGTTTGGGTGGCTACTTGTTGCCCTTCTGATTCATTGACCACAAACACAAAAGCCTGGCCCCCAATACGCTTGATGGCAGTGGTGGGAATGGTTAAACTGGGTCGATCTTCCCAGACGACTTTGGCTTTGACCAGTTGATCGGTGCGGAGTTGGTTTTGGACGTTGCCATAGATGCCTTTGATGGTAATAGTTTGGGTATTGGGATCGGTTTGGGGCGAGATGAAGGAGACGGGAACCGTAGCAATGGGTTGATTGTTTTGGGTTTTGAGTTCGATTTTTGTCCCGACTCGCACTTGGGACAAGCGGTCAATGGGAATTTGAATCAGGACTTCTAAGGGCTGGGATTGACTGACGGTGGCGAGGAGGGTTTGGCTATCGACAAAATCGCCGACTTTGATGGGGACATTGCCCACGGTTCCGGAAAAGGGGGCGTTAATTTCATAAAATCCTAACCGAGCTTCTTGTTCGGCGGCTTGTTGTCTGGTGCGTTGCAGGTCTTGTTCTACCCTGGCAATTTCAGCCTTGGCTCCGGCGATGACTTGATCTTGGGCAGCTAGTTGGGCATCTACGGAGGCAATAAGGCGATCGTAGGCTCGGCGGCTACTGTCTACTTGGGATTGGGCTGCTTCGATGACTTTTTTTTGGTTTTCAACATCCGCTTGGGCTTGCAGATAGGTGCGTTTGGCTTGATCGGCGGTTTCTTGGGAAACGGCTCCATCGGCTGCTAGGGATTCATAGCGCTCATTTTCCAGGGTTTGGTAATCGAGTTGGGCTTGCCTGCGGGAGAGTTCGGCTTCTTGGGAGAGTAGGGTGGATTTGGCGTTTTCCCAGTCAGCGCGGGCGGAGTTGAGGTCTTTTTCGGCAGCAATGCGGGCGCGATCGGCGATCGCCGATTGCAGATTACTTTTTGCCTGTTCTACGGCGGCTGTAGCCGATCCCACTTGCGCCAGTTGGGAATTTACGGCTGCCTGTTGTTCAATGGGATCGATGACAAACATTCGTTGTCCTGCGGTGACGCGATCGCCTAAATCCACATATCGCTCTAAAACATTTCCGCTCACCCTAGGGCGCACATTGGCAATTTCCCTAGAAACTAATGCCACGTTATATTCTGTACCATCGCTAACCCGTCCCGATTCCACTTCTCCAAAAGCGACGGGAACCGCAGGACGAGCCGTTGCTGTTGCCTGTATTTGCTCTTTGCCACAAGAGGCTAACACCATAGCACTGGCAATCAGGGGAAGAATCTTAAACGCATTATGAATAGGATGATTGTTCATGGCAGGGGTCATGCTAGAGCTTTATTGTAACGCCAACCATTTTAGCCTCTGTCTGGCCCAGAGTCCCTAATTTGTAGGGGGCGAAAATATGTAAGCGCCTACTATTTTCCCTGGGTTTGCAATTTCCTTTGGCGAGAGCTTTGTTGTAAGTGTTGCAAACTCTGCTGTAAATGGGCGATGGATTGAGCTTCTATGCCACCATAGCGCCATTGCACGTAAGCGTTAGGAATCTCGTCAATCACTTTTTCTGCCTCTGAAGTATACTTACCGTGCAAACTGTGGGCATATTCTTGAGGGGTTTGGGCCGGATGTTTGGGATAACCTGCTTCCCTGAGAATGCTTAAGTATTCTTGATAAATGCGCTCCATGGGATGGAGTTTAGAGAGCCATCTTTGCCGCCGCCATTTTTGCCATTGTTTGAATAAAACCCAGAGGAAAAAGGAGAGGCCAATGGCTAAGATTGCCCCGATAAAGAAGCCTGTCCAGCCACTGGAAATTATTTGCCAGAGGCGAATGAGCGATCGCACTAAAACGGTCATAATAAACGCCCCGATCGCCGTAAAAGCATTTTTCACGGGAGACGGTAACCAACCAGCCACCCAGTTCCAAAACTGACGCAGGACGCTAAAGCTCTGATAATCGGAAATTGAGGGGGGAATCAGGGGATGGCCGGGGATGGGGTCAAAGCCAAACCAGCCATATTCTGGAAAGTAGACTTCTGTGAGGGCAAAGGCATCGATATTGCGAACCACATACAGTCCGGTAAAGGGGTTAAATTCTCCGGGGCCAAAGCCGACTGCGAGACGGGCCGGAATGCCGATCGCCCTTAACATGATCGTTAAGGTGGTGGAAAAGTGATCGGGATAGCCCCCTTGATACTTGAATAAGAAGGCTTCTACCAGGTCTTCATTGTTGTCAAAAAAGGGTAATTCTGGCTCCAGAGTATAGCGTTGCTTCAGATATTGAGCCAGATAAAGGGCTTTTTCATAGGGATCGGTTAAGGGATTTTCTGAGGTTGCTAAGGCTTCCTCGGTTTTCTGGCGCACGCGCTCTGCGATTTCTGGGGGAATTTGCAGATACAGGTCGCGAATGTCTTTGGGATAGTTGGTTGAAGCTTGGCGCAAAATGGAGCGATCGCGATAGGGAACTTCGGAAATGACTGTATAGGTTAATCCTTCCCGCAGGTTCAGGGGCGATCGCATCGCTCCATGTTGGTCAATGGCTACTTCCCGCGTGGGAAAATATAAATCCTCTGCTTGATATAGGGCTGGAATCAGATTCGGCAAGGCTTCGACTACGGTATAAGTTTGCACAATTTCTCGACTTCTTGCCAGGGAAGGACTCCGAGGAAGATAAAACTTATACGACCAATGGGGACGTTCAACCAAGGCCGTATTCTCTTGGCGAATTTCCCATCCTTGACCGGTATAGTGATCGAACCCTAAAACCCGCCAAAATCCTTCTGCTTGAGACCGAACCCGTAACATTACCTTGGGAGTTAGTTGACCTCTCAAATTCTGATTAATTTGGCGATTAAACCCATAGTAAAAGGTGTCATCCATTTGACCGGCTCCCTCACTAGGAGCGTCTCCCCCTTCCCCTGCACCCACACCTTCTCCATCCTCGGCCGTCTCTGGGTTCGTAATGGTTCCCGGTAAGCCTTGAAAATTTTGTTCTTCTTCTTGCATCATCGGCGGAGCGCTAACCGGGAAGTTACGCAATTGATAGCCGGGAACTCTGGGAAACGCTGCAAACAAAGCCATTCCTAATCCCAGAATCACGAGCAGCATAAATCCCAGTTGTTTGGGCGCAAGTTCAGGCGCTAAGGAGAGTCGGTTATCTGAAGAGGATCTGCCCTTTCGAGTCCAGGTGAGGGGAGATAATCCGAGGCGTGAGCGATAATCTAGGACTAGGGTCGGCAGGGCGATCGCCAAGAACACAAATAACAGGGGCGAAAAGGCTAAGGTTTGGCTCAGAGTTGCAGCGACACCGATTAAAATTAGCCCAATAATCATGGAATAGCCCAAGTCTTTGCGGCGCGGTAGATCGAAACTATGTAAGACTTGGAGATGAACCAGCAGTTCAGCGAGAACAAAGCGGGTATCATTGAGCTGGGTAAAGAGGTTGCCGAAGAATACAAACAGGGCAATTAACATGCCAATGGCGATCGCAAATTTCGTGACCACATTGCGATCTCTGCGTCGATACCAACTCCACAAGGCCCCAACGACACCTACTGGAACAGCCCACAGACTCATTTGGCTTCCAGCCGCCACATCAGTGGCCATAATTCCCACACTGACTAAAGCCTGAACCAAAATTCTTAAGAACATGGATTCTTCAGCCACGGGTTTAGGAAGATTCTGTAAATTCTTCCACAAATCCGATAGGAAGGGCAGCTTTGCTCGCTGGCGCGTCCCTGATGAGTTTGCCATAGTTGGTATCTGGTTACGGTTGCTCAGTAACAACTGATGTTCAGTTAAGAGCTAGTTTGACACTCCCCGACCTAATGGTACGGGGATTCTTGAGCTAATCACAGCCCTTTCAAGTCACCTCTACTTAGGTCTTACACGATTATTATATCTGAACCGAACTTGCTAGAAGATCACTTGTTATCTAGATGTCCTTTAGGGGTTCACTCTCCAAGCGTTTCTCCATTTCAGGAGAGGTTCGGGTATGCCCTACCCTACCTGTCTGGCGACAAAAAGCTTTTACGGGTTTTCATTCAGTACCGCCCACTCAGGGGATTCAAACCTCTTGCATCTTAACACAAAGCCGTCCTTAAAGGACGGGGCTTTAAACCCAAATTTTCGGTAACAAGATTTTTTCTGTCTGGTGTCTGAATCTGGGGTTACGCTCCGGTAGGGGTGGGTTTAATCGCAAACATCAGGGGCGCTTCGGGATTATTTTCTAGCTCAATAATTAAGCTATACGGGCCATCAGCGATAACGTCAAATACGTCTGCACTCACATATCCGGCATCATAGCGTTTGGCGATCGCCTGTCCCCCTTCCCCCTGGATCTGCATACTTCCTGCACAAGGCAGCAGGGCTTCGACTTTCAGTTGAGACCCCTTTTCACCTTGGGTATAATTTGCCCAAACTCTGAGTAATCCCACTTCAGTTTCCCATTCCCGTTCAGTAGCGGCTTGATTGACCACAGGATTTAAGGTTAGGGTTTGGAGAATTTTTTGGGCCGCTAATAGAGATAACCGCATTTTCTGCGATTGTTGGGCTTCCTCATACACCAAAGGGGGACGAGGTTCAGTTGGGTTAGGGTTGGGGTCGCGATAGACGAATAATAACCGACTGGTAATCTGGTTCAATGTCAGAAAGTCATTGGGAAATAAATTTTCTACCGCTTGCACCAGTTTGGCTGGCTCTTGCAGGGTAGACTGGGCGACTTGTTGACAGCGATCGAGTAATTGGGCGAGTAAAGACTCAGGAAATTCTACTGGAACGGGAAGATTTAATTGTTTGAGCTGTAGCATCCAAGGTTGAGAAAGGACAGGGGGGGAGGAGATGACCTCACAGGGGTCATCCTCATAGTCCATAATCGTGGTCTCCCAAGGAAATAAGGGAAGATTGGATTGCATTTCAGCTTGAATTCGTCGCTTTAATAAAGCCTGGAAACGATCTTGCACGGCGGGTATCTCTCCTATCTCTAAAGGTTGGCCCTGGGAACTTAAATGGGGGGGATAGATGCCATCGATATCTTCTGACTCCAATGGATCGAGTTCCTCCCCATCCCCAGATGATTCATCGGGTCGATCCATCCATCGGGATGAATGTTCATCGGGGTTGGGGTTAGATATCCCTTCTTCTGAATGTGGAGAAGAGTCATCCACTGGAGGATTGAGGAGCCAACTAAACAGGGCTTCAATTTTGGCTTCTGGGTCTCTATTCATGGCAAATTGTGAATTCTCCGGATAATTTAAGCATTGCGGATCGCCCAAGCTTGGGCTAGGATTTTGATCCATCGTTTTTGCACTTGAGTGAGCGTACAGCCTAATCGATCGGCGATCGCTTCATCGTTAAGGTTATTTTGTCTCAAATTTAAGTGTTGCTGTTGCTCTTCCGAGAGCTGCTCGGTAAAGGTTTCCCACTCTTGGGGCATTAAGCCTAAATTTTGTTCTAAACCTGCTTCTAACCATTCATGCACTAATTCCCAATGGGGCCCAAGGGCAAACCGCTCTAAGTGATATTTAAACCGTTGTTGCAGATAATCCCTTTCCCTAGGGGTAATCTCTAAAATCCATTCAATTTGTGAGGTAGCTAAATCGAGTAAACGGAACACAAAATAATCGGCACACTGTTGCTGCCCTCGTTCTTCTAGATAGGCTAAAAGCATTTGAGTAACTTTTTCAGTAATCTCATTAACTTCTGGGATCTGTTCCTGGTTACTGATGGCCTTGCGGACTTGGGCAAGTCCGGGGCTTGACCGTTGAGAATCTGGGTCAGCACTTCCCGCTTCTGAGGCGCTTTCAATATCTACTAAATCTTCTGGAGGTTGTTGTTGAGAAAAGGTTTGCGCTCGTAAAATAATCAGTTGTTGCGATCGGTTTCCTCTCAGACGAATACGGCGTTTCCCATAGCGCTCTGCAAAGGCCATAAATTCGGCAATGTCTAACCGGGTTTTGGGATGATAGGTAAAGGGCAGTTCCGTTTCTCGACGAAAGGCATTAAAGGCTTCGAGGTAAAAGGCTTGTAAAAAATCTTCGATCAAGGTGGTGCGAGCCGCATAACTGGCTGACCGATAAGATGGATTAATATAGCCATAGACGATCGCCGCTAAGGTACTATGGAGATCTCGGCGACCTTTGACCGAACCTTGCTGGTAATAGTGCAAACATTGCTTGAGACGCAGTTGAGCCAGCTTCCTTGCCCATCCTTCTACTTCGCCTGATGCTTGAATCCTTTGACTCTCTACGCAAATTCGGGTCACTTCCCCGGCAATGCGATGGGCGACTTGCTGAGAGTTTTGTTCTCCTGCTTGGGTTGACTTCTGGAGTTGTTGCCATAGGAGTTCAAAGATAGTTGTATAAATCTGCTCCACAAGTTCCTTTATTCCCCCCTAACCAGAGTGATTTGTTTAGATGAAGGTAACATAGCTTGGGTTGAAGTGTTGTGAGAATAGGTTAATTGTGGTCTTTTCGCTCTTTCGATGGGCTAGACTGGGAATCTAGACTAAAGACGATGCTACCGAAGCTCAACCTATGGATTTAGATGACCAGATTCAAGCCTTAATCGATCAAGCGCCTCAAGATGGTACAACACCCCGGATCATAGCGGCGATCGCTCCTGCCCTGAAAGCATTGGCCCAACAACTTCAACATTCTCAATATTATATTTTGCAATCGGTCAACCAGGAGTGGGTGTTCACCACCCTACGCAATAATGAGGAACCGGAATTCACTAAAAAGGTGATTTATGTCTTTCCCACCCTCAAAGATGCGGCCCAGTCTCCTTCAGCTAAAGACGATCCTAACCTGATGGCTGCACCGATCGCCATTACGGCCCTTTTGTTTCAAATCGTGACGTTGCCGATTGATAGTTTGGTTTTCTTTGAAACGCCAGGTGATTTTCAATCTGCTGTAGAAGTGCGCTCTGAAGATGTGAAAAATTTAATTCAGTCTTATTTGACTCAACTCTCTTCGGGTTCGGCTCCACCTAACTCGAATATTCCCCCGAATATGGCTTGATGAAGTTCACGCCAGAGTATCGGGATCGATACCCAGTTGCTTAAGACGTTCTCTTAAGTGTTGAATGGTCTGTTCTTTTTGCTCAATAACTGCTTGTTGGCGATCGGCTCTTTCTTGTTGGCGATCGGCTCTTTCTTCTGGAGTCAGATAGCGATCGCCATTCTCATCATACCAATAGAGCCATTCTCTCTCTATTCCTTGATTCTTCCCTCGATCTCGACCAATGCCTAAATTCAGTTCCGGCAACCACACGGGTTCCCCCGATAATAATTGATATTCACCTCCCTTAAGTTGATGAACTTCTAATCTGGGTTGTTGTGTCCGCAGGGGATTATAGATGACATAGTAGAGAACTCCGAGTTGTGCATATTGTTGTTTTTTCTGGCTATATTCTCCTCTTCTCGTTTGCGAAACGACCTCTAACACTAAAGTGGGAACTTGTTGCTCTTGCCAAAGAACATAGGATAAGCGCAAACCTTCACCAATGATTCTGGGGACACCGATACTTAAAAAACCATCGGGGACAATGGCTGGTTGGTTCGGATCGGTGTAAATTCCCATGTCCACCCCAAAAAACCAATCCATGCGCTCCGACCAAATAGAAGCCAACATCGCTTTGAGGAGAGTAGGAATTAAATCTTGCAGTTCGTTATCCACGGGAGTTTCATCTGAGTCAGGTAGATCTTGTGCCGAGGGGTAGTAATCTCTGGGATGGTATTCGAGTTGCATAAGCTGACGAGGAATTTCTCTTAATTTTATCGCAATGACTCTATGGGTTTATGAACTGTCTAAAGAAAGGGGAAAACCAAGTTTTCTTGCATTGCCTCTTGCATGAGTTGCTCTTGCTTTCCCCTTGACTTCTGGAAGAAGTCTAATATAAACGACGCAGCACATAGTCGGTTAGGTTAATCAGGGTTTCGTAAGATTCGGTTTTCGGCAGATCCGCTAAACATTCGCCTGCTCGACGAGCATGGTTGGCTGCGAGTTCGCGGGAACGGGGCAATCCTTCAGACTTATCAATCCAATTTAAGGCTTGATCTAAATCTCCGGGTTCCTTAAATTCTCGCTCAATCAGTGCTTCTAAACTGGGGTGTTCTTCCAGGGCGTATAATACGGGAGCGGTGAGGTTGCCGCTTTTCAAGTCTGATGCTGCGGGTTTCCCCAACGCTTCATCAGAACCGGTAAAATCGAGAATATCATCGACAATTTGAAAGGCTAACCCTAGATTGCGCCCATAGAGATAGAGGTTTTGGGCCATCTTTTCGGAAACATTGCTCAAAACTCCGGCTGCTTTAGCACTATTTGCAATTAGCGATGCGGTTTTGTAATAACTTTTTTCTAAATAGTCTTCCAGGGATAAACTGGTATCAAATCGTCTTAGTCCTTGTTGAATTTCTCCTTCGGCCAAGTCCATAATTACTTCTGATAGCAGTTTCACTACCGCAAGATTGTCTAAATTGGCGAGATACCAGGAAGACTGGGCAAAGAGGAAATCTCCAGCTAAAACGGCAATGCGGTTGCCAAAGCTGCTGTGAACCGTGGGAAGACCCCGGCGCAGATCGGATTCATCGACGACATCATCATGAACAAGGCTGGCGGTATGGATCATTTCGGTGATTTCCGCTAAACGCCGATGGCGATCGCTAATTTCTTGGTTGTCAGTGGTTGCCCTAGAGATTAAGAGGACAATAGCGGGTCTTAAGCGCTTCCCCCCAGCTCCAAAGAGGTACTCGGCGGCTGCAAAGAGGATCGGATGACGCGCACTAACCAACTGTTTCAAGTTTTCCGTTAGCAGATCAACATCTGCTTCAACTGGATGGAATAAGGAGGTCGTTGAGGTCATGAATTAAGCTGACTCTGCCGTTAGTTACGAAACTTTACATATTTATTCTAATACGATGTTGCCGTTTGTCAGGGAATTGGAATCGAGACCCTTCTACCGATACGGGTCGCCGAGCGAAAGGGCCCATAGGGACGCTCTATGGAGCCAATAAGGAACGAGTTGACCAATTTTGGGATTTTTTTAAAAATTTGCCGCTATTCCCTCAGCAAATTGAAACTTTTGTGTTAGATTGAATAATAAGGATTTCAAATCACTCAGGAACCCAACTGGAAAACTGCTTTCGTCGTACAAGTCAGGTCTGATACAAGTTAACCTCGATCAAGTCTTGTTGGTGGAAGGATTCTATTTTGGTAAGCCTTTTTAGGTCTTATCCTAGACTCTTTTGGAGTTAAGTGTCTTTCCGAGTCTATTCGATCGAGGAGCTATCAGAACCTAAACTGTCGTTTGTATATTTTTTAGGTGTGCCAGGATAATTTGTTCCTCTTGATATAGCCAATATATTTCAGAGTGCGAAGAGTCTTTGGCAAAGCAGTTGAAAGCGATCGAGTGGACTGGTTTAAGTCTATCTCCAGAGTCAGACTGGCCGCTGGCTTAACTGGAAGTTACCTCAGCTTTGAAATCCTTGTACTTGTTCCTTCTCCGCTACTTAATATTGATGCCCTATGTACACTGGTTTGCCCCTCATAATCGTTGCTTTAGCTGCTATGTATCTAATGTCTGTGTATGTGCTGTTGACGTTTGCCAAACGCACTGCCAGACTGTCGAGATCTCGTAGTAGCGCTCGTTAGATTAGTTTGAGATCCCCATTGACTGCCCATTGGAAGTTGATGGGGGAGTTGACGGTTAGGGTGGATGGATACAATCTTGGTTTTCTTAGATGCTTAGATCTGAGTACACCCACCCTTACAGGTCAATGGAGTTTCAGTGAATTCTAATTGAGTGGTTTGCCTATTTTCTGTTGAATTTCCTCTAGGGTTAAACCGCTAATGGTGATGACTTTGTGATCCGACATGGGGTTGTGGCGTGAATTTAGGAATAAGAAAGACTTATCCTTTATTTTTAATCATCATGACTTGAATGATTTGATTGACGAGAGTATCGGGTAATTCTAGGGCGCGACAGAGACTACCGAGGAGGTTTTCTTCTTCGTCTGTAACCTGACCATCAGCCAGCACCAGGTCAGTGGCGATCGCAAAGGTGGTATCGTACAAATCATGGGGTAAGGTGGCGATCGCCGCATCAAACAGAACTTTCCCCCCATCGCGCCGCAGCGTACCACAAAGACTATCAAACATGCGCCGCATTACATCCTCAGAATAGCTCCGAAACAGCCTCATACGGCTGAGGGTGGTATTGAGAAGGCGGACTTCATCATCGGCTAAATAGCCATCAGCAGCAACCACTAATAACATAATGGCGGCAAAGGATTCCGCCGGGCCGAGGGTCACTTGGCTGTTTTTTACACCTTCTTTGCGAAACGCATCAAATAATCCCATAGTGCTGGCTCCAAATCATTGAGATGGTGTGAACTATTTTTTGTGGTCACTTAAATTTTTAGACTTTGAGTTATTGACTACAATAGCATGATTGTACGCTTGATTGAGTGTTTCAGTTATGGAGTTAAGTAAGTCGGTCGAGTTTGCTGGGGTGAGGCAAAGGTTTCTAACGTTGCTTTTTGCGGTTTGGATGATGGTTTGTCTGTGGTTGTCGCTCAGTGCGATCGCCCAGGCTTCACCCTCCATCGATCGGCTTCAAAAACAACAGGAACAACTGGAACAGGATCAAAAACTGATTTCTGAGGAACAAGAGCGGTTGAAAAACTTAGAGCAAGCCGCTCAAGAACACCTGAAAGGTGTTAAAAGTACGTTGCAGCTCACAGATCGTCAACTCAAGGGGATTGAAGATCGAATTGAAGAGACCACTACTAACCTCGATCGTCTCCAAGGAGAGCTAGATACCCAAGAACAAGAGTATCAAGACTTAGCCCAAGGAGCGATCGCCCGCTTCCAATTTCTCCAGAGGCAACCGCGTCACTCTGGGTTATCCGTATTGCTTCAGAGCGAAACCCTAACGGATTTTCTTAGTCGTCGTCATCGCTTAAAACAACTTGCCCTTGCCGATCGCCAACTTTTACTGACGGTCAAAACTGCCTTAGATGAAACCCAACAACAGGCCCTAGAGGTTGAACAAACCTATAATGATCTGTTACTCATGCGCCAACAATTAGTAAATCAAAAAAGTGATTATCAAACTCAAAGCCAAGTGCAAACCCAATTAATTGAACGCTTAAATACGGATCGAGAAGCTCTAGAAGCCGCCTATCTGCAATTACAAAAAGACTCCGAAGGTATAGAAGCGTTAATTCGCCAGCGCCTACAAACGGATTCTTTATCCCTACGCAAAATCTTAAAGCTCAAACCTGGCAAAATGCTGACTCCCAGTTATGGGGAATTTTCCAGTAATTTTGGTTGGCGCACTCATCCGATTTTTGGCTATCAACGGTTTCATGCTGGGATGGATTTTGCTGCTGAGTATGGCAGTCCCATTTATGCTGCTCAAAATGGGGTGGTACTCTTTGCTGGATGGTATGGAGGTTATGGTAATACGGTGATTCTCGACCATGGTAATGGGGTGACAACGCTCTATGCCCATGCCAGTCAAGTCTATGTGCAGGAAGGACAAAATGTTACTCAAGGGGATGCGATCGCCACGACGGGTTCAACTGGACTGTCCACGGGGCCTCATTTACACTTTGAAGTCCGGGAAAATGGCACGCCTGTCGATCCGATGAATTATCTCACTTAGAGCCGAAAACCTCAAAAATGGTTCATTATTCCTGAGCTTTCGGCTTCTGGTGGGGAGCAAACGGATTGACGACCTGTAAAAAATCTTTCGGAGGCCCAAGAACGGGTTCGGCAGAGGGGGCGGGTTGGGTGGGACGGGCTTCACCCATGCCTAAGTTGCCTTTTTCTAGAGTTCCGACGACTAAAGAACCGATATAATCGGCGCTGGTGTAGGCTTTTTCAATACAGTTATGGATATTGACTAAATCTTCGTCATCGATAATGCCGTTGCTGGTGGCTTTATAGAATTGCACGGTGATACGGATAGGGTAGTCGGGATCTCGTTCGAGTTTATGATTTCCAAGTTCTAAATGTTCCCCTTCGTCTTCTCCATGGCTGATAACGGCATCTTCCATATCGCTCTCTCCCAAGGTTATCCCCCTGGCCCTCTCCTCTACCATAAAATCGCAACTCCCAGCAGCCATAAAAAGTAAGCCATCAGGATCTTCTTGCTTTTGCTTCAAGGGGACTTGCACAATCATCACCATGTTGACATCTTCGGCAACGGTGACTTGGCTGCGAGCTTCTTCTAGGGAAAGGCCTTGACGAGTGGCGAGTTCTTGAGCTTGGTTGTCTTTGTAGTCGCTCAGGCGCTCTCCGGTGAGGCAAGTTTTTTGACCGTTGTTGTTGAAGTAGACGTTTTGTCCCCATTGGGCGCGATCGCTGCTATTATCGAGTACAGTTGCGCTACTTCCTTCTGTGGTCATTAGAATCGCTAAAACTGCGGGACTATCCTGACGAGACTGATAATTAAACAGAACCGGGTTAAACTCGCATTTCCCTTGTTGTGGAATGGGTAGAAAGCAAGCTTGAGCGCTGACTAAAACGTGGGTATCCTTATCGGTTACCAGGGGTTGGTTTTGGGGATTATATTTCTCTGGATAACTAATATATTGAGAGAGATGATTCAGGTAGAGTTTAAGCGGTATTGCCTCTAAGGGTTCTCCCTTTTCATTGCCAATTTTGAGGTGGACATACTCTAAAGGCACATCGCCGGTTTTATCAGTAAAATTGGGATGGCGAATGACGGGTAAGAGTTCTTTCTTCTGCCCATTATTGCCATGGCGCACTTGTAGTGTCATATCGGTAATATTGGGCCCCCAGACTGAACCGGCAGTCCGGGCCGTATCTTCCCACATGACGTTAACGACATTGAGTCCTAGTGTTCGGACGCGATCGCACAGTTGACCATCTTGAGGCATCCGGACGACCTTGTTAATCGTCGTTTCAAATCCCTGAGTGCTATTCATCATTTCTGTTTAACCTGAATAAACGTTAATTGCCCCTAACTGTTCACTATTATAGATAAGCCCGATAGGGAGGAACAAAGATGATTTCTAGAACCGCTTTAGGACTAACCTTAATTGGCGCTCTTCTCCTCGGAGGATGCGAAGAGCCTGCCGACCCGGAGATTAAACAAGCTTCATCGGCAATGGCTCAAATGGCAACGCCTAGAATGTTAACTCGCTCTTGTTTTTATCTGGTTTATCCTGATGGCAAGGCTTCAGAGTTTGTCAGTTATCTGTTTTCTGGCTTAGGTGCAGCAGAATGGCCGATCGCCTTTGATGAAATGGAAGAGGAGCAGATGAAGTCGGTTCGCATGACTCCTTTACCCAGAACGGTGAGAGTTTCGGCGCTGAAGAGAGAATATCCTGAAGAGAAAGAGCTAGTTTTGATTCCCGATGATGAGAATAATCAGATTATGGCTCAGGGATATTTAGCGGATGAAACCGATCCTACCTTGGAAACGGAGTGGAATTTGGCGATCGCCACGCCGGATGAGGCAACCCAACAGTTGTGTCGCTCCAATATTGAGTTAGGCATTGATGGGGGAACGCAGACGGAGTAAATTGAATCATCAATTAACTTTTGAAAAGAGGATTTTTAGAGTACAATAGGTAACAAAGCTATGATCGCCGAACCAAGCTATGAACGTCAAGAGAGACCTACTGCTCGCTCCCCTCTTGAGTGCTGGGGTATTGAGTTTTACTCCCATCGCTTTTGCTGCGAGTAATGAATTTCCCAATGGTTGGATCGTGCAGGTGGAAGGGCAAGGGGAACTTGAGCGTCAAGATGGACGTAGAGTTACGGCTAGGTTAGGAATGCCGGTGTTTGCAGGCGATCGCTTCCTGGGTACGGATGGTTCGGTGTTGATACAGTGTTTGAATTTAAGTTTTCAGGCGATCGCCCCAGGAGAAACTCAGCCGAATACTTGCATCAGTAACAATGATACGGCTACCAAAGATCCTGAATGTTCTACGACTTCCTATGATTGTCCCCATCGAGGCGATAAAGATTTTCAACTCTATGTTGATGTGCCCTATATTATCAGCCCTCGGCGCACCTATCTGATGAACCCAAGCCCTCGCTTGCGTTGGCATTCAGTACCCGATAGCCAAAGCTATACGGTAATCTTGAAAGCGGATGGAATGGAGATTTGGCGCACCACAGTAGGGGCAGGTTTGAAACCTGCCCCTACGGAAATTATGTATTCTGGAGAAAGCTCCCTACAACCAGGAATCAGTTATACCCTACAGATTGAAAGCGATCGTGGCGCTTCCTCTCTCGATGCACAACCGATGGCTGGGGGCATTCATTTCCAAATTCTAGAGCCAGAAAAACAAGCTGAATTCTCCTTAAAAGAAGCCGAAATTCGCCAACAGTCCCTCGATCCGATCGCCGAACATCTCGCTTTAGCGCGGCTGTATTTGAACTTTAACCTCATGGCTGAGGCGATCGAGCATTTAGAAGCAGTGATAAGTGACGGTATCGAAGGAGCCAGCATATACCGAGCATTAGGAGATGTCTATTTATTTAATTTGGGGCTGGTTCCTCTCGCTCAAGAGTATTATCAACAAGGGTTGAATCAGATCGCTTCAGATAATTTAGAAGATCGAGCCGAAATTGCCCATAGTCTTGCACAAATTTACCAGGCAATGGGCGATCGCGCCCAAACCCTCCATTGGCTCACCGAAGCCCAACAGGGATATCAAATGTTAGGATATG
This sequence comes from Roseofilum halophilum BLCC-M91, assembly GCF_030068445.1. Lineage (GTDB taxonomy): Bacteria > Cyanobacteriota > Cyanobacteriia > Cyanobacteriales > Desertifilaceae > Roseofilum > Roseofilum halophilum. The sequence goes on along the minus strand of NZ_JAQPOK010000097.1, from coordinate 37,350 downwards.
CCCAGAAGCTCGAAGTGATTCGTAAAGAATTACGCCTGTTAGACTAATTCTTATCTTTATCTCATGATTTCTTGGCCTAAACAATACCTATTACCTATTACCGCGCGCAGCGCTATAAATCGGTTGCCTCTATTGCCCAAAGCACCTGCCCAAGCGTGCCGCTAAATCCTTGCCCCGACTAACTCTAGTTCTAGGGTTGTGTTTCCATTCCAAGTATTCTCCCGTAAGCTGTAGGCGATATCTAATCTTGATGGCAGGGGAAAGTAGTCTTGCCAACGCCAAGCGATCGCTTTTAAGATCCGTTTTGATTTTTCTTCCGTTAACGTCAGTTTAATATGGCCTTTTCCTACGATTTTTTGTTCTAGAATCCGTACATCTGGAGTCCAGAAAATGGGTAAATCATTTTCGATGCCACAGGGATGTAAGCGATCGATTTGATGATATAAATCCAGATCCAATTGGCTAAACTCGGCTAATCCATCAATACGGACTAAGGGTTTTAGCCATTGCGGTTGCAAACAGTGATGGGCAAACTCGCTCAGTTGTGCTTGAAAAAGGTCTAAGTTTTTCCGAGGTAAGGAAAAACCTCCAGCCGCTTTATGGCCGCCATATTTACTCAACAGAGAATCACAATGTTCTAAGGCTTCAAATACATGAAATTCCGGAATTCCCCGTGCTGAACCCCGAATTTGCTCTTTGCCTTCATGAGTGCCAATAAAGACCGGAACGCCATATCGCTCGACTAAACGGGAAGCGACAATGCCAATCACTCCATGATGCCAACCGGGTTGAACTAAGAGCAATACTCGGTCGTCATAAAGGGATTTTTTTTGAGGTTCAACGATCTCAATCGCTTCTTGGGTAATCTGCTCGCAGAGTTCTTGCCGACGGCGATTAATTTGTTCGCATTTCATCGCCTGCTCTAGGGCAATTCCAGGTTCATCGGTGGTTAATAATTCGATGACAATTTGGGGATCGGATAAGCGTCCGATCGCATTAATCCTCGGCCCTAAACGAAAGCCAATATCTTCTGGTTTCAAGGCTTTCTGGCGATCGCCGACTCCAGAGACTTGAATTAAGGCTTGTACTCCGGCTAACTCGGAATGGGGTAAACGCCTTAATCCCCGTTTTAACCAGCGACGATTGACTCCGGTTAAGGGCGCGAGATCGGCGATCGTGCCTAATGTGAATAATTCTAAACAGAGGGGATAAATGGCTTTGGCTTGCCCTAACTCTTGTGCTAAAGTAATGGCAAGAATGTAGGCTACCCCAACTCCGGCCACTGAAGCGTAAGGAGAGGTAAGGGGTAAGAGTTTAGGATTTAAAATAGCCGTTGCTGGCGGTAATTGGCTAGGTAAGTCATGGTGATCGGTAATAATCACCGTTAAGCCCAATTCAATCGCCCGTGCAATGGGGTCATAGGCTGCAATCCCATTATCTACCGTGAGAATAACCTCTACCCCTTCTTGGTGAAACTCTTCTACAATCCGGCGATTAATCCCATAGCCTTCGCTCATGCGACTGGGAATGGCATAGTCAACCTGAGCGCCCAAGTGCTTCAAGCTGCGTAATAAGAGGGCGGTACTGGTCATGCCATCGGCATCATAATCTCCACAGATCGCAATTTTTTGTCTGTGGGCGATCGCCTCTTTCAGCAACGCCACACTTTTTTCTAAATCGGGGAATTCTGCCAAGGGATGGGGAAGTTGAAGCCGATCCGGATTGAGATATCCTTGGGCTTCTGAGAGAGTTCCAATCCCTCGATTATGCAATACCTGGGCAATTAACGGAGATAAATTCACCTGTTGGGCAAAGTGTTCAATCTCTGGATCTGGCTCAAAAATTTGCCATCGTTGCTGAGGCGTTCGAGCCACCGTTCCCAAACGTCGGGTTAAGGTTTTGGGGCTAGGTGTGGAGGAAGAGCGAGCAAAATTGGGACTATCCATCAAAGAGTGATGCCAGATACATCTGGGTTTAGCCTATCATTCCTGGGTCTCAAACCCCGTCATTGGCCGGTAGGGTGGGCAGGAAAAGGCGGCAATATGATTCAAATTCTACAAGTCTACAAGCAGACCCTGCCCACCAAGGGTGCTGATTTACGGTTGCCTGAGAAAATCACCCAGAGATTCAGGGGTTATCTGGGTGCTTGCTTCATCAAATCTTGGACTTGTTCAGCATGGTAGGAACTCCGAGTCAGGGGAGAAGAGACGACTTGCAGAAAGCCTAATGATCCTCCGAATACGCGCCAAGCGTCGAATTCTTCGGGAGGGACAAACCGGTTCAGGGGATAATGTTTGGGCGTTGGTTGCAGATATTGACCGATGGTGAGGATATCGCAGTCTACTTCACGTAAGTCCTGCATGACTTGGCGGACTTCTGCATCGGTTTCTCCTAATCCGACCATAATTCCTGATTTGGTGTAGATTTGGGGAGAGAGTTGTCGCGATCGCCTTAAAACATCTAGAGAACGCTGATAGTCACCTTGGGGACGCACCCGCCGATACAACCGGGGAACCGTTTCCGTATTGTGATTGAGAACTTCTGGCTCGGCGTTCAAAATCGTCTCTAGAGCCTGCCAATTGCCACAGAGATCCGGAATCAATACTTCAATCGTGGTTTGGGGCATCAAGGCGCGGACAGCCTGAATACAACGGACAAATTGACTGGCCCCCCCATCGGGTAAATCATCCCGGTTGACGGCCGTAATCACCACATGCTTAAGTCCCATCCGTTGCACCGCTTCCCCTAACCGTTGCGGTTCAGTGGGGTCAAGGGGTTGGGGCTTCTTCTCAAAGTCGATATCACAATAGGGACAAGCCCTTGTACAAGCGGGCCCCATAATCAGGAAGGTCGCTGTACCGGCATTGAAACATTCACCGATGTTGGGACAGGACGCTTCTTCGCAAACTGTATTGAGGCCTAAATCGCGGAGGGTCGTTTTCACGTCACCCACTCGCTGCCATTGGGGAGCTTTAACCCTGAGCCAATCTGGTTTAACCGTCACCGTACTCTTTTTCCTGTGTTGAGTTACTGACGTTTATCCTAACAAGATTGGGGAATTTTTACCTCAATGGGGCGATCGCATGTTATCATCAGATAACCTACATGGTTTACCGGGATGTAGCGCAGCTTGGTAGCGCACCTCGTTCGGGACGAGGGGGCCGCAGGTTCAAATCCTGTCATCCCGATTCAGAACCTATCCCCCTCAATAACGGGAGAAGAAACGTTAATCTAGACAATCGTCCCACGTTATACCCAACCATGCAAACCCTCGATCAGAGTATTTCTCAACAACAAGCCGATACTGATATCCCAGGGGATTCCCCCTTAGAAATTGCGGGCAAAACCTTTAACTCGCGTCTAATGACTGGCACAGGTAAATATCGCTCCTTTACCGAAATGCAACAGAGCATTGTTGCCAGTGGTTGCCAAATGGTAACGGTGGCAGTGCGGCGCGTGCAAACGAAAGCCCCTGGCCATGAAGGATTAGCGGAAGCCATTGATTGGCAAAAGATCTGGATGTTACCCAATACTGCGGGCTGTCAAACCGCAGAAGATGCCGTGCGAGTGGCCCGACTGGGGCGCGAAATGGCTAAATTACTGGGTCAGGAAGATAATAATTTTATCAAGTTAGAAGTGATTCCCGATCCTAAATATTTGCTTCCCGATCCCATCGGGACTTTGGAAGCAGCCGAGCAACTGGTGAAAGAAGGATTCGCGGTTTTACCCTATATTAATGCCGATCCCTTGCTGGCCAAACGTTTGCAAGAAATCGGTTGTGCTACTGTGATGCCTTTGGGGTCTCCGATTGGTTCTGGACAAGGGATTAAAAATGCGGCCAATATTGGCATTATTATCGAAAATGCGACTGTGCCGGTTGTTGTGGATGCCGGTATCGGTACGCCTTCAGAAGCAGCAACAGCAATGGAGATGGGCGCTGATGCTTTGTTGATTAATACGGCGATCGCCCAATCCGAAAATCCTCCGGCTATGGCCCACGCTTTCCGCTTGGCGACAGAAGCCGGACGAGTCGCGGCTGTTGCAGGCCGAATTCCCATTAAGGCCTATGCCAGCGCCAGCTCTCCTTTAACCGGTACAATCAACTAAACCCTAATTTATCTCACGGTATCGCCTTTTAACTCAGGCGTTGCAAGAATCTAGTTTGGAAATGGGGAATAGGGGCGGGTTTAGGTAAGATATCTATGGGTACTCTAGATATTAGGAAAACCCGCCCCTACAGCAGATCATCAACAATCTTGGGTCAGTAAATCTTCAGAGGAATAGACTATGGGTGTTGAGGCAACATCAACCGCACAACAGGCGATCGCCCCAGTAGAGACTCCAGAACCTTCCCCTTGGACGATCGAAGATTCTGAGGCCCTATATCGGATCGATGGATGGGGAGACCCCTATTTTTCCATTAATGCAGCCGGCCATGTGGTGGTCTCTCCGAAGGGCGATCGCGGGGGTTCCCTAGACCTCTATGAGCTGGTAGAAGGTCTGAAACAGCGCAATATTCATCTGCCCTTCGTGATCCGCTTTTCCGATATCTTGGCCGATCGCCTGGAACGGCTGAATGGGTGTTTTTCCCAAGCCATTACCCGCTACAACTATCCCGGTAGTTACCAGGGCGTTTTTCCAGTCAAATGTAACCAACATCGGCAACTGGTAGAAGATTTGGTTCACTTTGGCCAACCCTTCCAATTTGGTCTCGAAGCCGGATCGAAACCCGAACTGCTGATCGCCCTAGCCCTGCTAAAAACCCCCAATTCCTTGTTAATTTGCAACGGCTATAAGGATAGGGAATATATCGAAACCGCCATCTTAGCCCGCAGACTCGGCAAACAAACGATCGTCGTTTTAGAGCAACTCGAAGAAGTAGATTTGGTCATCAAGGCCCATCAACAATTAGGAGTGACTCCCGTGGTGGGAGTGCGGGCCAAACTGAGCGCCAAAGGAGAAGGCCGTTGGGCCACCTCCACGGGAGATGGGGCCAAATTTGGCTTAACCATCCCGGAAATTGTCCATGTGATTGAACGCCTGGAATCGGTGAATCTGTTATCCTCTCTGCAACTATTGCACTTCCATGTAGGTTCTCAAATTTCCTCCATTAGTGTGATTAAAGATGCCATCCGGGAAGCCAGTCAAATTTATGTGCAGTTGGCTAAAAGTGGCGCAGATATGCGCTATTTAGATGTCGGGGGTGGTTTAGGGGTCGATTATGATGGCTCCAAAACCAACTTCTACGCCTCGAAAAATTACAATATGCAGAATTATGCCAATGATATTGTCGCTGAGGTCAAAGAAGCCTGCGAACAGGCTAAGGTGAAATCACCGGTGCTAGTGAGCGAAAGCGGAAGGGCGATCGCCTCCCATCAGTCCGTACTCATTTTTGATGTCCTGGGAACCAGTGAAGTGATGACTCAAGACACTGTGGCAGCCCAAAGTAGCGATCATTTAATTATCCGTAATTTATGGGAAACCTACCAATTGATTCAGCTAGAAAATTATCAGGAATGCTACCATGATGCGATTCAATTCAAAGAAGAAGCCATTAGTTTGTTTAATTTTGGCTATTTGAGTTTAAGTCAACGGGCGAAAGCCGAACAGCTCTATTGGGCATGTTGCCAGAAAATCTTACCCATTCTTCAAAAGGAAGAGTATGTTCCCGACGATCTCGAAACCCTGCGGATGAACATGGCTTCGATTTACTATGTGAATCTATCGGTGTTCCAATCAGCTCCTGATAGTTGGGCCATCGATCAACTGTTTCCCATCATGCCCCTACATCGCTTAAACGAACAACCCACCCGTCAAGGAACCCTAGCCGATCTCACCTGCGATAGTGATGGCAAATTTACCCAGTTTATCGATCTGCGCGATGTCAAATCTCTCTTAGATTTGCATTCCCTCAAACCCGGAGAACCCTATTATTTAGGATTGTTTTTAGGCGGAGCTTATCAAGAAATTATGGGAAATTTCCATAATTTATTTGGCGATACCAATGCCGTTCACATTGCCCTCACTCCTAAAGGCTATCACGTTAAACAGGTAGTGAAAGGAGATACCATGGGAGATGTTTTAAGCTATGTAGAATACGATCGCGAAGACTTAGTAGAAAGTATCCGCCAGCAAACAGAGTCAGCCCTAGAAGATGGAACCATCTCCATCTCCGAGTCCCAACGGTTGCTTAATAGCTATAAGGAAAGTCTCGACCGCTATACCTATCTATCTGTGGAGAGTTGATACAGCGCTGTGTGCTAGGCAAAAGTCTGGTTTTACCATGCACGAGTCTAGTCTGTAGGGGCTTTCCGGCCGTTTTCGGCTACCGCCAACATGAAACGCCCCTACAGATTGTTGTAAACTGCTATTCAATAGACTATAACTTTGAGATCCTTAAGCAGCTAGGGGTTGTCGGGTATTCACCACTGCTTGATAATATCGGTGCAGTTGCCTAGTGGCCGAACTCCAACTCCAGCGTTCCGCCTCTTGGCGAGCATTTTCACGCAGGCTTTCCCGCTCGGCTTGATTGTTGAGTAATGCTTGAGTCGCTGTTATCGCTCCATTTTCATCGCTCGGATCAAACAGATAGCCATTTACGCCATCGGTGACAATATCGATGATGCCGCCGGTTCCCGCAGCAACAACAGGGCAACCCGCAGCCATGGCTTCAAGGAGAACGAGGCCTAGGGTTTCGGTTCTGGAGGGGAAGATAAAGGCATCGGCGGAGGCGAAGGCAGAAGCCAGGGTTTGGCCACGCAGATAGCCGACGAAATGGGTGGGAGTCCCGGCAAAATGTTCTTCTAAAACGGCCCGGTTGGGGCCATCGCCCACGAGGGCTAACCTAGCACCGGGGATGCTTTCGAGGACGGGTTTAATGCGATCGATTTCTTTTTCTGCCCCTAAGCGACCGACGTAGAGCAGTAGAGGACTGTCGGGATGGCCTTGGGAGAGGCGATCGCGCATTTCTCTAGAGGCTAAACTGGGATGGAAGAGTTCCGTATCGACTCCACGCTGCCATAAATCCACCCGTTCAATCTCATGGTCAATGAGTTCTTGTACCATCACACTGGAGGTACACAGGTTGAGATCCGCTTGATTATGGGCCCCTTTGAGAAACTCCCATAATAGGGGTTCTAACATCCCAAAGCCATAGTGTTGCAAATATTGGGGGAGATGGGTATGGTAAGAAGCGACTAGGGGAATCTCGAACTTCTTGCCATAATAGAGTCCCGCTAAACCGAGGATGGCAGGGTTGGCCACATGAATGAGATCGGGATTAAAATCGGCGATCGCCTCCCCAATGGCCGGTCGTGGAAACGCCATTTTCAACTCTGGATACCAAGGCAAGGGCATTCCCGATACACCATAGATTTTCGCCCCCTTATATTCTGTCAGTCCCCCCTCCGGACAAACAATCAATACGCGATCGCCCAATCGTTGCAGATGATCGACGGTTTGGGTTAGACGAGTTACAATACCGTCAATCTTCGGTAGAAAAGTTTCTGTAAACAGAGCAATTCTCATAAAAAAGCTTACATCCTAAAACTTGAATCGATACGGAGAGTTGATAATGGATAATGAATCATCCTCAATCAAGTCTTCATTACCCATTATCTCTTTTCCTGCGTCTGTCTAATCCCGTCGCCAAGACACTTTGGGAAGAATTTGAGTTTCATCGACCCGATCTTTGTAGTGTTGAGCCACATTAATCAAAGAATCGAGAAGGGACTCTTCCAAATTGTGCGGTTCTAAACCCAGGTCTTTGAGTTTGGTGTTTTGGGCATTGAAATAATGCTCTTCCAATTCCACACGGGGATTATCTAAATGGTTAATTTCCACATCTAATCCTACGTGCTTGCCTGCTTTTTCAACCATGAGAGCCAAATCACCGACGCTAAACATTTCAGTGAACTGGTTAAAGACTCTAAATTCACCGGAATTTGCAGGATTATTCACGGCAATTTCAATACAGCGCACCGTATCGCGGATATCTAAAAAGCCTCTCGTTTGTCCACCTTTACCATAAACGGTGAGGGGATGGCCGATCGCCGCTTGAATACAGAACCGGTTCAGGGCTGTCCCAAACACCCCATCATAATCCAGACGGTTGATGAGCATTTCATCGCGTCTGGTTTGATCCGTATGCACCCCATAAACCACCCCTTGGTTTAGATCTGTGGCTCGCAGACCCCAAATCTTGCAGGCAAAATGGATATTGTGGCTATCATGAACCTTAGACAAATGATAGAAACTTCCCGGTTGCTTCGGATAAGGAAGGGTATCTGTACGGCCATTATGGTTAATCTCGATATATCCTTCTTCAATATCGATATTGGGCGTTCCATATTCACCCATGGTTCCCAATTTCACCAAATGGGTGTCAGGAAACTCCTCTTTCATCGCAAACAGAAGATTCAGGTTTCCAACCACATTATTGGTTTGAGTCATCACCGCATGTTCGCGGTCAATCATGGAAAAGGGAGCCGATCGCTGTTCGCCAAAATGGACGATCGCCTCTGGTTCAAATTGACGCAAGGAGCGAATCAAGAAATCATAATCATTGATATCGCCAATAAACAGATCGATCTTTTTGCCAGTTAATTCATGCCATTTGCGTAACCGTTGCTGAATAGGTGCGATCGGTGTCAGGGTCTCAACACAAAGCTGTTGATCCCAATGACGGCGCACGAGATTATCCAGAATCCCTACTTCATAACCATGGTCAGACAGATAGAGTGCGGTAGCCCACCCACAATAGCCGTCGCCACCAATAACCAGGACTTTCATAACGTAACTCGATTCAAAATCATTTACCGATACTCGGTCAATGTATCAGGTTTGTGTCCCCTGTGACACATTTCTTAAAGAAATATTGCTATCGGAATGTTCCCTTATCGTTGTAGAGAGTGCCTGGCATATCAAGGAGAGGGGATTGGGGAGGCGGATCGGGTAATTGGGGTCAAAAGGCTTTTGGGACTTCAATAAGCGGTAGGTGCGCCCAAAACCTGGGCAAATGGGGGATGTTGGTTGTGATTCAAGAGGATCTACAAGAAGCCATGGGTGTTGATTGGGGTGGTTAGGGGCGATCGCTCTGAAAATCGCCACAGGGATATCGCCATATGAGTTTTTCAGTTTACCATAGTATTAATCCGTTGACTTAGGAGAGACCCATGGCAGGAATACCATCCGAGAATACCATCAGCAAGCAAGTCGTGGAACGATTGCAATGGTTGCCTCAGTCTTTACAGTCGAAGGTTTTAGACTATGTTGATTTTCTGTTGTCAACTGACCCGGATTCTGGAGAAAGTCAGCCTATTAAACCGGGAACGTTAACGGGTTTAAGAGGGATTTTAGCAGATGTCGAATGGGACGAGGAAAGGATTGAGGATGAGTATGTTAGCTATTTGCTAGAAAAGTATAAGTGATGAGGATTCTGTTTGATGCTAATATGGTTAGGATGAATACAACCCTAAATAAACGGATGGAAGAGAAGAGCATAGGCACTTTAATTGAAATTAATCCTAAATTGCTTCAAGAAGCTCTCGATTTGAGTGACTATCCTACACCTACAGAGTTAATTGAAGCGGCTTTGCAAGAGTATATTCAACGTCAAAGACAACTGAAGATCGTTGAGTTGTTTGGCACGATTGATTACGATGAACATTATCATTATAAGGAACAGCGACAAATTGGACAATAGGAGGCATTGGTTGTGATTCAAGAGTATCTACAAAAAGCCATGGAGACAGCGAGTTATGAATTCCTGGAAGAAGAGGGTTTTTATGGGTCAATTCCTGGTGCGGCTGGAGTCTGGGCAATGGGTGAGACTGTTGAAGAATGTCGCCAAGAGCTGTTAGAGGTGTTGAAAGAATGGGTGTTAATTGGTGTTGCTAGGGGCGATGAACTGCCAGCATTTGATGAAGTGGAATTGAAGGTGGAGTTAGTCGGATGAGTATTGTTATTTCTGATGAAATCCTGCAAGCTTCTCGACTGACTCCTGATGAGTTTCGTCAGGAAATTGCGTTGTATTTGTTTGAAAGCGGACGCTTGACGGTAGGTTATGCAGCTCAGTTGGCTAATTTGTCACTGCATCAGTTCCGTCAGCTTCTAGAGCAGCGCCAGATTCCTCTTTATTCCTATGATGTGGAGGATTTTGAGTTGGATGTCAGAAATCTGCGGGAGTTGGGGCGCTTGTGATTGTTGTTAGCGATACTTCAGTAATAACGAATTTGGCAGCGATCGCCCATTTAGACTTGTTACCTCAACTCTACAGTCCCATCATTATTCCAGAAGCCGTATATCGGGAACTGGCAGATATCGATCCCCCGATCGCCCCTATAAGCGTTATTCCTAAAGCCGATAACTCGATTGAATGGATAGGGTAAAACTTGGGGTAATCCCTCTTCTGGTAAGGTTTTGAGAAGAGGGATCGGGCACGAGATTAGCTAGGAGCAATGGGGACAATGAAAACATCGCCATTAACTTCTAGGTAAACAGCTTCCTGATTTGCCTTATTTCCGTAGTCTTGTAAGAGTTCATAGAGCAGATCTAAGATCTCTTCATTAGAGGAAGCGTCAGAAAATTCAAATTCATCGTTCATTAGTAATGTGCCTCCACCACCCAATTAACTTCTAAAATGGGGATACCTTTACGGTTTTGCCACCCTCCAACGCATAGATAGAGGGTAAAACCGCCAAAGGTCTTGCACATTCCCAGCAGTAGGGGCCAAGCATGGAACAGAGTCCAGAAACCTATCAGAACCCTGACATGGCGCTCTTTTCGGAAAAATTTCATAGGCGTGACCATCATGTTATGATGGTTGTAGATAAAAATTTAAGGCCTGAGACAACAACCCAATTGTCTTGGGCTTTTTTATTGTCTAGTCTTAATTTCGATACTAACGCACTTGCTTACACAGTGTCAACATAAGAATACGCACTTAATTTTATCGACTACGCATCTCAACACTATGGTATAATCCGCGTATGGACAAAAGTCAATTTCACCAACGACTCCAAACGCTCAAGGACTCAGCACCAGAGCGTTACGAGATCCTTCTGTCCTTTTTGGCCGGACAGACAGCAAAAGATATTGCTCAAGCCAAGCATCTAGCTGATGGAACTGTGAGAAAGCATTTGTCGGAGGTGTACAAGCATTTCCAGATCGCAGGCAAGGGAAGCAAGCAACCCAAGCTACTGAGTCTATTTATACAACATAATCCTGAGATGGTAGCAGAGGATCATCCGTTGAGGGCGAAGATACAGAAAGAGCGCCCTATACCTTCGTCAAGTGGGGTTCTCTCCGTTGATTCTCCTCTTTATGTATGGCGAAACATACAAGATAGAATCGAGCAGGAGTTTAGAAATCTTCCATACGATCAGCGATTATTATTACGGATCAAGGGCGCACAGGGTTTAGGAAAGTCAAGTTTATTATTGCGAATCGAAGAATGGTTATCAACTGAGCTTAAGCATCAAGTTGCCCGTATCGATTTATCGAATCTTGAGGATACAGTTTTTGAAGATTTGGAGACATTTTTATATAATTTCGCCTATATAGTTACCCAAGCATTTGGATGTAATTCCGATGGTTTAGATGATTTTTGGCAAAAGAAGATCGCTGTAGGCATTCGTTGCACGGACTACTTAGAGGCTTATGTTTTTTCTCAAATTCCCGATCCTAAAACCCTAATTATTGACGGAGTTGATAGAGTCATCGGGCTAGAACCTATTCAATCGCCATTTCTTCAGCTCCTGCGCTCATGGCATGAGCAGCACATGAAAAAAGTTAGTCGCGATCAGCAGTTAGTTTTTCCTCATTTATTGTTGGCTTACAGTAGCGAACCGTATGCCCAATATGAGTTATCTGGCAGTCCTTTGGACAATGTAGGCTTGCCTTTAGAGCTTCATGAATTCAATGATAGTCAAATAGAATCTCTAGCTAAAAAATACGATCTGAAGTGGAAAAAACAGGAAGTTCTTCAACTCAAAGACTGGCTAGGGGGATATCCAGAGTTACTCAATCATGCCTTTTATCATATTAAACAAAAAGGACTGAATCTCAATGAATTTTTAGACAAAGTAAAACAACCCGATAGCCCTTTAATTGGGCATTTGCAAAAGAAACTTAGCTTACTGCAAGACCACCCCAAACTCGCTCAATGCTTTGAACAAATTCTGCAAGGGCAACCCTGTGTGAATGAATTTGCTAAGTTTCAACTCGAAAAAGCTGGGTTAATTAAAATCGAAAATGGTCAATATCAGGTGCGTTGCAGGTTGTATCAGGAATATTTCCAAGAACATCGACCGGTTAATCATGAGGATTAAGGAAATGAGCCAATACTTTCAAGGTGCAAAAGGAGGAGCGTTATCCTTAGAAGCATTAACCTACATTCAGCGTCTTGCTGACTGGGCACTCTATAAAATTTTAACCCAAGAGACGACGCAACAATGTTGTTTTATTCTCGCAGCACGACAATCGGGTAAAACCTCTTTAATGATTCGGATTGCCGATAAATTACAACAAGATGCTGGTTATCATTGCGTGACGATGAATTTACAAGGGTTTGGTTCAACCATTAATGAAGCTTCACTTTGCCAAAGTTTACTCTGGGAGATAGCAGCGACTTTTCCCGCACCTGAAGCTCGACTGCTGACTCAGAATATTGAGCAGCGTTCGCAAGAGATGGCTAATTATCCGTCCGCTTTACAATTTAGAGAATCCTTAAAATATCTGATGCAGTATCTGCGGAAAAAAGGGACAGAAAAACTGATCATTTTCTTGGATGAAATCCAGAGTCTAATTTCTTGGAAGCTGCAAAATAGTTTTCTGGGTTTGCTCAGAGCGTTAGGACAAGAGGAAACCTTGAAGTCCGTTAAGTTTGTGCTTTTAGGTGTGGCTAAACCTACAGACATTCTCACCGATCCGGCTGTGGCGTTCAACACAGCGAAAGGGATTGAATTAGGACGGTTAGATGAGGGGGACTGTAGCGCCTTAATTCAAGGATTATCAGAATTAAATTGCGATCCTAAGCGACTATTTGCAGAGATTCTAATCTGGACAGGGGGTAAGCCATTTTTAACTCAGGTAGTTTGTAATCTCTGTATTGAAGAACTGAACATTACCGGAGATGAAGATATCCCTACAGCGCTGCAAGACTTGCTTGAACAAAAACTGATTAATAACTGGCGTAGTCATGACCCCCTGTCCCATTTCCAAGAGATTGAACGATGGTTCAGAAACGGCTATACTACGGTTGAGGAGCGAATCCACGCTCTAGAGTTATATAAACAATTGTTAACATCAGCAAATGAAATTTACTTTGATGGAGGTCGTGAAGAGCAAATCAATCTGATTGTATCAGGTTTGGCAGCCAAATCTGAAAATTATATCAACGTTTCCAACAGGCTGTATCATAATATTTTTAATGATATATGGGTACAAGAAACGCAGAATTTTATCTCAAATTTCATCTCAGGGGAAAAGGAGAATCCTATGTTAAACCGTGAAGTATTCATCTTAGTCGATCAAAGCTCATCGATGACTAAAAAAGACAGAGGAAAACAGAAAAGTCGGTGGGAACTGATGCCAGAAGCCTTACAAGGTGATATCGACTTGCTTCTCAAAGACCAAGGAGGAGGGAAGAAAATTTGTGAATATGTCACTCTATACCTGTTCAGTCGAGAACGAGTAGGACGTAAATTCAAAATTCCACCCAACAAGTTAGGTAGTAATATTTTTGAAGAAAATTTTCCTAATGGTAATACTTTTGTTGTCCCTACTCTAGAAGCCTGTTTAAATACTTGGAAAGAGGGTAGTCGTCGAGAAGGGAAAAAAGCATTCATCATTATCTATACAGATGGGATGTTAGATGATAGAGATGAATTTGCTGCTTTGCTACAAAAAACTTGTAAAGAGTTGACTGATGAAACTGAGTTAAAAGTTCTCTTGTTAGGGATGGGAGAAGATGTTAATAATGTTGTTGAAGATTTCTTGGATCTAGATTTTAATGTGAGGAAAGCAAATAAAGATAAAGATGGAAATCCTTGCAATATCTTTATCTTTGATCTCGTTAAAGAAATCGATGATATCCTTGATCCATTGGGTCGTAAGTTAGGTGATGATCCTGATGGCTTAGAGTCGATCCCGAAATGGGTGAAAGAGCGTCATTCGGATTGGTATCAAAAATATGTGGATTTGATCCAAATGTCCTAAACCCGCCCTCACCCTTCCGGTAGAGGTGGGGGCAGGTTCACAAAAGTTATGGATGGGATATGGGGGATATCGTTAAACCTGCCCCTACAAGAATGGGGAATTATTAATTGATTCGTAGGGGCGGGTTATACCAACAATTAGGACACACATAAATCAATGTCCTAAACCCGCCCTCACCCTTCCGGTAGGGGTGGGGCAGGTTCACCAAAGTTATGGATGGGAAATGGGGGATATGGTTAAACCTGCCCCTACAAGAATGGGGAATTATTAATTGATTCGTAGGGGCGGGTTCACCAACAATTAGGACACACATAAATCAATGTCCTGAACCCGCCCTCACCATTTCGGTAGAGGTGGGGGCAGGTTCACAGAAGTTATGGATGGGAAATGGGGGATATCGTTAAACCTGCCCCTACAAGAATTGGGAATCATGCTTTTGATTTTATATCGGTCAGTTTTCTCTCTTTACAATCCCAGTGTATGCCTCAATGCTATATCAATCTCTGATGTCGGTATCGAACCAATCACGCGATAAACCGCAGCCAGAGATATGGTTGCTAAATTATCCGTCATAATCACTGAATCAGTGAGTAAACCCGACTGCCCTCCTACAGGAGAATTGAGTAAAACAGTCACCCGACTCGGATGACCCGCTCGAAACATTTGGCTAGTTACCATAGCCACAATAATCTGTGATAACCCCGTTTGTAAATTATCGGCTTGCACGATTAAAGCCGGTCTAGTTTTAGCAGAAGTCAGATTAGAATTGGGGAAAAGCACTAAGGCCACATCACCCCGGCTAACCGTTGGTTTTGGCTGCGTCATAGTTGTCATAAACACTCATTTCTGGACTCTCCCAATCCTCTGCAAATGAGGCTAGACTTTCTCGTAAACGTCCTGCTTCCTCCTGAGTGATTCCCTGAGCCTCTAAGTTAATCTCATTGGAGCCTACAAACGTCACCACAACCGAACTCCCTTCCACCCAATCATCAGGCGGTTCAATCAGTTCTATCCATCCCTGGTGATAAATCCCTTTAACCTGACTAACCATTGCCTCTTCTCAAAACTGCAAATCTTAGGAAAAGTATACCATTCCAACTGCTCGCATGATTTCGTTAATTAATTTTGTAGGGGCGGGTTATACCAATATCTAGGACACCAACAAATCAATGTCCTGAACCCGCCCCCCAACCATAAATTCAGGCGATTCCTACGGAAAGCTCTGCTAACGCCCAATTCCGAGACTATAATCAAGACAAAACACTCAGTTGAGGGCAATCCCAACGCTCAACCTTGGATCATTCGCATGGGGCATCGCGCCGTTTATCATAAGTTAAGAAATAACATAAAATTCCCATGGCTTCCCCATTTCCTGGAATGAATCCCTATCTGGAGCATCCAGACCTCTGGTCTGAAGTGCATAGCCGTTTGATTGTTGCTATTGCAGATAATATTGCACCAACCTTACTGCCGAACTATTATGTGGCCATAGAAAAGCGTGTTTATTTGAGTACCCCAGAAGATAGCGTCCTCATTGGTATTCCCGATGTTTCGGTTATCGCTCCAGAGGTGAAATCTGCACAGGAATTGGAACAAAACCCAACCTCAACGGCAACATTGTCGAAACCCGATGAAGCGCAAACGGTGACGGTAGCATTGGCAGAGGAGGTAGAAGAGCGGTATTTAGAAATTCGGGAGACCAAAACGGGACGGGTGGTAACCGTAATTGAGCTACTCTCACCCAAGAACAAACGAGCGGGAGAGGGGAAAGAATCCTATCTGCGTAAGCGTCAGAGCATTTTGACCAGTGCCACACACTTAGTCGAGATTGATTTACTCCGAGGGGGAAAACCGATGCCGATGCAAGGGGTAACTCAGTTTAAAGACTATCGGATTTTGGTGAGTCGTTGGGATAACAGGCCCCATGCCCAACTCTATGCCTTCAATTTGCCGGACGCTATTCCCAAGGTTGAGTTACCGTTGCAGGGTGGAGAGAATTCCTTAGTCTTCGATCTAAAGCCCATTTTAGATGGGGTTTATGACCGTGGCGGTTATCACTTCCGAATTGATCTGCACTTTCTAGGAAAGCCGCAGCTTGGGTGAAGATACTCCTATCTGATATCAATTAAAAATTTAAAATTAAGAATTAAAAATTGGGGTTTGTGGGGGCAGGTTTACAAAAGTTATGGATGGGATATGGGGGATAGGGTTAAACCTGCCCCTACAGGAATGGGGAATTCTTGATTGATTTTGTAGGGGCGGGTTATACCTAAATCTAGGATACCAACCCATCAATATCCTGAACCCGCCCTCACCAGGTCATCTCACTGTTGGCTTTCACTCACCCAAACAACAATACCATCAGCGAGAGTGTTGGCGAGTTCTTGTTGAGACTGGGGATCGACGATCCACTCGAATTCTAGGGGGTTAATCATGAATCCTAATTCTAAGAGGACGGAAGGGGCGATCGCCGGCCGAGTCAGGGCCAAGTTATTCCAAAATACCCCATAGGAGGGCCGGTTTAGCTCCTCCACCAAATACTGATGCAAAAACACCGCCAAACCATGAGCCTGGGGATGATACCAAAACATACCTACCCCCGCCGTATTCTCCGCATCCCCAGCATCGGGTAGGGCATTATAATGGATGCTCAGAGCTAGATCCGGTTCTTGGGCTTCAATGATCTCCACCCGGTCATGGGGCCAGAGGTCATCATCCCCTTCCCGCGTCATCACAACCGTTGCACCTCTTTCTTGCAGCTCATCCCGCAGCAGCTTCGAGACCACCAAATTCACATCTTTTTCTGGATAGCCATTTGGCCCCCTCGCGCCTAAATCATTCTCGCTGCCATGGCCGGGATCGAGCAAAATTCTCATCCCTTGCAAGGGTTGCGAGGATGACCGAGAAGCCTGGGGAGGATGGCGTAACGACAAAATCAAGGTTGTGCCCTCATAACGGAGCTTGTAGCCCCATTGTTGCTCGGTTTTGAGGGCAAATGTATAGTCGATGCGTGTCGGTGAAACCTGTTCCCAATCTAGGCGCTTAATCAGGGGGTCATCGTTGAGATAAATGGTATCGGTTTGGGCGGTGGTATTGTACAAACTCAGGGTTATAGTGTCTTGGCGCTGCTGAATGCTGACGGGAACGGGAACTTGTAGGGGAAAGACAATTTCCGTCCATTCCGGCATTTGACGACCTCGAATACTCCGGATACGGGAAACGGGAGGGGCGGCACTGGAAAAAATCCGGGTTTCTTCCCGCTTGATCCATGCGCCATAGTCTAATCTGAGCCATTCCCCTTCTTCGGCGGTAATTTGGGCGCGGGTTCCTTTGGGAAGGGGGGTTAAGCGGGAATAGTCCGTACTAGGGCCGGTACGAGCGACTCCATTTTCGGCGGTGACTTCGGCAATTTGAAATTCTAGGGGCGAAAGGATGGATATTTCTCCAGGAGCTGCTTGGGTTAAGGTTTGGCCGTTCAGAGTAAGCGTAAATTGGGGTTTGCCCAAATTTTGCGCTGCTGAGGTGAGGGGAAGGGTGGCACAGCCTTTATAGGTGTTGCTTTCGACGGTGGTGGGTTTGTTTTCTCCGGTGAGAACCGCAGAATTGGGCGGCAGTTGGGGAAGGGTGGAGAGGGGGGTTAGGGGTAGGGTTTGTTGCCCTAGGGTAACGCTGACGGTGGCTTGGGTGGGAGCAACGGCGGAAAAACAGATTTGTTCTCCGGGAGGTTTGGCGATGTTGACTTGGGGAGTGAGCGATCCTTGGGCAAAGTTGAGACCGACGGGAGGGGGAGGAAGGGCAGATTTGCGGATAATGGTAATCTGGTGTTCCTGGTTGCCATGGCGCAGGGTGAAGGTATTCTCGCCCATTTCCAGGGGAAAACTGGGGGCAAAATGCCCGCTAGGAGAACGGGAAATTACTTGACCATTGACTTTGACTTCGCCGCCAACGGGAGCTGTGCCAATGAGGAAGATGCGATCGGCGGTGGTTTGATGGCGATCGCTCGGATAAGCAATAAAGATATCAGAGTCAGCGAAAGCAGGAGCGGCGATCGCCACTGTACTCAAAACCAGAATAGAAGATAAAGGAAATTTCACGGCATTTTATTGAAATAGCAGTTGGTCAATTGTTAATTATTAATTGTTCATTGTTAATTGTTCATTGTTAATTGTTCATTATTCATTATTCATTGACCTCAATGCCTGCGGCTCGTAATTGGGCGGCTAGGCGATCGGCTCGTTGCCGTTCTTGCTCCACTTTCTCTGTACCCCACAGCAAGAGATTACCCTGTTCATCCCACCAGCGTAGCCAATAGCTCTCTAGATTTTCTCGACACCCTTGCCAAACTCCCAGATATAAACCCATTTCCGGTATCCAAAATTGCCCTTCTGAATTCGGCGATTTGATAGCGTAGCGTTGCTGGTTGCCTAAACAATAGAATTCTAATTCTCCCGTTTTTGGGTCAAAAATGCCGTAATTGGGCACGCACAAGATTTGCTCGTAATAGAAATACTTGCCTGGGGGATAGGTAGCTTTGATTGAATATTCCCCTCCGTCAGTATCCGATAAAAATTCTAGGACAAGAACCGGTAGATCTCCTTGTAAGTTCGGCGTATAACTGCGGATCACCTCTGGACGCTCCACTCGAATCTGGGGAATATAAGCCCAATCGGGAGCTTTAACCACCATTTTGCCATTGACTTTGGCACAGATGCCATAGTTCGTTGGCGTGAGGGAATTTTCGGGTAATCTTCCCGCTTGGTCTAAACTTTCGGTTAAAGCCGCAGCTAGGGCAGGTTGATGAATATTATCCACAGGATCGTCGGGGAGTTGAAAGTCGTCCGGTAGTTTTTCCCAAGTAATTTTGTAGGCTGAAGAAGTGGCTAACATGATGATTGGATACCGGGAAGCGTCAGTGTTGATTATTTTATCATATTTTTGAGTTGCCCCACGTCAGCAATGTTGTAATATCAAATCCTTAAATGGTTGCTACTTTCTGCGTACTGTAGAGACAGGGTGGGGGAGGGCGGGTTTACTTGCAATAGTTGTTAGTCTACAAGATTTGGGTATAACCCGCCCCTACGGGGTTTTAGTCAATAATTAATTATTAATTATTAATTATTAATTGTTAATTGTTAATTGAATTCAGCGCTCTGAGCAGAGCGTCTCCCATTTCCCGACATCCAACTAACTGTTGTCCTTCAGACATAATATCGCCCGTGCGATAGCCTTGGTTGAGAACCGTTTGAACTGCATCTTCGATCGCCTGTGCTGCTGCTGGTTGATTCAATGCATACCGTAACATCATGGCTGCACTGAGAACCTGAGCCAGGGGGTTAGCCTTATCTTGTCCCGCGATATCCGGGGCCGATCCATGGACGGGTTCAAAGACTCCAGGGCCCGATGCGCCTAAACTAGCCGAGGGTAACATGCCAATACTCCCGGTTAACATGGCGGCGGCATCGGAGAGAATATCCCCAAACAAGTTACTGGTGACGATGGTATCAAATTGTTTGGGCGCTCTCACCAGTTGCATGGCGGCATTATCCACATAGAGGTGGGAGAGTTGGACATCGGGGTATTGGGAAGATAGGGCAGTGATGCGATCGCGCCAAAGTTGCGATACTTCCAGTACATTGGCTTTATCCACCGAACAGAGTTGACCGTTGCGCTTCTGAGCTGTTTCAAAGGCAACTTTGGCGATGCGATCGATTTCCCCTTCCGTATAAGCCATGGTATTCACGCCCCGTTTTTGCCCGGTTTCGGTCTCAAAAACACCTTTGGGTTCGCCAAAATAGACCCCACCGGTCAATTCTCGCACGACCATAATATCCACCCCTTCCACGACTTCCCGTTTCAGGGTAGACGCATCCATCAGTTGGGGTAAAATGGTTGCCGGTCGCAGATTAGCAAACAATCCTAACCCCGATCGCAACCCTAAAAGTCCGGTTTCCGGTCGTTGATGACGGGGTAGATTATCCCATTTATAGCCCCCGATCGCTGCCAACAAAACCGCATCACTCTCACGACAGGTGTTCAGGGTTTCTTCTGGGAGGGGATTACCCGTCGCATCGATCGCCGATCCACCGATGAGAGCTTCTTGAAACGTAAACTCTAAATCAAACTTCGGGGCGATCGTCTTCAAGACATCCACCATCACAGCGATAATTTCGCTGCCAATGCCATCCCCTGGAAGTAACGTAATCCGGTAATGCTCAGTCATAACCTTATCGGTTTATTTTTTGCTCAATTGCTTGCAATTTTCCACTATAGCGCTATTTCATTTCCATCAAAAACTATATTTTTGAGTTCCAGTTGATATCATAGTCAAGTTCTAGATCCTGGGTGGGAGCGATCGCCTGTACTCTTCCAGCCAACTGGAAATTTCCGCCACTAACCATTCCTGTTCTGACAAGGAAATAAAAGAGCCAAGATGTAGAGCCATGTTGATGAGCCTCCAGTGTATCCCCTAATTTCTCCATTATATTTTGGGTTTAATGAGATAATTGGAGGCGCTCATCTAAAAAGGAGATTACTTTGGAACGTACTTTTCTCGCCATTAAACCCGACGGTGTGCAACGGGGATTCGTGGGTAACATCATCAGTCGCTTGGAAAGCAAAGGCTTTACATTAGTGGGCTTAAAGTTGATCAATGTCAGTCGGGAACTAGCCGAGCAGCATTATGCTGTGCATAAAGAACGGCCGTTTTTCAGTAGCTTAATCGAGTTTATTACGTCCGGGCCAGTAGTCGCCATGGTCTGGGAAGGGGATGGAGTCGTCGCATCAGCTCGGAAAATGATCGGCGCAACCAATCCCTTAAGTGCAGAACCCGGAACCATTCGCGGCGATTTTGGGGTTGATGTGGGCCGCAATTTGATCCATGGTTCGGATGCGATTGAAACGGCTCAAAACGAAATTGCCCTATGGTTTAAAGAAGAAGAATTAGTGTCTTGGCAGCCTACCATGATGTCCTGGATACACGAATAAGCAATGCTTTGCGCTGTAACGGAGTTACAGTATTATTTTGTACTGGACTAGCAAGCTTAAAATTGTAGGTTGGGTTGAAACCTGCCTCAACCCAACCTACCCAGCTTATCTGGACTTAGCCAAAGTATTTAATAATCGCGTCCGCAAACTCCGAACATTTCAGAGGGGGCTTAACCGGAGGCTCCATTAATCGGGCTAAATCATAGGTCACTTCCCGATTAGAAATGGCCTTTTCGATGCCCATTTTGATTAAGTCTGCTGCTTCTTGCCAACCCATGTACTCCAACATCATGACTCCCGAAAGAATCAACGATCCCGGATTAACCCGATCCAAACCTGCGTGTTTGGGGGCAGTACCATGGGTGGCTTCAAAAATCGCACAAGTATCGCCAATATTTGCCCCTGGGCCCATACCTAAACCCCCGACAATGGCAGCCGCAGCATCCGAAAGATAATCCCCATTTAAATTCATGGTGGCGAGGATCGAATATTCTCCGGGACGGGTTTGTAGTTGTTGAAAAATACTATCGGCAATCCGGTCATTGACCATGACTTTTTCTTTCCATTTGCCATTACCGTGGGTTTCCCAGATCGCCTCCAGAACGGCTTTAACTTCCGCACAGGCTTCTTGTTTTTTATCGGTGGTTAAGGCATCATAACCCGGTTCAAGTTTGCGAGCATTGTCTTCTAAACTAATGTCTGGATTTTCTTCTTTATTGCTCAAAATCCAGGATTCGCGCTCGGTAACACATTGGTCGCGAAACTCAGTGGTTGCTAACTCATAACCCCAGTCGCGGAAGGCTCCCTCAGTATATTTCATAATATTACCTTTATGAACCAAGGTCACCATTTGTTTTTCTTTGGGTAGCCGGAGGGCGTTTTCGATCGCCCGCTTCACCAGTCGTTGGGTTCCAGTTTTACTGATGGGCTTAATGCCAATGCCAGAGTCGAGGCGGATTTGCTTTTTGCCATGTTCAGGGGTGGCCGGAATGAGGTCAGTATTGAGGTATTCAATTAACTTCTTAACGATCTCTGTGCCTTCGCGCCACTCAATACCCAAGTAAATATCTTCGGTATTTTCCCGATAGATAATCACATTCATTTTCTCTGGGGTTTTGTGGGGTGAGGGCGTTCCAGCGTAGTAACGACAGGGACGCACACAAGCATACAGATCGAAGATTTGCCGCAAAGCCACGTTGAGGGAGCGAATACCGCCACCAATGGGGGTGGTTAAGGGGCCTTTAATGGCGACTCCATATTCGCCGATCGCCTTGAGGGTATCTTCGGGTAAATACTGGTAGGTTCCATATCGATCGCAGGCTTCATCACCCGCATACACCTTACACCAGGAAATTTTCCGTTTTCCGCCGTAGGCCGCTTGAATTGCCGCATCAAAGACCTTCTGAGAGGCGGGCCAAAGGTCTACCCCCGTACCATCTCCACGAATGAAGGGAATGATGGGATGGTCGGGAACAATGGGTTTACCTTCAGCAAAGGTGATTTTTTCGCCGGTTTCGGGAGGGGTAATTTTCTCGTACATAAGGTAATCATTCCTGACATTAAGGATTTGTGCTTACCGGTGTTCGGTTAAAGCACGTACCAGGCTACCAGATCCTTTTGGCAAACCGGTCAAGGATTTATCTTTTTTCCAGGTTTAGTGGTGGGGAGGGAAAAATGGGTAATGGGTAATGGGTATCTGAGGGTGGCTTAAGCACTACGCAAGGCCACAATGGGGTCAAGTTTGGCTGCTTGTTGAGCGGGAAATACGCCAAAAAATAGGCCAATGCTTCCGGAAACACCAACGGCTGTGGAAATGGCCATTAGGGAAATTTGGGCTTCTAGGGGAGTGAAGATACTAATGATCCAGATGCCACCAATTCCCACACCCGTACCAATTAATCCACCCATGATCGATAAAATTACGGCTTCGATCATAAACTGAACCAAGATATCTTGCTCCGATGCTCCGATCGCCTTTCTTAACCCGATTTCTTGGGTGCGTTCGGTCACAGAGACGAGCATGATATTCATAATACCGATGCCGCCAACGAGTAAGGAAATTCCGGCGATCGCTGCCAACATCACCGTGAGCGCTCCGGTAATGCTCCCTAAAATACTCATTAATTCCTTTTGGGAGCGCACGGTAAAATCATCCTCATCGGTGATTTTATGTCGGAAACGCAGCAGGTTCTCGATCTGGAACTTAGCGGCATCCATGCGATCTTCCGACTGAATGGAAATGGAAATAAACGTCACTTGAGTCCCATAGGGTGAAGTGTTCCCCGTAATCCGATTGGTCATGGTAGTCAGGGGAATATAGGCGCTCATATCCATGTTATCGCCAAAGGATGAACCCTTCGCTTGCATCACGCCAACCACGCGAAAACTGACGGACTTTAAGCGCACGGTTTCCCCCACAGGATTTAAGTCGCCAAATAACCGTTCTGCTAATTCCGAGCCTAAAGCCACGACAGTTTCTCGGCGCTTCAAATCCAATTCCGTAATAAACCGACCTTTAGCCACATCTAAACTCCGAACGGGGAGTAATTCCGGGGTACTTCCGGTAATAGAACTGGAGACATTTTGACCCCGATACTGAATCATTTCACTGGCGGTGAGCATGGGAGCGACGGCTTCCACATCCGGGACTTGTTCGGCGATCGCCTCGGCATCCTCAAGCACCAGGGTTTGGGGAGAAAAAACGGGTCGTCTTTGCGCTTCTGGACTACCGGGTAACACAAATAACACATTGGGCCCCAAGGAATCGACCTCAGCCCGGACAAAATTTTGGGCCCCTTCACCAATGCCAATCATGGCAATCACAGAGGAGTTACCGATAATAATGCCCAGCATGGTTAAACTACTGCGGACTTTATTGCCCAGCAGGGTTTTACCGGCAATGGTGATACTTTCTAGAATGTCCATACGCTCTATTCGATCTCCCGTTTAATAATTTCATCTAGGGTTTTGCCGTCGGGTAATTCCACAAACACGGGTTGACCGGGTTCAATGCCTTCTAAAATTTGGATCTGATTGCCTAAGACGGAACCAATTGTTACTGGTTGAAATTCCGGTCGATCGCGATCGCCAGGCACTAACACCCCGGTTTCTCCCTGATTGGTAATAATGGCAACGGTGGGCACAACTAAGGCATCCGTAAGTTCATCGCCAACAAACGACAAATCGACATTCATCCCCGACTGGAGCAAGTCTAAGCCCGTTTCAATTTCTACTCGCACTTGAAACAAAGTAACATCCCGTTCATTAATTGCTTCCGGGGCAATCAGATGAACGCGACCTTCAAAGGTGCGATCGGGATAGGCATCGGCAACAATTTCCACCTTTTGATTGGGGTAAATTTGGCTAATATCCGCTTCGGGGACTTTGGCGAGAACCTCCAATCCTTGGGCCAAAGCCACAACCGAGGTTGAGGTGGCCGAGTCTGCTGAAGAGGCGGCGGTGACTGGGGTAACAAAGGCTCCGGGGTCGGCATATTTCTGCACAATTAACCCAGAAAAGGGGGCTTTGACTTCCGTATCGTCGAGTTGCACTTGGTAGTATTCCAGATTTCCTTTGGCTTCCGCGAGTTGGGCTTGGGCTTGGGCAATATCTTCGGGGCGAGTACCATTCACCAGTCGGTCTAGGGCGGCTTGGGATTCGGCGACGGTGGCTTGGGCTTGGGCAATCTCTTCAATTCTCGTGCCATTTTGCAGGCGCTCTAGACGGCGTTGGGCCTCGATCGCCCCAGCTTGGGTTTGCTCCAGATAGGCTTGGGCGCGGCGGCGATCGTCAAGCCGTTGATCGAGTTCATCTCTGGAAATGGCTCCCTCATCGGCGAGGCGTTGATTCCGTTGCGCCCGTTCTTGGGCTAAATCTAACCGAGATTGGGCTTCAGCCACCAGAGCTTGGGCGCGGCTGAGGGCAGCTTGGGCTTCGGCAATGTCTTCCGGACGACTTCCGGCTTGTAGTTCGGCTAAATTGGCTTGGGCGCGTCTGAGTCTGGCTTGGGCTTCGGCAATGTCTTCAGAGCGAGTTCCGGCGATCGCCTTATCGAGTTCGGCTTGGACGCGGGTAAATCTGGCTTGGGCTTGCCGCAGTTGGGCTTCGAGTTCCTCCCGTTCCATGCGGGCGATCGGTTGTCCTTTTTCCACGCGATCGCCTTGTTCCACATAGAGTTCGGCTAATCGTCCTTGCACTTTGGGACTGACATTAACGCGCCTAACGGGTTGCACTACCCCACTGGCATTGATGCGAATAGTGAGGGTCGAGGCTTGGGCAGGAACCGTCAAGGAGGCGATCGCCTCCCCTTGAGAAGTCGATCTCCCACTGCTCAGGTACATGATTCCAGTGCCGGTAAAGACAGAAACGGCTACGAGTCCCAACAGCCAAGGCAGAGGTTTTTCCAGTTTTGGGTGGATGAGGGGGAATTGCATGATTTAATGTTCCTTCAGTGTTAGCACAAATAAACTAGGGTTCTTATGGAGAGTTCACTCCCTGCACCCCCATTCAGCATCGGACTGGAAATTTTAACCGATCCAGCTCTTGCCCCAATACTTTTAATCTAGCATCGCCTATGGAATCCTTCATCGGATGGGTAAGAAAATCGTCATCACCTCTCCGTGCTGAGGTCGTTGACGAATCAACAGTTTACCCCCGATCGCCTCAAACAAGTTTTTGGTCACGCTCAAATTGAGACTCAAGTTCCCTGTTTCCGGTTGAAACATCAACACATGACCCAAGGCCTTAAACCCTGACAAACTCGAGCAACTTTGAGAGGTTTCCGAGATTAATTGCAGTTTCAGTTGATCGCCTGCGGGAGTTACTTCGACTTGCACATGGGAACCCGTGGGTAAGGTGGAGGTGAAATTTTGAATCACATTGCTTAACACCTGATCCAACAGATGGGGATCGCTGACCACGGTAGGGGTCTGTTGAGGTAAAACTACATCTAAGGTGACATTACGACGGCTGGCTTGTTTTTGCCATCGAGGAATACTCTCTTGAAA
The DNA here is from genome assembly GCF_030068445.1 of Roseofilum halophilum BLCC-M91. Taxonomy (GTDB): domain Bacteria; phylum Cyanobacteriota; class Cyanobacteriia; order Cyanobacteriales; family Desertifilaceae; genus Roseofilum; species Roseofilum halophilum. The sequence goes on along the minus strand of NZ_JAQPOK010000097.1, from coordinate 11,143 downwards.
CACCTGGGCTAGAGAGGTTGGGGTTAAATGAGTCGATTGAGACTTGGTGGGAGTAGTTTCGAGTTCAACGGCCCGGAAAATTAGATTAAAGCGATCGATTTGTTCCGTACATTCGCGGTCGATGGTTTGCAGGCGTTTCCAGACTTCCGGGGGAAGATTGGAGCGTTTGAGCAATAGCCGCGTATAGGTGCGGATGGTGGCTAGGGGGGTTTTGACTTCATGGGCGATCGCCTTGAGTAACTCCAGATCGGGTTGAGGAGCAGGGTTAGTCGCAGAAGGTGCTGGGGAAGCGATCGTTTTGGCGATTTCTGAGGGGTTCTCAGGCTTCGATCCAGTTCCTTCGGGTTCTGGGAGATATTGCAGGATTAATCGACTAAAAGCCATCACTGTTTGATAGGGGGGAGCAACGGGGGGAAACTGCTCGTAAAAGCGATCGAGATAGGCGATCTGGTCTGGAATTCCGGTGGCAGAGACTCGCGATCGCAAGGCTCTCCAAGCGCTGTCGATATCCTGGGGGTCAAAGGAAAACTGAAAACCCAGCTCTGTCTGCGTCTGGGGGGAAACCACCATCACCAAACTAAACGAGGGGGTTAACACCAGGGCAAATTGTTCAGCCCGCAGAGGATCTTCGGGGACTAATGGGGTGGTGGGAGTGAGAGGGCAAGATTGGCGATCGCCTGACCATACCGGCGTAAACCGCAACCCCAGCCCCGGTTGGGAAGAGGCTGGAGGGAGCTGAAATAGGGTCGAGTGGCCTTCTTGTAGGGGCGAAAACAGCCAACTGGTGACGTGAGGATGGGGATGGGCCAAAATCGGAGAGCTAGAGAGGATTAGCCCTTGAGCTACTTCCGCTCGATCGAGTAACTCATTTAAGGCGGCGATCGCCCCATACCAACACCGTTCGGCCTTATTTTGGCGATCGGCGATCGCCTCAGCCCCCCCTAAAATCTCACTTAACCTTGGCAGCGTCCACTCAAACATCACCATGTCCCCCCAATCTCTGCAAGTTATGACAGCTATATATCTGTGAGGGTATCGGTATTTTCAGCCCATTGACTAGGAGTAGAACCGAATAAAGCAGTTGCAATTCCCGGATCACCCATCAGAGCCGCAAGGGTCATTAAATTTCGTATAGAAACTACCGTATTGTAACCAATACTGTTTTAAACCATGATTGGGAGTATGTAAGCTGGCCTTTGCTTGATACAAAATCACCTGTCGATGTTGACCAATCCAAACCCGTCTAGCCGGTTCTACTGAAATCAATGTTCCACCCAGACTAGAGACACATTCTTCAAATCGTTCTACGGCCGAGTATTCTAAAGTTTGAAAGATAAAAAAACTACCGGAGCAGATTAAATAGCGATTTCTGATCCAATTTCGCATTTTTTGACAAGCTACTGAAGGTATCACAGCTCTCTCCACTCAGCACTTTTCAACTCTCTTAGATCAAAACAAGGGGCTTAAACCCCTTGTTTCTTTGTCTAATCATTGACTACCAGGGCACTGGGGTACTGGGGTCTGACGCTTGTTAACGGATCTCTTGAATGCTAACAATTTTACCGCCTGCTCGATGAATTCGCTGAATTTGGGGACTCAATTTCGCCCCAGAGACGACATATCGAGTATTACTCACGCGACGGGGAGCATCAAATTTAGAGCCTTTCACCAAAATTTCAAACGTCTTCTCTGTGGCATCTTTGTACCCAACGAGACGACCACCAGTGGAAGGCAATTTGATTTTAGTGGCTGAGTTGGTAGCCACTTCCTGCACCAACCGGGAATCCCTAAACGCACTATCTACACCCGCATTGCCCTGATACAAGGACAAAGTGCGGTTATAGCCAACCTGTTTTTGCCCCTTCTGACTCTTTGCACCTTGATAGTAGGGAACAATATTTTCTCCAAACTTTTCTTGATATTCCATACTATCGATGTAGGAATCAATCTCGGCATCATACCCTTGCTCAATACACAAAGAAATATGTTCAGAAATTTCCTTTTGATCCACAGGGGCACGTCCCAATAAATGCTTGAAGTTTAACTCTACAAAGCGGTAGGGAGCGCAAGATTCAAAATACCGGCTACGGTAAAAGTCGGATTTAGCTACCGCCCGCACAAATTCACGCACGGTAATCTTCCCTTGAGTCAATTGAGATTCAGCCTTAATCAGTCGTTCGCTTTCCATCACATGGGGATTGCCCAACACTTGTTTATAAACAGCACGAATCACTGCTTGCTGTTCATCTAAGCTATTGGTTTTCCAAAGTTCAAGGGGTTCATCTAATACAATACTCATTGATATTGTCCTAATTTTTTTCAAAGTTTTTTAACAGAATTGGTGGTGCTGTTATAGGGGAATAATGCCCCAGGCAGCTAAGGCTACCGCCCCGATTCCCAATGCTAGTAATCCAGCACCACTGAAAGCAATCAGCTTACCTGTTAGGCGAATCCAACCGGGATAAGGAGGCCGTTGCCATGACCAACGATACTCTTCTTGAGACGGTCGAAAATAACCCAGTTCTTCTAATTTCTGGCGATAATCTTCTCCATAACGAGGCATCCGGGCAATGGGTAAGTTTCCCTGAGAACGTTGGGGCAAAATGCGCCGCCGTTGATAGGGAACGGTGCGATCGCCGAAATGGGTCAGATATTCTTCACTATTGAGAAGTTGGTCGATGAATCCATGTAAGCCTTCAGTGGCTAAAACGACCGACCAGGCTAATTTTTCTCGCTCTCCATACACCTCTCGTCCCAGTACCCGTTGAATACAGAGTTCTACAAACCGATAATTATTATTGGGTTCATAGTTGTTAATCCGAAAAGCTTCGGATAGGAGTAGCGATCGCATAAAATCACGAACTGTAATTTGACCCGATCGCAACTGAGATTCTAGAGACTTCTGATAGGTGATCGAGAGCAATTGTTGCTCATTAAAAACTTGGCGATAGGCCGCCCAAATCAGTTCATCCATGTCTGTGGATGAGGTCAAGAGTTCAGTGGTATAGAGTCGAGGCTTTTCCGGAGTCGGAATTTCAAATCCCTCCACTCGATGATTTTGACTGGTTGGGGGATATTGAAGTAAGGGAATTGCCATAAGACCTCCTAGGTTATTTCGGGTTAGAGTAAGTAAAAATTCCTAAAGATGGACTTACTCAATAGTTCTATTCTAAATCCCTGAGCGATCGCCGCTCTGCAAGTCTTGGGGTCTGTCTTTTCCCATAACTTAGGAACTTAGCAGATGGGAAGTAATTAAAAGAGGGAAGAAACGGTAAAGAAATCGGAAAGATTGCTAAAATTTCGCAGATTTTAACATTTTGTAATACTTGCTCTCGTCAGAGCTGAGGGAATATGCTTAGTTTTCTTGTAAGCTGAAATAAATGAGTCAAGGCAACTGTAACCTATGAGGATTCTTTTAATTGAAGATGACATAAGTCTGGCTGAGACTCTAGCAGAAGCCCTCACCGATCAACTGTATGTTGTGGACATTGCCGCCAATGGAGCCGTCGCTTGGGAATACTTTGACGCTCTTGACTACGATCTCTTGCTCTTGGATGTGATGCTTCCCGATCTCGATGGCATTAGTCTCTGTAAGCAACTGCGTCTTCAAGGTTATCAAATGCCGATTTTAATGATCACAGCCCGCGATACCGTTAGCGATAAAATTGCGGGTTTGGATGCTGGCGCAGATGATTATATTGTTAAACCGGTTGATTTGGGTGAATTATTTGCCAGGGTTCGCGCTCTTTTGCGTCGAGGTAGCGTATCGGCTCCGATTTTAGAGTGGGGAGCTTTGACGTTTGATCCGAGTACCTATGAAGCCAACTATAATCATCAACCCCTACATTTAACGCCTAAAGAATATTCCCTGTTAGAATTATTGATGCGTAATGGTCGTCGGGTGTTAAGTCGTCATGTGATGATTGAGCATATTTGGTCGCTTAAAGATCCTCCAGAAGAAGATACGATTAAAGTGCATATTCGCAGTTTACGTCAAAAGTTAAAAGCTGCTGGTGCGCCCGAAGACTTTATTGAGACGGTGCATGGCATTGGCTATCGCTTGGGGAAAGTCGAGAACAATTAACAATTATTCAAGGGTAAGATGACGGTTAAGGTTGTGCCGACGTTGATCTGGCTATTGACTTTGAGGGTTCCGCCTTGCAATTCTACACATTTTTTAGTCACCACTAGCCCTAATCCTGTACCGGGAATATGGCCCACATTGTGACCTCGTTGGAAGGGTTCAAATAGGTGGTTTTGATCCTCTGGGGAAATGCCGATACCGCGATCGCCAATTTCAAAGATAATGTGTTGCTGCTCCAATCTTAAGCGCAGTTCCACCTCACTACCAACGGGAGAATATTTAATCGCATTCGACAACAAATTAGACAGTATGGATCGCAGCAGCTTTTGGTCTAAATAAACACTTTTTTGTTGATAATTACTCAAAAATTTCAGGGAATATTGATGACCGGCACTCAACTGAATTTCTTCGAGCAACTGGCGGCAGAATTGAGGTAAATCAAAGAGTTGGGGGTTGAATTCCAGTTTACCTGCTTCGGCGCGATTAATGGTGAGAATATCATCTAAAAGATGTACCATTTGTTTGATTGAATCCTGAATCCTGCGTAAATTCCTAGAGCGCTTGAGGGGATCTTCAGCTTGATGGAGAGGGGAGGACTGTTCTAACAATTGGGTCGCTGCTAGAGCGGTACTCAAGGGGGTGCGAAACTCATGGGAAGCCATGGAGAAAAAGCGCGTTTTCAGGGTATGCAGTTCCTTTTCTCGCTCTAGAGCCAGTTTCACCTCATTGAGTCGCTTGCGGGCGGTAATATCGCGGGAATTGACCACAAATCGGGGTTCTGGGTAGCTTTCTATGCCATTTTCCCTCACGGACGATCGATCTGCATGGCTAACGGCTTCTAGGATACGCCAAAACCCCTCCTGATGTTGGGCGCGAAATTCCATGGGCAGTAGCCCTTCTTGGCTTTCTAAGCTATTGATGATCTGCTGATAGATTTTGCAGGAGTCATCGGGATGCACTAAGTCAAAAAAGTTTTGACCCATCAGTTTCGTGGGGGGATAACCCAGGACTTTTTCTACGGAGGGACTGGCATAGTAAATAGTGCCTTGGCGATCGACAATGGTGATAATATCTAAGGCATTTTCAATCAGGGAACGGAACCGTTCTTCGGAGCGCTTGAGAGCTTCTTCGGTGTGTTTGCGTTCGCTAATATCTCGCTGAATGGAAACCCAATGGGTATATTCATTCTGTTTGTTGGCAACGGGAACTAAACTAAACTCAACCCAAAACTCGGAGCCGTCTTTACGATAGTTGATTAATTCCATGGTTAAGGGTTGCCACTGAGAAAGGGCAGCTTTGACTTGTTCGAGTTTTTGCCGGTCAGTTTTTGCCCCTTGGAGAATGCGGGGGGTTTGGCCGATCGCTTCTTCGAGGGTATAACCGGTCATGCGGGTAAAGGCTTGATTGACGTAGAGAATTCGGGGGCCGGGGGGATCGAGGGGGATTGCCTCCGTGATTAAGACGGCATCATTGGTATTGATGACTACTGACTGAAGCAAGCGCACCTGTTCCGCTTGCCGTTTTTGTTCGGTAACGTCGGCGACAACAGCGACCATGCCACTGATGCGATCGCTGCTATCGAGTAGAGGCGCAGCAGAGAAGACGATATCAATGGGGGAGCCGTCTTTTTTAGATCGGCGCAGTTCTAAACTGGGGGGAGTGATGCCTTGCAGACAGGCTTGGCGAAGGTTGCGGTAGTCTTCTACAGTTTCTTGGCAGAGGATGGGGTTGGGTTGATTGTAGACTTCTGGTTCTGTCCAGCCAAACATTTTTTCGGCGGCTGGATTCCAAAGTTGTACTCGATCTTGGAGATCGAGGGTAAAGATGGCACGGGGAGAGGCGGCAATGAGGGATTGTAGGGTGTGGTTGGTGTGCCGGAGGGCGATTTCGGTGCGTTGACGTTCGGCTATTTCGAGGCGGAGGGCGTGGTTGGTGCGGGCGAGTTCTTGGGTGCGTTGCTCGACGCGCTGTTCGAGTTGGGTGTTGAGTTGTTGCAGTTGTTGATAGAGTTCAGATTGGCGGATGGCGATCGCCACTTGGGTAGCGAGTTGTTTCATCAGTTCGATTTCGTGGGGTTGCCATTGTCTGGTTTGGCGACAGTGATGGGCGATGAGTAAGCCCCACAGATGGGGGGTTGGATGGGGGTTTTCGATGTCGGTTAGGGTTTGGATGATGGGAACGACTAATTTGGCTTTGACGGCAAATTGTTGCACAAATTCGACGAGACAGGCTTCAATTTCGGCTTGTTCGATATTGGCGATCGCCCGACTTTTGCCGTTGAGGTAAGCTTGATGATATTCCTGGGGAAAGACTTCTGCGGGAAAGACTTCGCCTAAAATACGGGGATAATCGGGTAAAACGGTTTCGGTAATGGCGCAACCGGTTCCATCGGCGTAAATTTGATAGATTAAAACGCGATCGCACTCTAGAAATTGGCGTACATCAGCAACGGTGGTGGCTAAGACTTCATCGAGGTTCAAAGATTGGCGAATATGTTGGGCGATTTCGTGAATTAATCGCTCTCGCTGGGTTTGTTGTCTTAGGCTCAGTTCGGCTCGGCGGCGACGAGCAATTTGTTGATAGACTTGGTAGGTGGCGATCGCCAACAACACCAGTCCAGCCAATATACTGATATGTGTTAGATACATTGATGGTAACTTGAAAACTATGGTTAACCGATGGTGGACGTATCAGAAAGAGCGGTTTCCAATTGTAGCCAATGGGCTGTTAATTGGAGTGTTTAGTTATTCGGCGGTGAGTTATTCGGCGCTGCTGCGGGGAGGGCTTCCCCCTTTGGGTTCTAGTGTAGTGGCTTTTGCGATCGCCTTTTTGTTCTTCTTGCAGTTGCGTATTGCCGATGAGTTCAAGGACTATGAAGAAGATTGCCAGTTTCGCCCCTATCGACCGGTTCCCAGGGGTTTGGTTAGTTTGGGCGAATTGGGCGAATTGGGCGCTTTCACGGCCATAATTCAAGGGGCTTTGGCACTCTATTTGGGGGGGGTTAACCTAGGGCTATCTCTGATGGCCGTTTGGCTATATTTAGGCTTAATGAGCCAAGAATTTTTTATCCGCGATTGGCTGAAGGCTCATCCCGCCATTTATTTAATCAGCCATATGATGATTATGCCCTTAATCTATGGCTTGGCAACGGCTTGTGATTGGCAGGTAACCACGGGGGTGATGCCGAGGGGTTTAGGCTGGTTTTTAGGAGTCAGTTTTTTCAATGGTGTCATGATTGAAATTGGGCGCAAAATCCGATCGCCCAAAGATGAGGAAGTGGGTGTAGAAACTTACAGTTACCTATGGGGACGCAAACGGGCGGTTTTCGTCTGGTTAGCCGTTTGTACAATTATGGCCGTTCTGAGTGCGATCGCCGCTCGATTAATTGGGTTTGGCTTACCCCTGGCGATCGCAACTTGGCTAATGTTGGGAATTTCCGGGACTCTTGCCCATAAATTTTTAGGCTCTCCAGTCTCCGGTTCCGGTAAACGCTTTGAATACCTTTCTGTCATCTGGACACTCTTGGTTTATCTGGGTTTGGGCATTATTCCCCTGCTGATGACAGCCCTAAACCGCTATGCCTTCTATTTTGAATCCCTTTGAAAATCAACCTTATCATACAAATCCACTAGGGAAATTTCGCCGGGAATGCTATTCAACTGGATAACAGATTCGGGCTGACTATATTCTGATAACACCCATTGATTAACTTCAGTGCGATAATATCGCTCCACTTGCATCGTATATTGATCGATTAACAGATATTCTTGTAAGCTGGGAATCGTGCGATAGGCTTGAAATTTTTGGCCGCGATCGTATCCTTGGGTAGACTGCGATAAAACTTCAGCAATCAGAATAGGATTGGTGAGGGTATCTTTCCGTCCTTCTTGTAATTCTAATTCTCCCTGAATAACCATCACATCCGGATAAGTATAGATCCGTTTTTCGGGAATCCACAAGCGCTGATCGGTGACAAATACAAAGTAGGGTTGACGTTTCAGACAAAAGTTTAACGTCGCGAATAAATTACCAGCGATTAAGTTATGATTTGGCATTCCACCCGTCATCAGAATAATCTCCCCATCCATATATTCATGTCGTTCATCACTATTCACTTCTTGCTCTAGATACTCTTCGGGAGTATAGGTTTTAGTTTTTTCTACTTGCATCACCATAGGGAGAAACCTCCGATCTTTGGAGCAATTGTTGTGAGCTTATTTCTAAATTATAGCGCTTACTCGTTCAAGCACTCTTGAATCAACTGGCGATAGAGATTTGATTTATTTTATCATATGAGCTAAAATTTCTCAAGAGAGTCCGTCTAAAATTTCCTCAACTCACTAATATTTCATAATTGTTAATTGTTAATTGAATGCTACCATAGCCACAGTTGAACCTTGCAACCTTTAGGAGTTCTGCACCATGTCTCATACCGTTGTGCCTGTGATTTTAGCTGGGGGAAAAGGAGAACGCTTTTGGCCCCTGAGTCGCAAACATCGGCCGAAGCAGTTTTTGAAGCTCAGTGGCACGGGTTCGAGTTTGTTGCAGACTACCGCCGATCGCCTGGTTCAACTGGCCCCAGGTTGGGATAAACTCTGGATCTGCACCTCTAGCCAACTTGCCACCGGAGTCCAAGAGCAGTTACCCGAACTGCCCCCCGAAAACCTTCTGGCAGAACCTGAAGGCCGAGATACCGCCCCAGCAGTAGCATGGACAACCCTGGAAATTGCCAAGCGCTATGGTGAAGATGCGGTCATCGGCTTTTTCCCCGCCGATCATTGGATCGGAGATTATCCTGCCTTCGAGAAAACCATTCAAGCTGCCGTAGAACTCGCGGCCACAAAAGATGCGATTGTTACTCTAGGGATTAAGCCTACCTATCCCTCCACCGGCTACGGCTATATCGAACAGGGAGAAGCCAAGGGCAGCTATCTGGATTTACCGGTGTATCGGGTGCAACGGTTCACGGAAAAGCCCGATCTTACTACCGCCGAACGGTTCATCGCTCAAGGTAACTTTAGCTGGAATAGTGGCATGTTCATCTTCCGCGCGGGGGTGGTGTTGCGGGAACTGGCTACCCATGCGCCCGAAATTTTAACCCCTCTGCAAAGCCAGGGTAAAGCGGCCTATGGTCAGTTAGGGAAAATTTCCATCGACTATGCCTTGATGGAGAAAACCCAACTGGCCTATATTTTACCGGCTGATTTTGGCTGGGATGACTTGGGAGACTGGAATGCCATGGCGCGTTTATTGCAAGGAGAGCAGCCGAATTTAGAGTTGGGGAACCATGTGAGTCTGGATACTCAAGGGGCGATCGTTTACGATCAAGATCCAGAGGATTTAGTCGTGACCATTGGCTTAGAAGATATCGTGATTGTGCGCGATGGCAATGCCACTTTGATTGTAAAAAAAGAGCGCACCCAAGACATTAAAAAAGTGTTGGGACTGCTCAAAGACAATCCCAAATACCAGGATTTGCTTTAAAACTAGAGCTATAGCCTGTGTGTAAATGAGCCAATTGATGATGTTTCCAATCGATCGCAATCGAAAATTGCCTACAACAATCAAGACCTGCACTCTGGTTGCCGTAGGAGCGGCGATCGCCTGTTTAGGGGTAACGGGGTGTACGACACAAGTTCAATCGGAACCTCCAACTGCGATCCAAGCAGAAACAGCATCTGCTAGGGGCAATCCAGAGGTTCAGAGTGTTACGGTGGTGGAGAATCTAGAACATCCATGGGGTTTGACCTGGCTGCCGGATGGTTCTATTCTGATTACCGAGCGATCGGGGCAATTGCGTATTGTCCGAGAGGGAGTCCTCGATCCCACCCCGATTGCTGGAGTACCGGAAGTGTTTGCACAGAGCCAAGGGGGCCTGCTCGATATTGCCTTGCATCCCAATTTTGCAGACAACCGTCTGGTTTACTTTACTTATGCGTATGGAAACAATTCAGCCAACCGAACCCGCATCGCGCGAGCCACCTTTGATGGCAGTTCCCTGAGCAATTGGCAGGTGATTTTTGAAGTTTCCCAAACCAAATCTAGAGGACAGCATTTCGGCTCCCGTCTGCTCTGGTTGCCCGATGGCACGCTGTTAGCATCCATTGGCGATGGGGGTAATCCTCCTGTAGAACTTGAGGGAGAATTTATCCGCCAACAAGCCCAGAACCTCAGCAGTCATCTGGGCAAGATTATCCGCATCAATGACGATGGCTCGATCCCATCAGATAACCCTTTGGTGAATGATGCCCAGGCAGCCCCAGAAGTTTGGAGCTACGGCCATCGTAACATCCAAGGACTGGCCTTCGATGCGATCGCCAACCGGGTTTGGGCGACGGAGCATGGCGCTAGGGGAGGGGATGAGGTCAATTGGGTTAAAGCCGGTGAAAACTATGGCTGGCCGGTGGCAACCCACAGTCGGGAATATTCTGGCGGGCTGATTTCTCCAGAAACCTCCCTACCGGGGATGGTAGACCCTAAAGTGATCTGGACTCCCTCAATTGCTCCTTCTGGGCTGGCTGTTTATTCGGGGACGTTTCCTGAGTGGCAAGGTAACCTGTTTGCTGGGGGTTTGGTTTCTCAAGATGTGCGCCGTATCGCGCTCGACGAGTCGGGAAATGTGTTAAATGAAGAGGCGATCGCGATCGGTCAGCGCGTACGGGATGTCCGACAAGGCCCTGATGGGATGCTATATGTGCTAACAGACGCATCGAACGGCCAGCTCATCCGCCTAGAGCCAGTTGACCGCTAAGGCGGGTTAAGGGTTGGCGATCACCTTCTTTGCTACTCCAGCAATGTGAGGACTGACAATAGCCCTCTTTTGTCACTCTAGGCAGAGGAAAATAAGAAATCAGGGTCAAGAGAGAGAGGAAAGAGAGCAAGACAAGCACGATTAATCAAGGAAATTAATCGTGGGAACCCCAAAGATAAGTGAGGGATAGGAAAGACCTCTAACCAATAGAGAATTACGTTAAAGCATATCAAAGGAATAAGAAGTATACGGAGATTATTTAAGCCACTCTTCCAGTTTTTATTTGAGTCCCAATGGGGATGTTGATG
>NZ_JAQPOK010000096.1 GCF_030068445.1 Roseofilum halophilum BLCC-M91 | reverse complement strand
ACTCGACAACTGTCCTATAAATGCCGATGGTATGGCAGAAACTACATTGAGATAGATAGGTGGTTCCCTAGTTCAAAACGGTGTAGTAATTGCGGGCATATCGTTGAAAAAATGCCGTTAAGTGTTCGGCAATGGGATTGTTCTGAATGCGGAACACACCATGACCGAGATATCAATGCCAGCAAAAACATATTGGCCGCAGGACTTGCGGTGTCAGTCTGTGGAGCGAGTGTAAGACCAGAGCAGAGCAAATCTGTGAAGGCAACTGCTATGAAGCAGAAACCTAAATTGTGAGATTTAGGAACCACCGTCCTTCTAGGGCGGTGAGGATGTCAACAGAAGGGAACTCATGATTGAGAACAAAGCGTCTACAATTATACAGATTAACTGTCATTTTTGATTTTTTATTGACACCATGAGCTTCTTATCAAAAACCTTGGGAATGGCGATAATAACCTTAAGCCTATCCTATGGACTCCCCTCCCCAGCCCCAACCCGCGCCCAAACCCCCACCTTTGCCCCCCAAGCGACCATTATTGACGATGGCCGTACCTATGCCTTTGAAGCCGGGCAAGGTGTTTATCGGGTGCTATATAACTACACGGGTAAAAACTGGACTCATGCCGATGTAGCTCCCATTCGCATCAATACCGATCGCCCGATCGCCATTTTACCCATTCAGTACACTAGAAACTCCATGCAACCAGGAGCCAAAGTCGATGATTACCATGTGGGACTCTATTGGAATACCGTTACCGCCAATGAACTCTATCAACGGTTAAACGCCCTCGGATTTTATGTCCTGGTTCCCACGATTCAAATGTATGGGGAAAATCTCGACGGGTTTCAGGCTTTAGAACACTATATCGCCGGTGTCCATAAAGGCAACCGCAATGTACAAACCCTAATTCTAACTGCCGATGCCCATGTGGTCAGCGAAGCCAACCCCTTTCCGGGGGCGCAAATGCTCGTTACAGGGTTGCATCGGCGCGATCGCCAATGGGAAAATCGTATTCAAGCTAAACTGCAACCCTTTTATCAACAGCAAGGTTTACGCAACATTGGCCCCAGAGTTCGAGGCGGAAAAAGCGATCGCGAAGGTCACTCCCTCGCTTGGCATCCCCTCATTGAACGAGCTGCCGAATATAATCCCCATGTCGCCATCCTAGAAGTTGCCCAAGCTAGGGAAATTATCGCTAAAGTTGGATCTTGGGAAAGGGCAACCCAATGGGCTGCTCCCGTATTTGATGCAGTAGCCGCAGCCATGGCAGAACAAGCTTGTGTAAATGGGGCAAACCTTCCCCAAGTTTGTTGGGATGCAACTGATTAACCCATTACCCATTCCCCATTCCCTATTCCCCATTACCCATTACCCATCATGCGATCGCAGTGGCAAAACCTCTTAGAAAACCTCGGCATTTGGGACGGTTCCTTTACCCAATTCTCCCCCTTGGGCATCCTGGAAAAAGATATTCCTACCGTGGTTACCCTGGAAGGCAAAAATAATAATCAAACTGTTTATCAAACCGTACAACGGTTTCCCCCAGGGGAAACCCCGCCCCCCCTCCTAGAACTCGAATACAGCAGTCTCCATCGCAATATTCTCTTTTTTGACAATGGTGCTTTTTCCCAAGGCAGCGCCCACTATAACCCGGTGGCTACCTTTGGCGGTGAATTTGGCTTCATTCACCAACAGCGTCGTCTGCGCTTTGTCATTCTCTATAAAAATGGCTATCTTGACCAAATTACGCTGATTCGGGAACAACTGCGAGGAACAACCGTTCCTGAACGTCCCCCGTTAACGGTCGATCCACTTTTAGGAACTTGGCAAGGAGAAGTGGTTACCCTGTATCCCGACTTACGCCCCCCAGACTACAGTAAAAGTACCCTATCTGTCTCACGAGAGGGCAATCAAATTTATCAAACCCTTAAGAGCGGTGAGTTTTCCCTAACTTCAAAGGCTATCCTGGAGGGTTCGAGGTTGGAGTTTTCTGGAGGATATCAACCGGTGCAAGTTCTCTTACTCCCGGATGGGGGTTCAACGACTAGCCCAGTCAAGCTAGAATCTGGAAAACCTTTCTTTTTGGAAGTGGGATGGTTACTCTCTGAGAGCGATCGCCTGCGATTAATTCGCCGCTACGATCGCCAGGGAGCTTGGCAGAGTTTAAGCCTGGTTACTGAGAGGAAAACCCCTTCTTCCCTATAGCAGGGAGTCCATTAGGGTCATGAGGCTGATGGCGGTTTCGCTAGGAGGGTTTAGGGCATCGGTAGTTTGCAGATGATGTTCTAGGAGTCCTTTGAGAGAAATGAGTTTGAGGCTATTTTCGGCTAGGGTTTCGGCGATCGCCTCGGCAGCCGGTAAATATCCGATCGCGCCTAAATCTGACAAAACGGCTCGGCGCAGTTGCAGTTTATCGCCTTCCAGGGCAGCCTTGAGGCGATCGCCATATTTCCGGTCTCCGGTTAACTGATAGAGAGCGCGGGCGGCTCCATATTGTTCAATTTCTAGGGGATGATTGAGGAAGGGTTCAATCTGGGGAATAGCTTCTTGAACGCCTAAAATGCCCAGGGTTTCAATCACCGCATTGTAGGGTTGAGCCAGATGGGGACAACCGGGGATGGGTTGAGCCGCTTCGAGTCCTCCAGCCAGCAGGCTTAAAAGTTCGGGAATAGCGGCTTCAAAGTGGGGGCGATCCAGGTCTGCTCCCAGTTCTCCTAGGGCTTGGGCTGCCGTTTCCCGGACATAAAAATCGGCACAGTGGAGGCATTCAATTAAAGGGGGAATGACCCTTGGTTCGGCCAGTTTTCCTAGGGCGCGGGCGGCATTGCGTCGGAGAGCATAGCCTCCTTCCGGAGTGCGATCGCTTTCATCTTCTAAAGCGCCCACCAGCGCCTCAATAGCTTCCGGTTCTTTGACTCTGAACCGTCCCAGCCACCAAGCGGCATAATATCGTTCTCCTCGGTCTCCCTGGAGTAGATTCGCGATCGCCCGATCTACAGTCAGTTGAGGAGCTTCAGGGCTTTCTGAGGGAGCGTTAATCATGGCTGAGGTTAAACACAAGAGATTTAAACACAACTGTGCCCGGAACTCCAAACAGATGTCAGCTTTTGACATTCACCTGTCTAGAGTTCCGGGCCCTATCGTTTAAGCAATGACTAGCTTAAAGCATTGATGGCATAGTCAATGTAGCTATTAGCAGCGGTAGCACCGTCTCCAGTCAAACCATGGTTAGCTTTGATGTGCTTCAGCGCTTCGATGTACCAACTGGGGGACAATTCAAAAGTCCGGTTGATTTCATCGATACCAGCAATCAGATACTCATCCATGGGGCCAGTACCATTGGCAATTAAGCAGTAGGTAACCATCCGCAGGTAGTAACCGATGTCACGGGCGCACTTGTCTTTACCCCGTTGATCGGCAGCGTAGTTAGCTCCCTGCATTTGGGTGGTGTAAGGAAACTTGTTATACACCGCTTGGGCTGCTCCCTGAACAAGCTGGTCTTTTTTCTGAGTCAAGGTTTTAGCCGCATCGATGAACGCTTCAGCTTTTTGGAAGCGACCAAAAGCGGTTTGGATTTCACTGTTGCTGAGAAAGCGACCTTGGGAGTCAGCAGCCGCAACTGCTTCAGTCAGAGGTGTTTTCATGGTTGATGTATCTTCCTACGAGTTGTTTTGCAAGGGTTTCAAAAATAGAAATTTGAAGCAGAATCGAGACCCAATTGGGTCTATCTTCACCAATGGTTAAACTTAGCCTACTGCACTAGCTGCTTTGTCGAAGTATCCAGCAATTTCAGATGCTAGAGCAGAGCAGTCTCCAGGGGTGATTCCATTGCGGTCGTTAACAATGGCGATCGCTGAATCTTTCATTTTGCTTACGCCTACAGCTACGGAAGCACCAGGAGTTCCTAGAGCTTGGTAGGTTTCACGCAGACCATTGAGACAACGATCTTCGAGAACACTGGCATCTCCAGCGAAGATAGAGTAGGTTACATAACGCAAGATGATTTCCATATCGCGCAAGCACGCAGCCATACGACGGCTGGTGTAAGCATTTCCACCAGGGGCGATAAGCTGGGGTTGTTCCGCAAACAAGGCGCGAGCTGCGTCAGCAACGATGGTGGAAGCGTTACCGGTGATGCGGTTAACGGCATCCATGCGTTTGTTGCCATCAGCGACCATGGCCTTCAGAGCGTCGAGCTGGCTATCAGAGAGGTAATCGCCTCTAGCATCAGCCTGAGAAACCACCTTTGTGAATGCATCGAACATTGACTAAATCTCCTATTTAAGTAGGTCTAGATTCTGATTAAAGAATCTGTTCAACAAGTGCAAGCTGGTCAAGCTACCGGGACAGACTTGAACAACAGCTCCAAAACCATGAATTTGGAATTCTCGATTCAGTTTACCTGATATCGGGATGAAGTCAAAAGTCTCAGACTGGTTTGAGAAATCTGAGAAACTTCGGGCTTCGGATGAGAACGCCAAAAAGCACTGTAAATTGGTGCTTTGGTTCTGGTCGGACTGTTTTTTTGCCCTTCACTTAACTCTTATACAATGATGTTGAGTCTTTATTTGTTACATATTATTAAGATTCTCATCTCCCCCATCCGCGATCGCACTTGGGGGGCCGATCCATGGAAAAATCCCAGGACAAGGGAGTTACGCCCTATTGCTGGGGCTTTTCTTTTCCAGGGTGAACGCGATCGCCAGGGACACAAACCTCTCCAGATAATCTGCCTGAATTACCCCTGTTTTTAGGTCTTCCCGGCTTCTGGGTTATCGATACAAAGCTTAATTTCTATTTACAAAACTTCATATTTTACCCGTCCCCATTCTCTCTTTCCCTTGCCAGCGCTCACCTTACCCCTTACTCCCTAACGTTTGTTCCAAATCGAACAAAAATCCATGAATGTATTCCTCCGTCCACTCCGAGCCATAAAACCGTGTAAACATTCCCCTGGCGGGATCTTTCTCCGCCCGATAGCGAACGTATCTCAACTGAGCCTGTTTAATTTGTAGCAACTCTTCTGGATTCTCAACCGGTTGAGCCGCTTGCACCAACTTCACATAAGCCGACAAGTAATCCTGGAATGCGGCAAAGACGCGCTCTTGAACCACTTCTGTTTTTTGGGGACGAGTCCATAAAAAAGCTGGCGAGAAAAAGGGTTGAGCGTCTTCGGGAAAATCTCCCCCCCAAGGTAAATGCTGTTTATGGCTCTCAAACAGGGGCAAAATGGGCTGGGTGTATTTTTCCTGATAGGAGGGGTCATCCCGAAACAGGGGCTGCATATCCAAGGCAATCAGATGGCCTCCGGGTAAGGTGACTAAATCCGCGCCAAAAAAGGGTAAATCGTAGTTGAGACGGGGAAAAATGACAAAATTGAGAACCTGTAGGGCCTCCCCTCCCTGGACATGGGCGGCGCGAATTTGACGGAGTTTGTCCGTCTGAAACCCCTTGCTAGTCGTTAATACCTCAGATTGACGCTGGCCTTTACCGACAGTGGCTTGTTTTGATTCAAAGCCTGGGGGAATGGGATAGGGTTGTAGGTCTAGGTGTTCTTGGAGATAGGCGATCGCATACTCCAAAAAGGGTTGATATAAACGACTCACCATAGGAATTCTCTCGATCCTGCTTATTGGACGCTCACGGCTAAAGGCTTGGCTCCATCGAACAAAAACTCATATAAAAACCGCTCTGACCATTCATGGCCAAAGTAGCTACTAAACAAGCCGGATGCCGGGTCGCGATCGGCACTATACTGGTCGTAATCGTGTTGGGCTGTACGAATTCTCTCCATGGCTGTCGGAGCGGTTAGGGGTTGAGCTAGATCGAGCAACTCCCAATACAAACTCAAGTAATCTTTATAGGCCTGAAACAGCTTTGTTTGTACCGTTTCGGCATCGGTTTTGGCAAACAAGAGATAGGGGGAGAAATATTGATTGGCATCATAAAACTTCATTTCTAAGTTTTGGGCCAAATTGCTGTAGCGATCGCGCACCCCCTTCATGGGTTCAATATAGGTTTTAAGATAGTCCGGATGGCGAAACAGGGGCTGAAAATCCATCACTACTAATATTTTATGTTTCCCAAACGAGAGAAAATCAATGCCTAGCAGGGGTAAATCATACTCATAACTGGGATAAATCACACTATTAAAGACCTGAGACGCTTCGCCCCCATCAATATAAGTGTAGCGAATTTTTCGCAATTCAGGACATTGATAGCACCAACTTTGAATGGTTGCCGGATGCTTCCCACGGGTACTCACCTGACGTTCTAGACCGGGCGGAATCGGTTGACTTTGTAAATCGAACCGCTTAAATAATTCCTGTTCTAAAAAATCCATAAAAGGTTTATACATAAAATCCGGACTCATCCACACGACTGTTAAACCCTAAGAGTAGAACAGATAAAACAGCTCTGTCTCAGCTATGATCTACAAAGACACAATCCTTAACACTTCTAATATAACAACTTAAGCCGGTCAGGAGTGTGGTTCAGGGACGAGGGGAAAGCTCTGAAAATTCGTTCCTTTCCCCATCGTCTCAGAGTTATCCTAAACGAGTTTTAGAGGCAATGCGGGTTTTTTTGCGCTCTTGCTCGGAGAGTTCGTCCCCAGCTTGCAGACGGGTGGCACTTTCTTGCAGCACGGTGGCAGCACCCCGATCGCCCATTTGCAAGGCAGTTTTCGCTGCGGTTTGTAACAAGGTGGCTGCTCCCTGGCGATCGCCTGCTTTTAGTTTGGTTTCCGCAATTTGGGTTTGCCGATATTTGGCCAGGGTTAACATATGGGACTGTACTTGAGGATCGGTTTGCGGTTGGTATTCTTCTGTCACCGTTGCTGTTACCTCCACGGGCGCAGACTCTAACCCCTCTGCTCCTAATCCTGGATTATCATAAATCACTTGTACCGTGGCGATCGCCTGTTCCCCTAGGGGCAATTGACCGATATATAAATTCGCTAACACAACCCTGGGCTGATCCTTCATTAAATCCCCTAACCGTACCTTAATTCCTTCTCCTTCCGTCTGTACGGTTAATTCTATAGTATCCGGAGACACTTGAGCGATCGGTTTGAGTTCCGCCAAACGCACGGCCGGATTTAAGGATAATTTCAGAAACCCATTGGTTAAGCCCACAGACTGCACCCGGTCAAACAGCCGCGAGAACGACGCGATCGCCTCTTCTGGGTGTTCAATATAAGACAATGTGCCACCGCCTGCATCCGCCAACTGTTCCAATACATCCTGATTCCAATGGGCCCCAAATCCTAGAGTATTAATTGTTAATTTATACTCGGTTGCCAGGGATGCTAATTTGAAACAGCGATCGTTATCGCCATGTTCATTTTCCCCATCCGTGAGCAGAAAAACCTGGGACACCGCATCCTGTTTACCCTTGGCAATTTCTTCAATTCCCAAACGCATTCCTTCATCAATGGAGGTTCCCCCATCCGCTTCTAGGCGCTCAATTAGCTTCGTGAGTTGTTGGCGATCGTCCACCCCCTGATTAGCAATTAACACCTCAGCATGATGATTAAACGTAATCACTGACAGGCGATCGCCCTCCTGCAAGCGTTCAATCACCTTAATGGCGGCCTGTTTCACCGTTTTCAGGGGTTGACCCGCCATGGAACCACTGCGATCGAGAATTAAACACAAATTTAACCGCAGATTCTGCGATCGTGCTTCTGACTCCTTGGCCGATATCGAAACCGATAATTGCCGTTGTTGACTCGTTTGTGTGGCTTCTAAGTGGCGATCGCTCAACAGAGCCTCTAAACCAACTTCCATAACCTTTTACCATAGACTACAACTTACCATTTTAGTCGGGGAATGGGGAGAGCGTGGGACGCAAAACAGTAAAATCAGGTTGGGCTTTACGAACTTCAAACCGGGAAGAATGATATATTTAAAGTTATCAAAGCATAGACCCAACCTTTATGATGCCTAATGACCTATATAAAGGCATATCTAATTTTTATAATGCCTTGGTTCAACGGAATCGAGATTATAAAGCAATTGCCACCGATCTCATCGACCTTTTCGGTAATGCCACAACTATTTTAGATGTGGGAATTGGAACTGGCTTACTTGTAGAGCAAATTGTTCAGTTACGACCCGATCTTGAGGTGGTTGGCATAGATACCAGTTCATCTTTACTGGCTCAAGCTAAACAATGCTTAGGTTCTAAAGTTACCCTCTACTGCGAAGATATCAGCAACCTTCATCTTATGGTTTCTGGATGAGAAGCATGGCTATGAGACGATTGATAGTAAGCGAAAATTGGTCATTGCTGGATTTCAATTGAGAGAAATTGCACAGCAGATTCTTGATGATTATGGGATGACGGTGCTGATACCTGTGTTGAGCAAAATCAACCACCAAGTTTATCTGGGTCAGAGAATGGATATTCATGACCTACAAGTATCTAGAATAGGAGAATATCCAGACTACGCGCAATTCCTAACTGCTTATCAGGAGCGATGCCGATTGCTCTCTGGCGTGTTCTATGGTAGCTGTTTTTTCGCCGGATCAATCATTGCAGGACAACCGGATGATTTGCTCTATGAAATGGGGGCTATTTATGGAGCTGCAACCCAAGCAGCGAATGATTTTGGTGATTTTGCTCTCCCGGTACAGCGCCTCTCAAAATTGGAAAAGCCCTATCAGGATCAATTTTCTGATTTTATTAATGGAAAGTTAACACTCGCTGTTTATTTAATGACTCAAAGGGCCAATTCTCAAGAACGCAATCGACTGGAGGAATTGAGGTATAAAGGGATCGAGGAAAATGAGTACCGCGAAATTTTAGGCATACTGGTGAATAAGGGAGTGTATGGAGATTGTTTAGCTTACCTGAAGCAAGAACACAAGCGATGTAAGCAGATGCTCTACACTAAAGAGAAGACAATCCACCGAGACTTGATTGCTTCAATTCTGGTCAGAATTACGTCTAACAAATTTCTCTCACAGCTTAGGAAAAATATTGAGTTGTTCCAAGTGGGTCAAGTTGACATTAACCACAAGTGTCTAGGGGTTCAAACGTGATGTTGAGGAGGTAGAGTTGATGCTGCTCTGTGGCTTCAAATGTTTGGGTTTTGACTGCCTCTAATGCCGCCTGATTTAAGAGAGCATATCCTGTGCTTTGAATTAACTTGGCTTCTCGTATAATTTCGCCTTCGGGATTCACTAATACGCCAATGGTGGCTCGTCCTTGCAATTGGCTTCGACAAGCAAGTTCGGGTAGGGGCAAGTTTAACTCTTTCTGTTTCCAACCGGAAGTATTGTCTTCATTTTTATACCGATCGGGAATGTTGTTAAACCAGGATTCGAGGGCGGCGGTGGCTTCTTGATCGCTGGTTCCTTGTGGATTATAGGCGATCGCCTCTCGCAAGGCTTGAATTTCTGCTAACAGGGGGTCGTCAGGTTCGGGGATTTCCTCTGGTTCGGGGATTTCCTCTTCTGGAGGCAGGGCAGTTACGGGGGTTTCTTCAGGTTCTGGGGTTTCCTCTTCTGGGGGAACAGCAGCCACGGGAGAGGATTCTGGTTCTGGGGTTTCTTCTGGTTCTGGGTTTTCTGAGGCTTCGGCTTGTTGGCGATATTGTTCTTGCCGACGACGCAAATCGGCGATCGCCGCCTCTGGTATTCTATCCGGTAATACACCCGGTTCTGTCGGCTCTGGCGGTTGCGGTTCTTCTCCTGTGGGTTCTGGAGGTTGGGGAGGTGGAGGCGTTTCGGTGTCCTCTTCTAGATTCCGTGCCAACCGATTAATCTCTAAATCCAGATCTTCTGGAGGCAGCACGGGCAAAGGATTAGCATCATCATAAACCGGAGGACTCGACGGGGGCGGGGGTAAGGTGGGGATAACTAATGGCTCTCGGTACGGAGGAGTCGAAGAAATGGGGGGCAGTTGCAAAACCGGAGGCGGGGGTAACTCCAGAGAAGCGCGAGGTGGAGGTAAGACAAAAGAAGACGGATTTTCGGCACTCGAACGACTAGCCGAACTATTTGCTGGAGGGTTGGTAACGGGTTGTTGTGGTTGCCACGCTTCCGGATTAATCGGGGGTAGAGTCAGTTGGGAGGGGCTATTGAGATCGGGTAAGCGCTGTAATTGTTCGGGAGTCAGTTCCACTAAATCAACGGCATCGAGGGAGGTGCGCGGACTGCCACTTCTGATGGGGATGTTAATCCACAATAGACCATGAAAGGCAACGGAGGCGATCGTGGCAATCCAAAAGGGTTGGAGAGCGGGTTGGCTCTGTTGGGGAAACAGGGGAGAATACGTCATGATAGTTGTTTCAGGGTTGGGTGGGTCGGAACTGCCCTAGTTTACTTTTACAAGCCAATGTATTGCGATCCTAATCTATTAGCAATCGGTTCCACCATGGACAAGAATAACTAGGAAACCCGCTATACTACAGATCTTGGCTAGTTCAACGTAATTTATTGTGCAACCGGTTGATTTTACTACTTTGATGGCCCTTTGTGCCGATTTGCGCGATCGCTGGTTACCGGCTCGCTTAGAGCAGGTGTTTCAACGCGATCGCTTTATGCTATCCCTTGCCCTGCGGACGCTTCAGGGGCGGGGATGGTTAACGCTCTGTTGGCATCCGCAAGCGGCCCATTTAGCCATCAGTAGTCCTCCCCCAAAAGCACCGGATACGTTTACGTTTAGCGATCAGTTGCGCCATCAACTCAATGGGTTGGCTCTGGTTTCTATTACCGAAATTGCTCCTTGGGAGCGGGCTGTTGATTTGCAGTTTGCCCAACGACCGGGCGATCCGATTCGCTGGCATTTGATTGTGGAGGTGATGGGGAAGTATAGTAATGTGATTTTGCTCAATCAGGAGCATACGATTGTGACTGCTGCCCATCAGGTGAGCGAGCAACAGTCGAGTGTGCGCCCGATCTTAACCGGACAACCCTATGTGAATCCTCCAGCTTTGAAAAATCGGATACCTAGTTTAGAAGAGTCGTTCAGTGCTTTTCGGGAGCGAGTTGGCTTAGTTCCGGGGCCGCTGAAGCGGCAGTTATTGCAAAGTTATCGGGGGTTAAGTCCCCGGTTGATTGAGTCTTTCTTATCGGGAACGGCGATCGCTCCCCATCAACCGACGGATAGTTTAACTGAGGCAGATTGGTCTCTGCTGTATGAGCGGTGGCAACATTGGTTACAGAATTTGCACAAGGGCAGCTTTACGCCGGGATGGACGAAAAAGGGTTATACGGTGATGCCTTGGGATCGGGTAGAGGGGGTTGAGTCCGTACAAAATTTAATCAGTGAGTATTATACCGAGCAGCTCAATCGGCAAAAGTTTAGTCAATTACACCATCAATTGCAGCAAAAGGTGCGATCGCTCTTAGGCAAGCTCCATCAAAAAGCGCTCCTGTTCCGAGAGCGGTTAAATCAGTCCCAGGATGCCGATCGCGATCGCTATTTAGCCGATTTATTGATGGCTCACTTGTATGAATGGCAACCGGGAATGGCGGCGATCGAACTGGCCGATTTTGAAACCGGAAAACCGGTTAACATTCCCCTCAATCCCGAAAAAAATGGCGTACAAAATGCCCAAGCCCTCTACAAAAAACACCAAAAACTCAAGCGCTCTCAACTGGCGGTTCAACCCCTCTTAGAAGCAGTCGAAGCCGAACAGCGCTATCTCGAACAAGTGGAAACTACCCTGCTGCAACTCTCGGAGTATGGCACGGCTGAGGATTTATCCACCCTCGAAGAAGTGCGCGAAGAATTAATTGAACAGAACTATTTAGACTCTCCAGATGCTGACTCCCAACGGAGTGCCAACCCCTCCCAACCCCATCGTTACCAAACTCCGAGCGGGTTTGAAGTTCTCGTTGGTCGTAATAATCGTCAAAACGATCGCTTAACCTTTAGACTCGCAGGAGCTTACGATCTGTGGTTCCATACCCAAGAGATTCCCGGAAGTCATGTGTTGATGCGAGTCGATCCGGGACAGGTTCCCGATGCTGAAGACCTCCAGTTTGTGGCCAATTTAGCGGCCTATTATAGCCAAGGACGCTATAGCAAGCAGATTCCGGTGGTTTACACCGAACCGAAATCGGTGTATAAACCAAAAGGCGCTCAACCGGGAATGGCGATTTATAAACATGAACGGATTCTTTGGGGATGTCCCCAAGATGCCGTTCTAGAAGTATAACCCCGATCTTTGATTATAAATAGTTATCAAAAGGGAAACCGTTAAGTATGAACTTTTATTAAAAAAAATCGTGTTCCCTGTTACAATTGGTAAAGAGAGACAAAAGAGACCGATTCCTCCTCGTGTTGTGGGAACGCGCAGTCAGGATTTTCGGAAACGACAATTGATATTGATGATATCGATTCAATGCCAGCTAGGTTCTAGCTGGCTTTTTCTCATGGTGGGGAGATGGGGGTAACCCGATCGCCGCCCGATAGTCACCGGATTTGCCGCCCGTTTTTTCGATTAAATGGATGGATTCGATGGCGATCGCCTTATCCAGAGCTTTAGCCATATCATATAGAGTCAGAGCAGCAATAGAAACCGCCGTTAATGCTTCCATTTCCACCCCCGTTTCGGCCGTGGTTTTGACGGTGGCTACAATTTGATAACCGGGTAACTGGCGATCGGGTTCAATCTCCACTGCAATCTTTTGCAGGGGTAGGGGATGACAGAGGGGAATGAGTTGGGCAGTTTGTTTAGCCGCCATAATTCCTGCCAGTTTAGCCGTGGCGATCATGTCGCCCTTGGGGGCATTCCCGGCTAAAATCGCCTCTAAGGTTGCCGGTTGCATTCGCACTTGTCCACCGGCGATCGCCTTCCGAACCGTTGATTTTTTTTCAGAAACGTCCACCATCTGCACTTCTCCGGACTCATTGACATGGCTTAATCCGGAATTAGAACAATTTTCTTGTGTCATAAGCAATAAATGTGTTATATTGGTTTTCTAGACAGTTAAGGGCTTGTAGCTCAGTGGACTAGAGCACGTGGCTACGGACCACGGTGTCGGGGGTTCGAATCCCTCCTAGCCCGTCTAACTTAAACCCCCATCGGCTCACTCGGTGTAGATCAGCAGTTGAACTGGATCGCCCCAAGTGAGCTTTAATTCTTTTTCGGCATTACCGCAGTTAACGGCAATTTCCACCCAGCCATGACTTCCAATCAGGGCGATCGCCTTTCCTATGGGGAGATCGCTATAGGTTTGAGCGCCGACAATAATTTCTTCGCTTAAAATCACTGACCAGGGCACATTATGGACGACTTCTGCGGGAATATTGGTGACCAGGTTACCAAAATGGTCAATGGATTGGATGACTCCTCGAATATACTGTTTCTCTTGGGTATAGGGAGGAATGGGAAGATCGACCAGGGTATCGGGATCGATCGGATCGCCTAACTGCGCGATCGCCACCCCATTGGCTAAATGAGCGCCCGCAGGAGCAAAAATATCCCGGCCGTGGAAAGTGGCACTGGGATGGGGCGATCGCCAATACTGAGGATTGGTTAATTCAACGGCTTTAATAATCGGATCTTGGCTGAGAATGCCGCTAAATAGACCATTATCCGGCCCGACTAAAAACCCTTGGGGAAGCTCTAGGGCGATCGCCCGGCGATCGGTTCCCACTCCCGGATCGACTACAGCTACATGGACTGTGCGATCGGGAAAATAGGGATAGGCATTCATCAGCGCAAACCGAGCAGCCGCTAAATTTTGCCCCGGTAGATCGTGGGTGAGATCGATCGCAGTAATCTGGGGATTAATTTGGGCGATCGCCCCTTTCATCACCCCCACATAAGGATCTTGCAGACCAAAATCGGTTAATAAGGTTAGAATTCTGGGTATATCTACTTGATTCATTTAACTAGAAAAGACAACTTTTGGATGTAAAACCCACTCTAGACCAGTTTGCTCCAGTTCTCCCATACCCAGAAACTCGCCCGTTGGAGAACTGACGCGCACCGCTCCCTCGGATAAAGTTTCACCAGTGATGGACAACCGTTGACCATGGAACCAGGAGCTAACTTGGGAGGTAGAGAGGATACACTCTCGAAGATGAGTTAAAGCAACATGGGGAGAAATGGGGGTAAAAGCTTGCTCTTTTACCTGTCGTTCTAACTCCTCCAGGGTGATACTTTCTTCTAGACGAAATCCACTGCTTTGGGTGCGGGTTAAATGAGCTAAAGTTGCACCCGTATTGACGCGATCGCCTAAGTCGCGGGCGATCGCCCGAATATAGGTTCCCGGGCCGCAAGAAATTGCCACATCCAGCTCTGGAAACTCCCCCGGCCGCCAATCTAAAATCTTGAGATCGTACACTTCCACCATTCGCGCTGGCACTTCAACCGCTTCCCCCTGTCTCGCGATTTTATACAAACGCTTCCCCCCCACCTGAATAGCACTATAAATCGGGGGAACTTGTTCAATTTTGCCCCGAAATTGACTTAAAACCAACTGAATCGACTCCTTACTTAAATCGGGAACCGGTTGACCTTCAATGACCTCTCCCTCCAAATCATCCGTTGTCGTTCGCACCCCAAACCGAATCGTAGCCTTATAGGCCTTATCCTGGGGTAAAAACTGCAACAGACGAGTGGCTTTCCCCAACGCCATAGGCAGAACTCCAACCGCCGCCGGGTCTAGGGTTCCCCCATGGCCAACCCGCTTAGTGCCCAGCAAACGACGCACCCGCGCCACACAATCATGGGAAGTGTAACCAGGAGGTTTATTCAGGTTGAGGAATCCAAACGTCATTCAGGGCATAGAACAGATCTTCTCTCCCTAGATTAACCCAGATCGTGCTATATTACTCCATTGATTAAGCAGCACTCAGCCCTAGGTTGAGGGTCGATCTGATGAAAGCATGGAGAAACTTGCCTCCTCTGGGGAATGCAATCAAAATTCTGGGCATCAACTTGGTTCTGATGTTCCTATTCCTAGAAGGCATTTGTTTAGGTTTTTATGCCTCTCAACATCAACAACTGTATTATTGGCGATCGCCAGAAGACCCCACAACCCCAGAAGACGATCCCATTAACCTCGATCAACAGGGCATTCGTTTAGAACAAAATATCACAGAAATCTTACATCCCTTTTTTGGTTATATCTCTAAACCCGGCACAGGATTTGGCGGTTTTGATTTTCAGTCACTCTTTCATGCCAATAATTATGGTTTGGTCTCCCAAGTCAATTATCCCTACATGCGCCAAAATCCTAATCAAGTATTGGTCGGCATTTTTGGCGGTTCGGTAGCCACCTTTTATTATATGAATGAAATAGAAAATCCCACCCTCATCAGAACCCTAAAAACCTTACCCCAATTTACCGACAAAGAAATTGTCCTCTTGAATTTTTCTCAAGGAGGATATAAGCAACCCCAACAACTCCTAACCCTCAATTATTTCTTATCCCAAGGTCAAGAGCTAGATTTAGCCATCAACATTGATGGCTTTAATGAAGTCGCGATCGCCAACAACAATGTGCAAAAAAATATCGCCCCTTCCATGCCCAGCGCTCTGCAAGTAATGCCCCTAGTCCAGTTAGCCAATAATAACCTCTCTACAGCACAAATGAAAATCATGCTAGAGGTCATTGACATTAAAGACAAACTCAAACATAGCTTACAAGCCCAACAAGATTGTGCCTTGTCCTTGTGTTACGTTTGGCAACAGCTCCATTCAACCATTTTAATCAAAAACTATTACGCTCGCCTCAAAGACTTTGAAGATCGGCGCAACAAATCTACTACCCCCGATGAATCTTTAATTTACCTCCAGCCTTGGGACAGTCAAGGAGCGCAAACAGATTATGAAATGATAAGCCGGATTTGGGTACAATCTTCCTTAGCCATGTATTCGGTTCTGCAACCACAAAACATACCCTATTTCCATATCCTGCAACCGAATCAATATCATCCAACCCAACGGCAGTTTAGTCCAGAAGAACAACAGCAATTTGCCCCAGAAAACACTACCCGTAATCCTTATGTTGATGGAGTAAAATCCGGTTATCCCTATTTAGTCAAAGCCAGCAAAAAACTATTAGATAAAGAGGTGTATTTTATCAATGGAGTCACAGCCTTTGATTCCGAGCCAGACACCGTTTATATTGATACCTGTTGCCACTATAATCAAAAAGGAAGAAATCTTTTTGCCAATTTTGTGGCCAGTCAAATTGCCCGAACCCTCAGTCAATCGAATCTCCAGTGATTATGCTTAAGTTTAAGCCAAAACGGATTAAAGTTATCTTAATCAATATCAGCACTATTGTGGTGTGCTTAGAACTGCTGTCCCTAGGGGGATATGGATGGACAAAGCAGCAGTTGTTTTATACACGCTCCCAAGCCTCACAACCAACCTATTCAGCACTTGAGGAAACAGACAATACGGGAATTGAGTTAGACGATAGTTTACAGTTACGATTACATCCTTATTTTGGCTATACTGATTTTAAGCCAGAAGAGGCAACGATTAATAATTATCAATTTGGTTCACCCAGGGATTATCCTGTACTGAAAGAAAACGATCGCCAGTATCTGATCGGTATTTTTGGCGGATCGAGTGCAGTGGCGATCGCCAATACGGAAGCTCAGTATCAAATTATCACGAACACGCTCCAGCAACTTCCCCAATTTGCGGATAAAGAAATCATTGTCTTAAATTTTTCCCAGGGAGGGTATAAACAACCCCAGCAACTCTTAGTCTTCAACTATTTTTTATCCCTGGGGCAATCCTTTGATATGGCGATCAATATTGATGGATTTAATGAAGTCGCCTTATCGAGCCTCAATTATCCTGAAAATGTCCACTTATCCTTACCCAACGCTTCCTTGATGAGAGCCTTAGTCAATCTAGGAAATCATCAATTCTCCGATAAAGATCTGCAAATGGCGATTAAAACCCGTGAATATCATGCCACCCTTCGCAGTCTTCAAAATCGTCAAAACACCTGTTGGTTAGCACTCTGTTATATGAGTCATGAATTTTACAATCAAATCCTGCGGTTCGACTATCAAAACTTCTTAAAACAGCAGCAAAAGAAAACTTCAGAACAACTCATGTTAGATCCTAGATCTAATGCCTTTAGCCTGTTTTATCTCAATCCTTCCGATCCAGAGACAACACCCGAAAACCTCTATTCTAAAATCGCGCAAACTTGGGTCAATAGTTCTGTTTTAATGCATCAAACTTTAACAAGTCAAAATGGGCTATACTTCCATTTCCTGCAACCCAATCAATATTATCTGACCCAACGTCAATTTACTCCCCAAGAGCAAAAAGAAGCTATTAATCCGGAACAAGTTTATGCCCAACCCGTGCGTGAGGGTTACCCCGTTTTAATTGATGCGATCGCTCAATTAGAACAAAATGGGGTCAATATTTTTAATGCAGTAACCGTTTTTGATGCTGAATCTCAACCCGTATATAGGGATAATTGTTGCCACTACAATGTTCTGGGTAACCAACTTTTTTCCCAATATATTGCCAACCGTATTGTTGAAACCTTGCAAGCAGAGGAGAAATCCGCAACCGTTCAAACTAAATCAAAGAACTTGGCAATAAATAACCCATAAAAGACAAAAAACAATAGACCTTCCCATTGGGTAATATGTTTATCCTGGGTAACGGTATAAAACAAAAGGGTTCCGGCGGCAAAAAACGGTAAGCCAATAATGAGTAAATCTTGGTTAATTTCTAATTCGGCAATTAATCCGGGAATACCCATCACGACTAGAGAATTGAAAATGTTAGAGCCAACTACGTTTCCGAGGGCCATTTCTGCATTGCCTTTGCGGGCGGCATTTAAGCTAACAATTAATTCCGGTAAAGAGGTTCCTAGGGCTACAGCACTAACGGCAATAATGTGTTTACCTACATTTAATTGTTCTGATATTTTGATTACCGATTGAATGGTGTAATTTGCCCCAAAATACAATCCGATACAACTGATAATTAAGATAATCGTTTCTTTAATCGGAAAAGTTTGGGGGGGAGGGTTGTCTATATCGTCTTCTTCCGTGCGATGGCTAAGGGTATAGAAGAGGTAAACGATATATCCAAGAATACAAAAAATGGCTTCACCTTGGGAAAATTGTTGATTAATAACAGCGAGAATGAGAAGTAGGGCTGAACCTAACAGTAGAGGGAGGTCAACTCGGGTTAAATCGTATTCTAGAATGATTCCTTTACTAAAAACGGCTGCGACTCCGACAATGAGAAAAATATTAGCAATGTTCGAGCCGAGAACATTACCAAAGACAATTTCGGAAGAGTTATCGAAAACGGCAAAGAGGGAAGAGAGGAGTTCCGGTAGGGATGTGCCAACGGATAAGAGTAAGACTCCGACAATAAAGGAGGGAAAACGGAAAAATAGTCCTAAAACTTCGGCTGATTCGGTAAAATAGTCGGAAGATTTAATTAAGGCCGCTAAACTAATAACAAAAACTACAGACCACAGAAGAATTACAGATGTCATAGATCGGATAATTAAACAAAGAAAACTTAGAAACGATCCGGATCGGGTTTTACCCCGATCGAGTCCGGCTTGGGGTTGGAGAAGATAAAATGATACGTTAATCGATTCAATAAAGAGGAAAAAGGATGAACGCTTGCCTGACTTGCGACATCCTTCTTCCTCTCGGTTCCTGTTTTGGTCTACGCTTCATCGTAGGCTTCCATGTCTAACAAATAGAGATAGGGTTGAACGATGTCTACCATTTCAGGACGCTGGAAGGCGATCGCCCGCAATAGATGCCAGTCCCTTAATCCTTCAAAAGCATTACTATACTCATCTTTTTCCAAACGGTTGGCGAGCAGGGTGATATCTTCTGAAGTCATCTGAGAAATTGCCTGCTTGGAGATAGTGAGCATTGCCATAGTTGAGCCTCCCATTGCGCCGTCTGTGTATCAACCCTATCTTATCCCATTTTAGCTACCCCGCCGGGAAGCCCACGCTCTATTCAACAAATTGAGGGTTAGGATCAAAGGCTGGGCAATGGTTTTCCTATTACCCATTACCTATTACCCATTACCTATTACCCATTACCTATTACCCATTACCCATTCCCCATTCCCCGACTTCATGTTTGAATAAAAGCAGAGAGAATAAACTTTTGTGAACCCAGGAGTGAATATGTACATTGTGCAGATCGCCTCTGAATGCGCTCCAGTCATCAAAGCTGGAGGTTTAGGGGATGTCGTTTATGGACTGAGCCGAGAATTAGAAATCCGAGGAGTTGGAGTAGAAATCATCCTTCCCAAATACGACTGTATGCGCTATGACCAAATTTGGGGTTTACACGAAGCCTATCACAATCTCGAAGTTCCTTGGTATGGAGCCGCCATTTACTGCGATGTCCTGTGTGGTTGGGTTCATGGACGATTATGTTTCTTCATCGATCCCCATTCTGACGATCTGTTTTTCAATCGTGGCTGTTACTATGGTTGCAAAGACGATAACATGCGCTTTGCCTTCTTCTCCAAAGCCGCTCTAGAATTTATCCTCAGAACCAACAAACGTCCCGATATTATCCATTGTCATGACTGGCAAACCGGTTTAGTGCCGGTATTGCTCTATGAAATGTATAAGTATCATGGACTGGACAATCAACGGGTGTGCTATACCATTCATAACTTTAAGCACCAAGGCATTGGTGGCGTTGATATTCTGTGGGCAACAGGACTCAATCGAGAGTCCTATTATTTTGAGTACGATCGCCTGCAAGATAATTTTAATCCCTTTGCCCTTAACTTAATGAAAGGGGGCATCGTTTATTCTAATTTTGTCAATACGGTTTCCCCTCACCATGCTTGGGAAGCCCGCTATTCAGATATTAGTTATGGCTTAGGGCATACCCTAGAGCTGCATAATTATAAATTTGGTGGGGTTCTCAATGGCATTGACTGCGATGTATGGAATCCAGAAGTCGATCGCTTCATTCCCTATCATTACAGCTCCAAAAACCTGAAGAACAAAGCCAAGAACAAGCAAGCCTTGCGCGAGCAGCTCTGGTTAGCCCATGACGAGAAAAAGCCTTTAATTGCTTTTATCGGTCGCTTAGACGATCAAAAAGGGGTGCATCTGGTTCACCATGCTATCTATTATGCCCTGCATCGGGGAGGGCAATTTGTGTTACTCGGCTCGGCAACCGAGCAAGGGATTAATGACTGGTTCTGGCATGAAAAGCTATTTTTGAATGAAAATGCTGATTGCCATTTGGAACTGGGCTTTAATGAAGAGTTATCCCACTTAATCTATGCCGGTGCAGATATGATTGTGGTTCCGAGTAACTACGAACCCTGTGGATTGACCCAGATGATTGGCTTGAAATATGGCACTGTGCCCATTGTGCGCGGGGTGGGTGGCTTACAAAATACGGTCTTTGACCGGGATTACGATCAAGATAAACCCTTGGAAGAGCGCAATGGTTATGTATTCTATCAAACGGATTATAGCGCTCTAGAATCGGCGATGGATCGGGCGATCGGTTTATGGTATGAGTATCCTCAAGAGTTCCAAAAATTAGTGCTTCAGGGGATGACCTACGATTATTCTTGGAAAAATCCTGGCAGTCAATACTTGGGGCTTTATGACTATATCCGTCATAAATAGTTCAGTAGTAGGGGCGAAACGTTTGTTGTCCCTAGTGTTCGCCCTTATTTTTTGCCCCGACTCTATCATTCCCTGAGCTGGCAAAGATTTGCCAACTTTTGGGCGAGGTTTGAAGATTGACTTTTGCGCCGATGGGTAGGGGATGAAGGGTATCGCTTCTGGCTTTGAGTTCTAGTCCAGAGGAAGTGTATAAGGTATAGCGATGTTCGCGACCTAAAAACTGGCGATCGCCGATTTCGGCAATCCCATTTTCATCTGGCTTGATGTGCAGGTCTTCTTCACGAATCATTAAATCCCCTTGCTCTAAAGCTTCCCGTTCATGCACAGCAAATGAGCCGATTTCCGTATCCCATTGAGAACCGTTACGACGAGCCGGGATAAAATTGGCTTGGGTGACAAATTCAGCTACAAAGCGAGTTTGAGGATTGCGGTAAATCAGTTCTGGCGTGCCAATTTGTTCGATTGTGCCATGGTGCATCACGCCTACCCAGTCACAGATGGAGAGGGCTTCTTCTTGATCGTGAGTGACAAAAATTGCTGATATACCACTGGCTTTGAGGATGCGGCGAATTTCCGATCGCAGACGTACTCGCACTTGAATATCGAGGTTGCTTAAGGGTTCGTCTAAGAGGATCAGTGTCGGTTCTGGGGCTAGAGCGCGAGCGAGGGCAACCCGTTGTTGTTGTCCTCCAGAGAGTTGGTGAGGGTAGCGATTTTGGAGTCCGTCTAAGCTCACGAGGGCGATCGCCTCCAACAGCCGTTTTTCGATCGTTCCTTTCCTCGATCCTCGACGATGCTTTAAGCCAAAGGTAATATTTTCAGCGACCGTCAGATGGGGAAATAAGGCATAATCCTGAAACACAAACCCCACATCTCGCTTTTCTGGAGGCAGGGAAAACCTACCTGTGGCCACCTCTTGAGAGAGTAACTCAATCTTTCCCCCAGCCGGTTGCTCAAATCCAGCAATTAACCTGAGTAAGGTCGTTTTACCACATCCTGAAGGGCCCAGGAGTCCCAAAATATCACCTTGCTTGAGGGTCAAATTGACCCCATTAACCACAGGTACTTGATTGGGATGGAAGTTTTTGCTCACCCCTTCCAGGTTCAACACCACCAACTGTGTCATGCTCTTCCCTTCAACCGTTCAATCGATTAAAACTGTTATTACACTAGCATAGTTTTTCCCCACCTTTTGAGAAGAGTTCTTAGTTTATACAGGGAAGACTCAGAAGGGGATTGATAGCAAAGAAACAGATGACAGAGAAGAAGACACCCTCTCCTTCCCTGTCATATCTTTACTCGGAGAACACCAAGGGCTACTATAACTTTGTTGATAATAATTGTCAATACAATGGACATAAAAAAGTCGGGAAACCCTTTTCCCGACCCATTCATTATCCCATTGCCGACGATCCCACAATCGAGCTAGAGAGAGCAAGTCTGTTAACTGAGGGATTCAAGATAATCTCTTACTCGGTTCCGGCGTTTGGGTTGACGTAGCTTTTGCAAAGCTTTAGCCTCAATTTGCCGCACGCGCTCGCGAGAGAGTTCTAGGGCGCGGCCAATTTCAGCCAAGGAATAAGGATGACCATCACCGAGGCCAAAGCGCATTTGAATCACATCCCGTTCCCGACTGGTTAAGTCGGCCATCAGATGACGCAGGTCTTGTTGCAAGGATTCGCGCATTAAGGATTCTTCTGGAGAAATGCTATCGGTTTCCAGAAGTTCGCCCAGTTCCGTATCTTTATCTTTACCCACCTTAGTTTCCAGGGATACCGATCGCGGAACCCGCAATAGCACTTCTCGAATTTGGGCCGGAGTCATGTCCAATTCTGCCCCTAAATCTTCGATGGTAGGGGTACGGCCTTTGTCTTGGGCCAGTTTGCGTTGGGCTTTTTTGATTTTATTGAGTTTTTCCGTAATGTGAACTGGTAAGCGGATGGTTCGGCTTTGGGTGGCGATCGCCCGCGTAATCCCTTGGCGAATCCACCAGTAGGCATAGGTACTAAAGCGATACCCCTTAGTGGGGTCAAATTTTTCCACTGCTCGCTCTAGTCCCAAAGTTCCTTCTTGTACTAAATCCAGCAACTCTAAACCGCGATTTTGGTATTTTTTGGCCACAGAGACTACCAGACGTAAATTGGCCTTAATCATGTGGTCTTTCGATTTAATCCCCGCCGATTGAATTTTGTCTAACTCGGCAACCGTTAATCCGGCTAACTCGGCCCAATGGCGTTTTCCTTCAACTAAAGCCAATTTGAGGGCTGCCACATTGGTTTCAGCGACTTCCGCCCAGCGTTCCCAACTGGGGCGATGGCCAAGCTGGGAGGTGAGGCGATCGCGAATTTCCATTAACCGAACATACTCTCGAATGGGCCCCGTTTCTGATTCTCCAGCTTGATTGCGTAGTTCGATCAGTTGAATATAACGCTGGACTTTTTGGGCTTCTGCAACTTCCTCATCTCGACCGAGCAAGTGGACTCTACCAATTTCTTGAAGATACAACCGCACTAAATCCGTCGTGCGACGGTTGACTGCGGTTGACCGGTTAGGCGACTCCGTAGACTCAATTTCCAGTTCAGACATGACATCTGAGGAGGTCATATCTTCCTCGGAAGCAAAGCCCTCGGAAGCTCCTAACTCAGGGTCAGGAGTCGAGGATTCATCATATTCAGGGTGTGGGCCAAAAGCAGTTACTGGCGTAGTCATCGTCTCAGTTGCTCCAAGTCATGAAAGGGAAGCAGTTACAGGGTTCCTCTCCGATTAGGGTTCCCCAAGGGAGTGATAAATTACAGAATCTTTAGATTCTTTTTATAAAATCTATGGGTCTGTAATTCCATCAACTCGATCCGGTTTTCCGAGTTTTGATTGAGTTAACTTGAGTCTCAAGGGTCTAAGCCAGAGAGGGTCTAGACGACAGGGATTCAGTTTCTCTAACAACTCAGGATTTAGGGCATTAGGTTTTTGCTTACTGTTGTTTGCGGTTAAGCCGGTTTTATGCGGTTTCAGCCTTGATTCAATGGGTTCTCATCTTTTTTTATTAGGAGAATCAATTCAGATGGACTATGAAATCCTGCACCCTGATTGATTTATCTTACCGACTGAGTATCCTATGTTTTTTCGAGCCTACTCTACTATAGATAGAGGTTACCGCAACGGAAGTGACTTGGGTCAAAGGCTGAATTAATCTTTATCACTAACTCAATGGACTCCAAGAAGTATTCACAAGTGTGAAACCTATACCCAGATAGGGGTAGCCCGGATCTGACTCCCCCTGTCTTTCTTCTAATTTCACGTTCTAATATCAGGATTCCGGCTTAATATCTCTTAACATCAGGGCATGAACCGCCTGATGGGGGCTTATTTTCCCTTGCAGCAGTAAATCAACTTGGGTACAGATGGGGATAGGAATGTGATGAGTTTGGGCCAGTTGGACTAAAACCTCTGTCGTATTAATGCCTTCGGCGGTTCCTTCGAGATGGTCGAGAATTTCCCATAGGGGTTTTTCTTGGGCCAGTTGATAACCCACCTGATAGTTACGGCTGAGGGGACTATTGCAGGTGGCTAAGAGATCTCCTAAACCGGAGAGTCCGTAGAAGGTTTCGGGTTTGGCTCCCCAATGAGTGCCAATGCGGATCATTTCGGTTAAGCCCCTGGTGAGTAAGGCGGCTTTGGCGTTGGTTCCTAGGTGTAGACCGTCACAGACTCCGGCGGCGATCGCCAAAACATTTTTTAAGGTTCCCCCCAACTCTACCCCCAGGGGGTCATCGTTGGTATAGACGCGAAACCGGGAGGAGGAGAAGACCTGCTGTACCCATTGGGCGGCTTGGGGGTTTTGACTAGCCACCGTGGTGGCAGCAGGGAGACCTTGATTAATCTCTTTGGAGAGGTTTGGGCCGGCTAAAACGACGACGCTATGCTGAGGAAAAGCTTGTTGCCAGAGTTGGGAGGGGGTGATGCGATCGCTCGGATCGAGGCCTTTAGTAACTGTGACGATGACGGTAGAAGGCTCAAGTCCACAGGCTTGCACTTGCTCAACCACCGGTTTTACCCCTTTCATGGACACAGCGCTGAGGACGAGAGAAGCGCCAGCAAGGGCTTCAGGGAGGGTGAGATCGCCGCGACGAGACCAGATTTTTACTTGATGGTGGCGATCGCCAGCCAGTTGGGCCAGGGTTTGTCCCCAGACTCCACCCCCAACAATGGCGATGGCGATCGGCGTATCTGAAGGGAAAGGGGACAATAGATTAGAATTCATGGGTCTATTTCCAGTAGGGTTTTCTATTGATCTATCACCCTTCCCGATCCCGTGACCCATGAAAAGCGAGAAGATGGATTATATTAAATCCCAACAATCACGCTACACATCAATCCCCGTGTCCCCGTGTCCCCGTGTCCCCGTGTCAATCATCTGTAGCACATATCTAAGGATTGGATCTTAAATGCTATCGGGGTCAATGTTGAGTTCGCGCAGTTTAGCCGCTAGGCGATCGGCTCGTTGAGTTTCGCGATCGGCTACTTCTTCCGGTGTCAAAACCAACTCACCTTCGGCGGTGAAGAAACGGAGTTGGCGATCGCGCCTCCCCAAATATAATCCCAATTGCTCGCTCCACAAGTATCCCGACTCATTGGCAGGGATCTCTGCATAGTCACCACCATTGAATATAAAACCCTGTAACTCTAGCGTTTCTAGGTCAAACCAGAAATATTGTGGCGCTCTAAAAATCTTTTGGTAAAGCTCTTTTTTCACTTGGCGATCGGCTGGTGGAGTGTTCTGGGAGAAGATTTCCACAATCACATGGGGATAGTTACCATCTTCCTGCCAAACTACCCAACTTTTGCGCGGTTTTCTCTCCGTTTTCAGGGCAACAAAGAAATCCGGGCTGCGCCAGTCTCCTGATTCGATTTGTTGGCGACTATAGTAGACCGAGAGATTACCCGCAACGTAGAAATCTTGGCGATCGCGCCAATGTCTTTCTAAAGATTGAATTAAGAGGATAACTTGTTTTAGATGCAGGTCGCTGTCCATGGGAGGTTCATTGCTATAAAGGTCACCAGGGGGGAAGATAATTTCTTCTTCCGATTCGGTATTGGAGAAGAGGTTGGATAAAGCAGTCATGACAAAAAATAGAGGAATTAGAGCGTATCGGGATCGATGTTCAGTTCTCTAAGTTTAGCCGCTAGGCGAGCTGCTCGTTGAGCTTCCGTATCGGCTCGTTGAGCTTCTGTCTCAGCTCGTTGAGCTTCTCGGTCGGCGATTTCATTGGGTGTCAAAACCAAATCGCCATTGGCTGTGAAAAAGCGTAATTGGCGATCGCTCCTTCCTAAATACAATCCGAGTTCTTGACTCCATAAGTATCCCGACGGGTTGGGAGCGATCGCCTGATATTGACCCCCAACCATAACGAATCCTTCAAACTCTAAAGTATCGGGGTCAAACCAGAAATATTCCGCCGTCCTAAACGTATTTTCATAAATCTGTTTTTTCAATCCCCGATCTACCGATGCCGTGTTTTTGGATAAAATTTCCACAATCACGTCGGGATATTTTCCATTTTCGTGCCAAACCGTCCAACTTTTGCGGGGTTTGCGCTCTGTTCCCAGGACAACGAAGAAATCGGGGCCGCGAAAGTCTTCTGATTTAAGTTGTCGGGGACTATAGTAGATGGTGAGATTACCGGCTGCATAGAAATCTTGGCGATCGCGCCAGAGCCTCTCTAAGCATTGAATCAAGAGGATAATTTGTCTCAGATGCAGTTCACTTTCCACGGGAGGTTCATCACTATAAAGGTTACCAGGAGGGAAGAGAATTTCTTCTTCTGTTGTGGGTTGGGTATTCGATACTAGGGTTGCGGTCATGGTGGTAAAAAATAGAGGGACTAGAGCGCGATCGCCATTGATAGAGGTTTCAGTATGTAATAACTAAATTACGAATAAGTCACAGACAAGATTTGGGATCTTATTATAACGAATCATTAATCAATTCTCACTTCCTTGAGCAGCTTTTGAATTAATGGACGATAAATCGTATTATCCAGATGCTCTAAATACCAAGTTTTATAATCGCCAATAATATTCAGATGCTCTTCAATTTGTCTGGCTTCTTCTAGGAGTACCCATAGGTTATGAGTGGCTCGATTATAAAATCCATAGCCTCCACTGGCTCTTAATCCTTCTAAGCCATATTGTTGACAAGCGGGACATTGACAAGTTTTTAGTTTTTCTTCTTCTTCTTGACTCAAATATCGACCCCTCCAGTTCCCTAGCTGTGCTACAATGCGATCGCCCGTTCCTGGAAGTTGGATTAAACCTCTAGCTGCACGGTTACGCCATCCACTAGAATCAACCGAATTAATCCCCAGTAAAGCAGCAATATGTAAGGTTGAAGTGCCTCCAATACCAAAAACATGCAGTTTTTTATCCTTAAATTGTTGCCGGAAGCTAACTAAACCATGAATTATTTTTTCATGAGATATGGCTTTGGGAGCGCGGAGCAAGTTGGGGACTATTCCACCTAAAGCAATGTCTGTTTTATTTCTTAGAGCTTTACTACTGAGAATTTTTTCAATATATTGTTCTAAGAATTGGCTAATATGAACAACAGGGACATACTTACCTTGATAGTGCCGAAAGTTCATGTTCATGGTTTTTTGAAAACACTGTTCCTGTTCCTCTAAAGTCATTTGAGGGATGGGGATGAAGTCTTGAGGAATAGGATACCAATCTGGATGAGCTGCTTTGACAAATTCTCGATATTCTTCAACGGGAAGCTCTTGATGATTTTTAATAAATGAAAATGCGCCGTTATCTAGATAAAATTTTGTAGTTTTAGGAATGGAAAAATGTTCGTGTAATCCTTTTTCCATAACTTGCTGTCTTTGCCTACGCATTTTATGAAAATCAGCATAGGAAATCATCACTGCTTGTAACTCTTTGATGTAATAGGGTGAGGTTTTATCCCAGACACGGGGTTTGATGCCTTTTAAGCCAAATCCAGCTACAATTTGCAAAACTTTTATACCATTTTTTCAATTAAAGATTGATATTTAGATAGTAATTGATGTTTTACATTTTGAGTTAACCACTTACCGACATCTTTAGAATAAGTATGAGATTGTTGTGTTACAGATGGAATCAAGTAAGTAATAGCTTCATCGCTCATAAAAGAATGATCTTCATCAACTGCAAAGCTACAGTATTTTATAGCTGTTAATATCTGAGCAGCTATCATTTCAATATCTTTATTGTTTGCCGAGAAGAATTCATAACGAGGTAATAATTTATTAGGGCTTTTAGAATGTCCAATAAAAAACGTATAAGTATGAAATTTTTCACATAAATCCTTATAAGGTGCTATATCAATACCGCTTTTTTCATCGTCAATTCTTTGACGATATCGGTTAAAATATGATTCATCTAATGCTTTCAAGTTTGCCTTTTCATTTAAAGTTGCTCTGGTTGTAAATGATCTACGAATTAAACAAGTACATATAGCCTTTTTTAAACCATTATCAAAACAATCTGGAGAAGATAACAATAATGTCATTGCTTGTCCATCAGTTAAACTATAATTTCCTGTTTCCCAATTTGTATCTATGTGTTTTGCAATGTACCAATCTAAAACAGAACTGTATATTTTTAAACGAACATTTTTGGAAACTCCACAATAAATTCTATTAAAATCTCTAGCAGAGTTTACACATTTTAGTAATTCTTTAATAGCTTTTCTAGTAAATTCACCTCGTCTATTATCAATTATATAATTATCTAAATAAGCATCTTGTGGAAATAAACTACCATCTCTAAGGATAATATTAGGACAATCTCTATCCGCATTCAATAAATATTCATGATCAAAAATATATTGACCTACATCCATAGCTGAAGCAGTACAGCGATGAAAATCTTCTGGCTCTAATTCATCTTGGTAAGATGGATCAATTAACATCCATTGAAGTAAATCTTGAGTTGGTTGTGGATTAAACCGACCTTGATCAAATATAGCCTTGCCATTGCTTACTCTAACAATTGCACCCGCAGCATTGTTTAATAAAAAGGGTACAGTCCGATTAAAAAAACGAGCAGGATACGGAACTGAACTACGATGCTGACTTACATCCGAAGATCCTATTAAAAAATCACCGTTATTCCATAAACTATCATCACTTTCAATCGAATTTAGAAAATATCTTCCTACAATATGAGTCTCCAGGTGTCGTTGCACTAATTCTTTATTTAATTCAACTTTCCACTGACGGCTTCCTTTTGGAGGAGGAGTAATATTAACTTCTTCCTTCGTCATTCCAAAGCCACGAATAGCCACTTGCTTTAGCAAATTTGCTAACCGCTCTGATTGATTTGAACTGTGCTTAATTTGTTCTCTCAAATCCTGAAAAAACTCAAGATATAATTCTCTGGGATCTTTTTGTGATAAGCGTTCTCTCGCGGTTTGAATAGTGGTTTCCCATTGATCTTGAGCTTTAACTAATTTGCTCATGTACTCAAGGGTTTGCTCTAATGGATCGTGATTTTTCAATCTATCATAACTATTGATTTGTTCACGATTCAAAATTTGAGAGCTGTCCGGGTTAAAAATCTCATCAAAATTCATTTCTAATTGTATATAATTTGAGTTGATATAGCTGGATTTTTTCTTGCGAGGCATTTTACTAATTCTTTTCTTTCAACGCAGTAATTTTATCAATCCAATCATCTTGCATTTCTTGGAAAATATCAGGAGTTTTACCCCCTTCAGAATCTGGAGTAGTCCGTTGTCTAATTTTGACAGGAATTGTGTGTTTCAGGCTTTCATAAGTGCCAGAGATCAAACAAGTTCCCTGTGGCATTTTGGGTAAAGCTCTTAACATTTCATCGGTAGCATCTGCTTTGACTCCTTGAATAGCATCTAATTGATCGGGTTCTAGAGCAAAAACTAATCTAGTATTACATTGACGAATTACACTTTTATCAATGTCAACAGGACTTTGGGTCATTAACACCATACAAATCCCATGATGTCTGCCTATCCTTACCCCTTCTCGAATAATCTGCTTACAAGGGCTTTTTTCTCCTTGTGGTACAAACAAATGAGCTTCATCAACTACTGCTACATAAGGAGGAATTTGATTATGAAGACGTAGAATTTGAAGTTCTCTTAGTACCGCAGTAGCAATTGATTGAAGTTGAGAAGCAGTTAAACGCTTACAGTCAATGGCCAAACAAGGACTCATAAATTTACACCAATCCCCTTTACTAATTCCATTACCAAATATTGGATCACGTCTTAAAGAGCTAGTTCGACTAATAGCCATACTTACACTATCTCTCTTATTAGTCAAAGTGGGTCCGACTATTTGCATTTTTTCTAATAAATCATCAATAGAAAATTCCGCAATATTATTAGATAATCGCTCAACTTGTAATTCGCTAAAAGCACGAGCGGCTATATCTCTTTGTAATTCAGTGGTTGCACTAGGCAATAATGTTAACAGTTCATTCTCAGTTAAAGATGATATGCGAATAGTAAAATCTTCACCAGGTCTCTTAACAGTACCTCTTAATTTTTTAACAAACTCTGAATATTCATCCTGAGTATCAATGAAAATTACTGGTAAATTATGTTTAATTAATTCTTCT
Organism: Roseofilum halophilum BLCC-M91; assembly: GCF_030068445.1. Classification (GTDB taxonomy): domain Bacteria; phylum Cyanobacteriota; class Cyanobacteriia; order Cyanobacteriales; family Desertifilaceae; genus Roseofilum; species Roseofilum halophilum. The sequence goes on along the minus strand of NZ_JAQPOK010000096.1, from coordinate 22,113 downwards.
GCAACAACACCCATTGCATAACTTTTACCGCTTCCAGTAGTTCCCCCAATAAAAAAGTGTCTTTGAATTGCTGATTTTTTAAGAATAATATCGGTTTTAACACCTCCTACAGTTTCCCCTAAATGCAAACCTTCTTTTTTGTCGGTTTCGAGTCCTAAAACGCGAACGACTTCACTAGAGTCAGCAATAAAAACTTCAGAACCTGAATTCGGCAAATTTTGAGGTGATCTAATTTCTTTACCAATAATTTCCTCGATTAAGTCAGCTTCAACTAATCGATAAATATCTGTACTATGTTCCTCTGGCATAGATGGGGTAGGAAGAGCTAAATTATCACTAACTGTTACACCAGCTACGCTTTTATTTGGGTTACTTTCATAACCACTGCGGATACGTCCAATTAAAATTGTTGCTTCCCCTTCTCTGGAAACATTCATTTTCACCAATGTCCCAGGTTTCACATCTTTCCCAGCTTTTAATTTAATCCGGACTGTCTCAAACGTTGGTGTTTCTTTATCTGAAATGACGGTTCCTATGGGATAAGACTTCTTCTTCATACAAAAACCATGTTTTCATAAATCACAATAGACTGGAATGCCAAGTTGTAGCAAAAGTCGCCGAGCAGCTTGGGAGTGAAAGGAACTTACGGGGAACCCGGTTAATTGACTAACTAACCATTTGGGAGAAATCTTCTGATTATCAACCAAAATATACCATGTTTGATAATTATAGGGTTTTCCTTTGCCTTGTGCCAAAGCTTGACGGGCAACTTCAGAAAAATTTACATCACTTAAGTTTAGCTCAACTCCTTTGAAATGGATTTTATCTGTAGGCTGTTCATTAATAACTGGTGCTAAAACTTGCAAGGAATCGCCATAAAGCCACTGACGTAATACCGACAGTTTTCTTCCCAATGTTCCAGTAGCAAGGATCACATTAACAGAAATGGGGATGACTTGATGGTAGCTTTCAAGTGCTTTAAAATACTTTTTTGTGACGCAAATCAGTAATCTTTGATAATCATGAACCTTGAGAGTCGCTTCTAAATGCGTAACAATAGACGAATTTAACTCTAATGCACGCGCTTGGCTCATCTTGTGGTCATAATCTGGAATTAACTGATTACTAGAAATCAAGCCAAACTTCCCAGATAGGATATAGATATCTAAACTTGGATCGGGCTGTTCTCTCAAGAAACGGCGTACTACCCGAAAAGCTGGCCCATCATAGCGCTCAAGAGCGGGTAATGCTTCGGGCTGCGATCGCTTGGTCTGGGAACAAGATAGAATCAGTAAACGGTGACTTGTCATGAAATCATCAACTTTTCTCAATAGTGAGACTTGAATTTTCTCGATCTGTTGATTTACGGTTTAACTATGGCAAATTATCTAACACCGGTTTATTCTCTCACTATGCTCTCTGAAATCCAAGACCTCACCGCTCGCATTGCTCCCCGACTGATTGAAATTCGTCGCCATATCCATGCCCATCCCGAACTGAGCGGCCAAGAACGGCAAACAGCCGCCTATGTTGCCGGGGTGTTGTCCTCCGCCGGACTGCATGTCAAAGAAGAAGTGGGCAAAACCGGGGTAATTGCTGAATTACCAGGAGCAGAAACTGGGGCCGGATGTTTGGCCATTCGTACTGATATGGATGCGCTCCCCATTCATGAATCGACGGATTTAGAATTTGCCTCTCGGCAAACGGGGGTGATGCACGCCTGTGGTCATGATGTGCATACCACACTCGGCCTAGGTACAGCGATGGTCTTATCTGAGTTGGGCATCCCCCTACCCGGTACAGTACGATTTATTTTTCAACCCGCCGAAGAAATTGCCAAAGGCGCGGGCTGGATGGTCGAAGAAGGGGTGATGGAAGACGTGAAAGCCATTTTAGGGGTTCATGTCTATCCAACCATTCCGGCTGGCTCGGTAGGCGTGCGCTATGGAGCTTTGACGGCGGCGGCGGATGAGATAGAATTGACGATCGTGGGAGAATCGGGCCATGGAGCTAGACCCCATGAAGCCAAGGATGCCATTTGGATTGCCGCCCAGGTGATTACCAGTTTGCAACAAGCCATTAGTCGGACTCAAAATCCCTTGCGTCCGGTGGTGTTGTCGTTTGGTCAAATTAGTGGCGGTCGGGCCCATAATGTAATTGCCGATCGCGTCCAATTAACAGGAACCGTGCGATCGCTCCATCCAGAAACCAGCGCCCAGTTACCCCAATGGATAGAAGGCATCGTGAAAAGTATTTGCGACTGTTATGGGGCAACCTACGAGTTTAGCTATCGCCGGTTGGTTCCTTCCGTACAAAATGATAGCAACATCACCCAACTCATCGAAAGAGCAGCCCAAAAAGCATTAGGAGGCGATCGCGTCATTAATCTACTCGAACCCTCTCTCGGCGCTGAAGATTTCTCCCTCTACTTAGATCATGCTCCCGGTAGCATGTTTCGCCTAGGAATTGGCCATACCAATAAAACCAACTATCCCCTCCATCATCCCAAATTTGAAGTCGATGAAAGCGCCATAGCCATTGGTGTCATCACCCTAGCCTATGCAGCCGCCCTCTATTGGCAACAAGAAGAAACCAAATAGCCCATACCGTATAATCCTCATGTACTCGATCAATGGGCCAATCCAATCTATGGGTTTACCTTTAACTGCCATCTACCCCGGAAGCTTCGATCCCATCACCCTTGGCCATCTCGATATCATTGAACGAGGATCTCGCCTATTCCACCATGTGATTGTCGTCATCATGATCAACCCCAACAAAAAACCCCTATTTTCGGTGGCTAAACGCATGAGTCAAATTCAACAAGCGACCGAACATTTACTGAATGTCAAAGTTGACAGTTTTGATGGTCTAACCGTACACTATGCTAAAATGCAAGGCGCTCAAGTATTGCTGAGGGGTCTGAGAGTGGTGTCAGACTTTGAAAAAGAACTCCAAATGGCCCACACCAACAAAACCCTCCTAGAGGAAATCGAAACGGTGTTTCTGGCAACGTCTACAGAATATGGCTTTCTGAGTAGTAGTCTGGTTAAAGAAATCGCTCAATTTGGCGCTTCCGTCGATCACCTAGTTCCCCATCACGTTGCCCTCGATATCTATCAATGTTACAACAAGACCCCTCCCCCATAAACTCAGAACGCGAACCCACCTCCCCAACCCAGGGAGAACCTTCTCCTAATGGAACCAATGGACTCCATGCTAAACCGGAAGTGGATATTCAAGAGGAATTAGAACGCCTGAAGGAAATGATGTTGATGAGCGCCCGCATTCCTTGGACGCGGTATACATTTGTAGATGAAGACCAATTATTAGATCAAATTGAGTTAATTCAGTTTCATTTACCCAAAGTTTTTGAGCAAGCGGTAACCTTGGTGAGTAACCGGGATGAAATTATGCTCAAAGCTAAACGGTATGCACAAGATCTCATTAGTGCCGCCGAACAACAGGCCAGTGAGATTTTAGACGAAATGAGCTTAGTGCAGCAAGCGGAACAGGAAGCACAAGTTATTTGGCAACAAACCCTACAGGAGTGTCAAAAGACGAAGGAAAATTTAGTTTTGGAGTTGCAGGAGTTAGAAAAACAGTCCACACAAGATTTAGAACTCCAACGCCAGAAACTCTTGGAAGATTGCGAAATGATTCAGAAAGGAGCCGATGATTATGCAGATCAGGTGTTGCAGGATCTTGAAGGTCGTTTAGGGGAGATGTTGCGGGTGGTTCGTAATGGTCGCGAACAACTCCAGTGATCGACCCAATGAGAAGATAAAGTAATGATATGGCCGAGAAATTTCGCCGCCAATTGCGTCAAGAAGCTCAGATTTGGAAATCTGAAGGATTAATTTCTGAGGAAATTTATACTCAATTATCCCATCGCTATCAATTCGATCGCCTGGAAGAGGCCGCAAGTAACCGGTTTATTGCCGTGTTGGTGGGATTGGGAGCCGTATTATTGGGGTTGGGGGCGATTACATTTGTGGCGGCTAATTGGCAAGGCTGGCCGCGATCGCTCAAAATCGCCCTATTACTCTTCAGTTTAATTACATCCCATAGCCTGGGATTTTACTTATGGCGTTTTCCCTCCGAACAATGGCAACACCGATTTGGCCAAGGGTTATTGCTCTTGGGAACCTTGCTCCTGGGCGCTTCCTTGGGTTTAATGTCCCAAATGTTTCACCTCGATGGCCCCATTTATCAACTCTATCTGATTTGGGGATTGGGGGTAACCGGTTTAGCCATGAGTCTGCGAACCCCCCTTTTAGGGTTCGTTTCCTTCGTGTTAATGGCTCTTGCCTATGGATCGAGTCTAGATGATTGGTTGGCTCCAGGGGGATTACCCGGTATTGCCGGAATGCTGCAACATGCCCCCTTAATCACCGGTGTAGTCGGAATTGGGTTAGCCCGTTGGTGGAATTCACGGGTGATTTTTACCTTAATGATGGTGGCATTTATCCCCACCGTATGGATACAGCTTGCGGCGATCGGCGTGTGGACGGTTCCCTTAGTCGTCAAAGTGACATTAGGGTTGACGTTGCCACCAGCATTTTTGTGGGGTTACGACGATCGCGCGATCGCCTTTGGCAATTTCAATCATCGTCCCTTTCAACCCATTGCTCGCAGACTCGCCCTATTACTGATCGCCCTACAGTTATACCTGTTTTCCTTCCATGCATGGTGGAATGGGTGGGCCACTTGGGATAGAATTGATGACACCCTAGGAGGATGGCGCTTAAGCCTCGATATTTTAGCCCTAGTGGGGTTAACCCTATGGCAGTGGTTTCAATTCTCTCAATCTCGGCGATCGGGCGATCGCTGGCGTTTAGACAACTCTAGTCTTCTCGTCTTAAACCTTTTAGCCATCACCTGCGCTCTCTTCCTCTGGCACAGTCTCATCTACCCCTTACCCATTTTTGCTCCCCTGATTATCAACATCCAAATCTTCCTACTCGCCATTACCTTTATTCGTCGCGGATTAAAATGGGGAACCCGGCTAGGATTTTGGAGCGGATTAGTATTACTCACCGGGCAAATTATTAGCCGCATGTTAGAATACGACACCGGATTACTCTTAAAATCGATAGTCTTTATCCTCTGCGGCTTAGGCGTAATGGCAGCCGGATTCTGGTTTGAAAAACAACACCAACAAAGTTCGGGAGTTGGGTAGCCCCGTCTTTTTAGAATGGGCGAAGGGGAGCAAAAGTTCTGTAGGTTGGGTTGAACGAAGTGAAACCCAACGCAAACCCAACGTATTTGTTGGGTTTCGTTCCTCAACCCAACCTACAAATCCCCCATCCCCCACAAGGGGCTATCCAGAGGTATGTCATAGTAGTCGAAGTACAGGAATTTATACGGATAACCGGCGATATGAACGCGACAAGCAGTTACAGGATTTCCCTGGTGGAAGATAGTCTCCAGGTTGGGTTTAATAAGGAGATGGCGACAACGGGCGATCGCATCGTCTACGATACCCATCAACAACTAGAACGGTTAAGGGAAAATTTCGTTAGAAAACCGCATTATTATGTCTGAAGCCACCCATGCAGTTATCTTAAAGCGACTATATGTCTAACTCTATTCTCCCGTCTACCCTTTCTCAACCTCTAAAAAACTCCCTAGAACGCACTAAAATTCGCTGGTGGCGTTTAATTCTTCCCTTAGCCGTCCAAGTGGGTTTAGTCGTCGCCATTCCCGGTCAAGCATTCTATACTAGAATGACCGGAAAAACCGTTGTTTTGCAAACCCAACCCGTCGATCCCTATGATTGGTTACGGGGCTATTCCCAAACCTTGAGTTATGATATTTCTCGCTGGGAAACCCTGCAAAGTCTTCCCGGATGGGATCGGTTATCCGCCACACCCAACCAACTCAGTCGCGAATTTTATCTAATTTTAGAACAACCGCAAGCCGAGACTCAGGGAGAATTGCCTAAACCTTGGAAAGCCATTTCAGTCAGCGCCAGTTTACCTGACAATTTACCCTCTAATCAAATTGCTTTGCGTGGACGAGTCAATCAAGGGCAATTGGTTTATGGATTAGAAACCTATTATATGCCCGAAGATCAGCGCCAGAAAATCAATCAAGAAATCAACTTAGCGCAACAACAAGAGAACCAACCCTTTGTGGTGGAAATCAAAGTTGACGATCGCGGGCGATCGGTTCCCATAAAATTATGCATTAACGAGCAATGTTATCAGTTTTAAAAATCAAGAATCATCCGTATCTATTGAAATAGGAGGTTGAAGTGGATTATCATATCCTCTGCCAGTAGTATACCAAATTTGCTGAGGAATTCCTAGAGAAATTCCCGATTCATCCAAAGCTTTCTTAATCCGTAAACGAAATGTCCGAGCAACAGCCCATTGTTCACCTGGTACAGTTTTAATCAGGAACCGAATGATTATTCCTTCATGGGAAATATCATCCACACCTAGAATATTGACCGGTTCTAAAATTTTACCTTTCCATTCTTCATCCTCCTCCAGTTCATTCGAGACTTGCTTAATAATTTCCATGGATTTTTTCAAATCTGCACCTAAAGCAATCTTAATCGTTAAATTACTTCTTGACCAATCTTTTGTACTGTTAATGACCGTGGAAACTTGACCATTAGGGATAATGATCAGTTGACCATCTAAATTTCTGAGATGGGTAACATAAAGATTAATCATTTCCACTGTACCAGAAAAATTATTAATCTCAACAAAGTCTCCCTGAGCATAGCGATCCGTCCAGAGGATTAAAATACCATTGAGCATGTCTTCTAATAAATTTCGCGAAATAAATGCCAGCACAACAGTTAAAACGCCGACACTCGCTAGAAAATTCATATTCACGCCCAACAAGTTGATCGTAATATAAATGCCCAAGGTGACAAATAACGCATGTTTACCCCCTTTTATGGCCGGAGAATAGGTTGTAACACGAAAAGTATAACGATTAGATGCAGGATCTATTTCTTGTTTTTCTTTAGCCCATTTATTTAATGTATAATCGATAATAATGTCGAAAATTTTATCGATTATCGTAATTATAATCCAAAGGGTAGGCAGTAAAATAGCTTGAATAATAAAGGCAAAGGTCAAAAATCGCGTGCTTCTAAATAACCCAAACGTGAAAGCAAGACCAACTAATAATGCTGAGGGTTGTAAGATCAAGAAAATCCTTCTAAATAATTCAATAAAGTTATTTGTTTGCTGCATCAAAGATATTTGAGAAAATAGCTTTTTTGTGGATGCTTTGATCGGGTTGAATATCAAAAATGATTTCAAAACTAAATGAAGTTTTTTGATTTTTTTTCTATTATTATTCTTTCGTCTATGACTAACATCCATTGTGTTAGCAAAACTTTCTGATGGTAAATCAGAACTATTGATAGGGTAGGTGTCAGCTTCTTGTTCTAGGGTCTCTCCAGAATTTTCCTGGGCATCAACTTCAAGGGATTTAACTAATGTTTTAATCTTGTTTTTAAGTTTTCTTCTCCATGTTGTTAATTTTTCTCTAGCAAGATAAAATAATGCAAAGATACTGAAAGTCAATAAAATTATGAAGAAGGCAATTTTTGAACGAATCCAAGGATATTGGGCATCAAATTCTTTTCCCCATAAAATTTCGCTAAACGCTAATTCTAAGTTGTTACGCCAAATTTCTCCTAATCGTTCAATAGAAGTAAAATTAGCGCTGGAATCTACATCAGTAATGGTAACGACTGTTGCAGATCTCAGAATTCCAAACTGAGGTTGAGGAGGTGCATAAATGACGGTTTGATTATTTTTGATCCCAACAGCTAATCGTGGTGTGAGTGGATGTTTGGGTTTGTCTTGATTCCAAAACCACCAAAAAATCCAGTTTTTGCCCTCAGCGCTGTGAGGGAATTCATAATTTTGGGTGATTGCATTAATTCCTCTATTGATTGAAGATTGTACTAATTTTGCTCTTTGCTCAACCTCTATGATGGCTTCATTGGGGCTTTCAGATTGAAAATCAGACTGAACCGCAAGTTTTAATTCTCCTGTTAATACTTTGGTGCTATAAAGATGAACTTCACTGCACCAATATCTGCCACAGGGTTTAGCTTTGTTGAGATCCCACCAAGGGGTATTGTGTTCCTGGGTTGTAATCGTTGGCTGTGTTAAGAAAGGCAGTTGAGCGATCGCCCAGGGTTGAATAGTAAGAATTAAGAGGACTGCTAGGCTAAAAATACTAACAAAACGAGCTGTTTTCATGAATTGACTGATATAGGACATTCAAATTGAGCCTCTGGATTTCCGGTGCTGATATATCCAGCCACAATACGACCTGCACCACAGAAGATTTGGGCATAATATTGGCTAATGGGATCGGATTCGGAAGCTAAAGTGTCTATCCCAATGCCATTGCGTCCGCGATCTTTTCCGGAACTATGAATATAGTGGTTATTTCCTAAATAGAGGGCAACATGGGTAATGGGTTTTCCAGAGGAGAAAAATAGGAGATCTCCGGGTTGTGCTTCTTGAATGGCAATGGGTTGGGTAAAGTTATGTTGTTGATAGGAATCCCTAGGTATCCAGATGCCGACGGAGGCAAATGCGGCTTGCATTAATCCAGAACAATCGTAATTGGGGGGTACGGTTCCGCCCCAGAGATAGTGATTGGGTTGATTCATGGCATCTTGGGTGTAGGCAATGATGCGATCGCTCCGTTTTTCGATTTCGGCACGGGAGACGGGACGGGGTTGATAGGGAGCTAGGGCTAGATCGATTTTGTCTAAGTCGTCCAAAGATAACCAGCAGGAATAGTCGTCTTCGGATAGGAGGATGGGAAGGGCGTTGTTTTGGGGAGATCCGAGGAGGTGAAACTGGCGATCGCCAGCCCCCTGCGTCGCTAACTCTTGAGTTTCACAGGAGTTGTATAAATTGACATCACCATGAAATTGATAAGCTTGAGTTGCAGTCAGTTCTTCAATCGAGATCATAATTATTCATTGTTAATTGTTAACCAAGCGGTGAGAGCGATCGCCAACGCATCAGCCGCATCATCGGGTTTGGGAACCTCTTCTAGGGCTAACTCTAGCATTACCGATTCTTGCACATCCTCCTTATCAGCCCTGCCATATCCCGTCAGGGTTTGCTTGACTTGGGCAGGAGTATATTCAACCATAGGAATCTGGTGTTGAGCTAAAACCAGCAGCAGCACCCCCCGCGCTTGAGCCACCAAAATGGTATTGCCCATACGATAAAAAAACAACTTTTCGATCGCTGCCAGATCGGGCTTCCATTGGGTGACAATGGCTTGCAGGTCATCATAAAGGGTACAGAGGCGATCGCCCACTGCTTGGCCGCTTGGAGTCGTAATCACCCCAAAATCCAACGGCTTAAAACGCTCCTCTTGGGTGTCCTCCCATTGCTCACAGTCGAGGATACCAAACCCCAAACGGGCTAACCCTGGATCTAACCCTAAAATCCGTTTCTGGATCATAATGCTACTCTCCCCTCTCATATCAAATCCGGCGAATCAGTGCCAATAAGTCATTACGAAGGTCGCGGAGCGGAAATACCATAATTAAAAATGTAGGGAGCAAGATGCTCCCACTCCACTAATATCACTCAGATTGAGGGAGTGCGGGCATCTTGCCCGCTAGCTTAACTCATTTTCATGTCCGCTTGCGGAAACCGGACTTGATATCAGTCTACAAGATTTGGGTATACAGCAGTTTCCTCTGCTATCTCGAACATGAAGCGAGTTTGGAAAAATATCGCTCAAACGGTTTGGTAATTTAGGCGATAGATTTTCATCAAAAAGTAATTTCATAGAGATGATAATGGGGCAGTCATCAACCGACGCTCGCGGTCAGCAGCATAAGCAATGCAGGCTTTTAAATCTTCTCGCGTCAGATCGGGAAAATCATCGAGAATGTCTGCTTCGCTCATCTCGGAAGCCAGATACTCAAGCACTTCATAGACTGTAATCCGCAGGCCTCGGACGCAAGGCTTACCCCCCCGTTTTTCAGGTTCAATTGTAATAATGTCTCGGTAGTTCATAAACTGGTATGCTGTGTTTCTAACTATCTATATTTTACAATGAAGGTGTTAGTTGGGTATTGATACAGGGAACTTAAATACAAGGGGCGGGTTTACAGAAGGGGTTGGTGGGTATTCTGGTTATGGGTTAACCCGCCCCTACAGGATAATCAATTAAAAATTAAACATGGATTGGTAGGGGCGGGTTCTCCCAGATCTTCCTTACCAGAAGAAATGACTCATAAACCCGCCCTTACCCATTGGTTGGCTTAAATCGTAACCCCTCCCTGGTTAACATCATTGCTCACCACCAAGCGCAACTGATCCAGCTCGTAAGTCGTGAACCCGCCGCTACTGCTAGTAGTAAAGCCTAAACCAGATAGGTTAGCCGTGATGCTATCTCCCGCATTACCCGTCACCGTCAGAGTGCGGAACCCAGCGCCAGATGTACTTTCCGAGACCAGATGCAACAGAGAAGCATAATCCAGAGTCAGGCTATTATTGCCCGAACCCGTCAGGTCAATGGTCTCGAATCCCGTAATCCGGGTATTATCAGCAGCACCGGTCAGAGACAGAGCCATCCCCGCACCACTGAAAGTCTTAGAATATCGTTATTGGCTGTTCCGGACATTTCTACCTCTAGAGATTTTTAATTGTAGATTAATGACGAAAAAAATAGGATAATACACTCTAGATATAGCATAAAAGATTAGAGTCTACTTGTTATGGAGATCTCAATTTATGTCTCTGACTGTTGAAGACCTAGAAAAACTGCAAACCCAATTAACTGATGCCCATCTGGACTATCGGACAGAATTAGTTGATGGTAAAATTATTATCATGGGATTATCCGATTACGTTTCCGAAGTTATTGTTGCCCGATTAATCACATTTCTGAATATGTGGGTGTTTCCCCGGTCTTTAGGTTATGTTACTGGTTCTTCCGCCGGGTTTCGCCTACCCGATGGTAATCTGCGTGGCCCGGATGTTTCCTTTGTTCCGGCTCAGAAAATGCGTCAAGCACCCCATGCATTTGCTGAGATTGTACCGGATTTGGCCATTGAAGTCAGGTCAGTCTCAGACAATATTAAACCCTTGGTGGCAAAACTGGAGAAATTCCTGGAATTAGGCTCTCAAGTCGGCATTTTAGTTGACCCCAAAAATTTAACAGTGACGGTTTATCGCCCCAATTGTGAACCTCTGGTTCTCACGAATGATGATACGCTGGCAATTCCGGAACTTTTACCCGGTTGGGAACTGGCGATCGCCGAAATTTGGCCCCCCGTATTTGATGAAGTCTGATATGATCGCTCGATGGATTTACTCTTACCCGTTCTACTGGCCTTCTATGTTGCCTGCAATTTAGGCGCGAATGATGTGGCCAACTCCATGGGAACCTCCGTCGGATCGAAGGCCATTACCCTCACTCAAGCCGTCATTATTGCCGGGATCTTAGAATTTACTGGAGCCGTCTGGTTTGGCGGTCGAGTCTCCCAAACTTTAGCGGGTGACTTAATTCATGTGGAAGAATTTGCCCCCGATCTCCACTTACTCTTTCTGGGGATGGTTTCCGTATTGCTCACCTGTGGACTATGGTTACAAATTGCCACCAGCTTTGGACTCCCGGTGGCTTCATCCCATGCCATTGTGGGGGCGATCGCCGGATTTAGTGGAGTGGCGATGGGCACAGAAGCCATTGATTGGTCTACCTTGGGGCGTATTTCCCTCGTTTGGGTGATTACCCCAGTCATCAGTGGTAGCCTGGCTCTGGTCTTTTATAGTCGCCTCAAAGCCTGGGTTTTAGACCACCCCCAAGCCCGGTTGAGACTACAAGAATGGATTCCCTGGATCTGTACTGGTTTATTGAGCATTTTTGGGGCGATCGTTTTACCCACCCTGTTCTCTAGTCTCTCCATTCCTTACTTTCCCAACCATACCGCTATGATTGGCACAGCAGCCCTAGGAATCGTGGGACTAACCGCCCTCAGTTGGCATCGCTTCAGCCAAGATCGCCCCCTAGAAGGGGTTTTTGCCCAATTTCAGGTGATCAGCGCCTGCTTTGTGGCCTTTGCCCATGGCTCCAACGATGTGGGCAATGCGATCGCCCCCTTAGCCGTGATTAGCCAAATTCGCCAAAGTGAGATCCTAATTCCTGGAGACTTTCACGTGCCCCTCTGGAGTTTAATGGTAGGAGCGATCGGGATTGTCGTTGGACTCGCCCTTTGGGGAAAAAACGTAATTTCTACCGTCGGGGAAAACATTACCCCCCTCAAACCCAGTGGGGGATTTTGTGCCGAAGTCGCCACAGCTACCACCATTTTACTCGCTTCCCGGTTTGGCTTTCCCGTCTCCACCTCCCATGCTCTTGTGGGTGCTGTCGTCGGTATTGGTTTAGCAGGGCGATCGCCTTCTTCCCCTCTAAAATTGAACACCCTCAAAGAAATTGCCTTAGTTTGGGCGATCACCCTTCCCCTCACTGCTAGTATAAGTGCTACTATCTTGGCAATAGTTCGCCTGTTTTCGGCTTCGCCGTCATGAATGGGCATAAACACCGCACGGATCATCACCTCCGTTGTGGACTAGAAGCTCCTAGGTGCAGTAACGGCTGCCGTCCTTGATGGTTGTTGATTAAGATTGTTAAATTCCTAGCAAAAATCCTCCGTTCTCTCCCTGGGATCGATATGCTTAAAGCAACAAAAGCCTTATTACTTCCGGAAAGGGCTGTATGCCCCCTACCCGTCGTCTTTCAAGTGAATATCAATGGACAATACGGACTCAAGAGACTCTAAGGCCAGACGTGCTGAAGAGACTTTAAGGAAAGTCAATCAAGACCTGGAAAGGCTACAAAAGGAGCTGGCCCATCAAGTGAGTGAGGATGGCCAACCCCTTGGCGATCGAGGAGCTAGACTTCTAGAGGAAATTAGAACTCTAGAGGGCTGGGCCAATCGCTTGCGATCGCAAATCGAGAGCCAACACTTCAAGCAGATCCCAACCGGTGCCGGGCCTTCTGCACAGGAAGAAATGGTCAATCCCCCTCCAGAGATGACTCCAAAACCCAAGCCACAACCGAAAGATGGTCAAGTGGTGGTCGGTTTACTCTTGGCCTTCTTATCGGCCTGTGTGCTTTCCTTATTCAACGTCACCCTGAAAATTCTATTAAAAATTTCTCCCGAACCCAGACTGGTGTTAGGCATGTTTCCAGTCGATGGGTTGATTACTCCAGGGTTAGGCAATTCCTTGCTCATTCTCTTCTTGCGGATGATTGTGGTGATGTTGGTCTTCCCCATCTTGGCCACAGTTCTCTATCCTCCGGTTTGGTCAGACCTCAAACGCTTTATCCAGGGGAATGATTATGACCACATGATCAAGGTGGTTGGCAGTGGGTTCTTCCTGTTTTTGTCCCAAGTCTGTATTTATATCGCCATTGGTAATATTCCCACGGGGATTGCGATCACCATTTTCTTTATCTATCCGATTGTCACCGTGTTCGCCTCCTGGGCCCTATTCGGCGATCGCCCCAACCTAGCTCGCATGATTGCCATGGCCGTTATCCTTGCTGGAGGTATCCTGGCCCTGCCTCAAGGCGGAGTTGAGGGCAATACCGAACTGGGTATTAGCGCTGCCGTCGGTGCTGGGGTGACCTTTGCCGGTTACGTGCTTTTAGTGGGCATGGGAACCAAGAAATTACACCCCATTCCCTTTTCTCTCGTTTCCTTTGCGGCCATTTTTGTCTTTTCTGGAATTTCCCTTTTGTTTCCCTTGCCGACGGAATTGGCTGTAGTCATTGAACCCAATACTCAAATGAGTCTGCTGATTGGCGGGACGATTTTGGGTATTCTCACCTTGGGCAGTTACTTACTTAATAACTTTGCCATTCGCTTTGCTGGCCCGGCTTTAGCCTCTATCATGGGAGCAAGTGGCCCTGCCCTAACCGCCCTGTTTAGTCTATTCTTGATTGCTGAGGCGCTCAGAACTCAGCAATGGCTAGGTTTAGGCTTGGTCAGTTTAGGGGTGTTGGGCATGAGCTTAGAGCGCATGTTCGCTCCCAAAAAAGCCTAAATCGGCAAAATCCCGGAGAATATACGGATGGGAGAAGCGGTGAAATTTTCCGTAGCTTCCTCCCACCTCTCCCATCTTATGTGCATAATGATAATTATTAATTGGATTGACGAAAGGTGCAGAGGTCTCCATGAGTCTTGAAAATGACCAAAAACAATGTTTAGAAAAGCTCGTTTGGGCGATCGATCAGTTAGGCATCAAAATTGAGCCAAATAAGCTTTCCGATATTGCTAACCTGATTGTGCAAACCATGACGGGGCCTTGGCGGTATTTCCATACGCCAGAGCATATTTTTGAAGTTGGGGGAAATGAGGATGCGATCGAAGTTTTGGCCGCCTTATTTCATGATGTGGTTTATGTACAAGTTGATAAAAGTGTAAATTTTAACTTAAGTTACTATATTAGTCCCTTTATTCGTCAGGTAGGGGAAGACCTACTGATCCTAGACCGGGATAAGTTGCCGAAAGATGGCATGTTGGAAATGGTCTTGGATTTGTTCGCTTTCCAGGCTGGACAAAAACTAGCCCCCATGACGGGACAAAATGAATTCCTCAGCGCCTTAGTTGCGGCTAAAGTCTATGAAGATTTCCTCAGTCCGGGTCTAATTCTGCAAATTATCGCTTGTATTGAAGCCACCATTCCCTTTCGGTCGAAAACGCCAGAAGGATTAAGTAGCAGTGAGGTATTATACAAAAGATTAGGGGAAGTCAACGAAAAATATCAAACCAGACTCACGGAAGAGGAAATGGTGGAAACGGTCTATCGCTCGGTACGCATGTCTAACCGTGACGTGGGTAGTTTTGCGTATGAAAGTGCGGCTCGGTTTTTGGATGGAACCTGGAATTTATTGCCAGAAACGAACCATCATCTGAAAAACTCGAATTCCTATACGGTGAGCCAATACCGGACGGCATTACAGAAAATGGAAGGATTCATGAATTTCCTGAAACCGGAAATCATTTTCCATAATTTTCGCAATGTGCCTGAACCTCAAGAGTATCAGCTTTTGATTGAGCGATCGCAACGGAATATGGATGTCGGTCGCCTCTACTTAGGCACAAAGCTGCTTTCTATTGCCTTCCTAGAAGCCCTATCCTTACAATTCGGTAAAAATATCCCCATTTCCACCATGATGGGGGAAATGCGTACCGAAGGCAGCGTGGGAGTCGTCTTAGAAGAACTGCTGCCCCCAGTAGTTAATCCCCATAAACCGGGAAATGAGTTAGAAAAAGAAGTCCTGACTCTCCTGGAAAAAGGACGCATCAAAGATTCCTCCTATGACCTGAAAAATTCCCCCCTAAGCACCTTTATGGTGAAATCCATGGGATTCGATCAGATTCGGGAACTTACCCTTCAAGCTAAAGCCTTTTTCAAAGGAGAACTCAAAGCCTCTGACTTTTTAGCTCTGTTTCCCTCAGATGTGCTGCAAATTGTGATTGAAAAACTTTTAGAGCTGTTTGAAGCGCGGAAAACTGCCTTGAGAGCAGCCCTTCCAGAAGCAGAAGTGCTATCGGTTAGCTAAACGATACAAACAGGGAGAGAAGGATTAATCCACTCTCCCTGTTTTTTTGCGAGT
Source organism: Roseofilum halophilum BLCC-M91 (assembly GCF_030068445.1). GTDB lineage: Bacteria > Cyanobacteriota > Cyanobacteriia > Cyanobacteriales > Desertifilaceae > Roseofilum > Roseofilum halophilum. Next base: position 6,465 of record NZ_JAQPOK010000096.1, on the reverse strand, counting down.
CTCTAGCCGTTGGCGCGATCGCCCCCCAGGAAAAATGCCGAACTCACGTTAAAATAAACCAGGATTACATCAGGTCAGGTGAGAGCATGGCACTAATTATCACGGGTAAGAGTCTAATTCGCGATTTAGAAAACCAAGGAACGTTGGGCATGTATGTGCCCCCAGAAGGAGGATATGAAGGACGCTATATCCGCCGCGTCCGAGCAGCCGGTTATACCGCCCTGTCCATTGCTGCACGGGGTTTAGGGGATTTATCCGCTTATTTAACTGGAGTGCATGGGGTTCGCCCTGCCCATTTGGGGAAAAAGAGCAGTGGTAAAAAAGCGGCTGTTGGTGAAGTCTACTTTATTCCCCCCATTATTCAAACCCAAGTGGATCAACTTCCTCCCCAGTCCAAAGGGCTACTGCTGTGGATTATTGAAGGCCATATTCTATCTTCCGAAGAACTCGGTTATCTAGCCGAATTGCCCAGTTTAGAGCCTAGGGTAAAAATTATTGTGGAATTAGGGGGCGATCGCCAAGTGCGCTGGCTTCCCCTTAAACAAGTCCTCTAGGAACAACACGGTTGACCCATTACCAGGGCGAAGCGCTGTATCATCAAGGAGATCGCATCAATGGCAGAAGAGATTCTCAGAAACCGCGACTATACTCTGATTATCGATAAAAGTAATAGTATGTCGCTACAAGACCAGCCGGAAGGTAAAAGTCGGTGGCAAGCGGCCCAAGAGTCTACATTTAAGGTAGCCCAATTCTGTGAAAAACTCGATCCAGATGGGATTACGGTTTATTTGTTTGCCGCTAACTTCCGCCGCTATGATAACGTCACGGCGAGTAAGGTAGAACAAATCTTCCAAGAAAATACTCCCTCTGGAGTCACCAAATTCGATCAAGTGCTTGAACATGCCCTGAATAATTATTTTGAGCGTAAAGCTGCCGGGCAAGCGAAAGAAAACGGGGAAACGTTTTTGGTGATTACTGATGGTATTGAAGGGGAGGAGGAAAAGAAAGGGGCGATCGCCTTAATTCGAGATGCCTCAACTCAAATCGATCGCGATGAAGAGTTGGCTATTTCCTTTATCCAAGTGGGTAAAGATCCCAAAGTGAGGGAATTTCTCAAGGCTTTAGATGACCGAATGATCGAAGTCGGTGCGAAATTCGACATTGTGGATACTGTTATCATGGAGGAAATGGAGTCCATGACCCTGACGGATGTGTTGATGAACGCCATCTATGATTAGGGTTAAGGGAAACGTTGGATTCCCTTGAGTATTGGGGAGGTTTGGCAAACCATGAGTTCTATGGATGATTTTTTGAATGAGTTGAAGGCTCAACATCAGCAGAAACAGTCTGGAGAGCGCCAACCTCTCCCTCCCGATCGCGCCGAGGGAAAAGATAGAGAGGAGAATACAATGGATGATTTGCTGGCGGATCTCAAGTCTCAGTTTAGCAGCAGTAGAGAAGAGGAGCGATCGCCGTCTGATTTAGAGGCCATTCGTCAACGCTACGAGCAGCCTCAAAATTCTTCTGTTGAGTCCCCAGATTCAGAATCAGAATTAGATGCCCTGCGCCAACACTATGAACAGCAACACTCTCCTTCTGGTGGGGACTCTGAGGAATCAAACTTAGATTTAGAACAAATTCGCCAACGTTACGAGGCTCCAAAACAACAGAGTTCTGCACCGTCGAGTAATACAGAACCTGATTTAGAGCAGGTGCGGTTAAGGGCGATGCAAATGCGATCGCAACGGGAAGCGGCAAAAGCCTCGGCTGCTCAAACGGATGATGTCCTCGACAACATGCGCGATAGTTTTATCCAAAATCGAGCCATTGAGCGCCAAAAACGAGAAGCCGCTCAACGGGAAGAAAAAATGCGCCGTCAACAACTCGAAGCCCTCAAACCCCGCGCTAAGGAGTGGTTGGCACGGCTAGATCCCTATTCTGATGAGGGGTTCTGGTTTGAGAGCTTTGCCCAAGGATATGGCGATCGCCTGGAAGCTGCCCTCGATTATCTGCAAGCTCTGGAAGGATAGGAATGGGGGAATGGGGGAATGGGGGAACATTTGTACCCCTCAATTCCATGAGCCATTATTTGTAATACAAAATATTTCTGTTATACTACAAACAATCTCACCTTAACTCTAGATCCCAATTTCAACCCATTGAGATCTAGACTTTATCTATTGTGACTCTAAACCTCCCCATTTTGGCCACAAGGCCTTATCTTAAAAGGGTGACTCAACTGTACCCTGCCCTCAACTCAATCAGGGATCATCGCTGGTTCAAGCTTATCTGCGGGGCCAGTTACCAACATATCCCTGCCATTCGGAATCTAACGTTGGCTTACACCCTCGCGGGAGCCGACTGTATCGATGTGGCGGCCGATCCGGCGATCGTCGCCGTAGCTCAAGAAGCCATCTCTGCCGCCCGTCGTCTCCAAACCCAAACCTGGCAACGTCAACTCGGTCAACCAGGCAAAGACCACGATCCCCTAATCATGGCCAGCCTAAACGACGGAGAAGACCCCCATTTTCGCAAAGCTGAATTTGACCCATCCTTTTGTCCTTCAGACTGCCCTCGGCCCTGCGAAAAGGTCTGTCCTGCCCAAGCCATTCAACTGGCCATTCATCCCGACATCGGGGTGATTGACCAACGCTGCTATGGTTGTGGGCGGTGTATCCCCATTTGCCCCTACAACCGGATTGTGACTCGCTCCTACATTTCCACCCCGCAAACCCTTGTACCTGAACTAATCGAGCAAGGGATTGACGCGCTAGAAATTCATACCCAGACCTCTCATTATACAGACTTCAAACGTCTATGGCAAGCAATTCAACCGCACGTGGCATCCCTGCGGTTAATCGCCATTAGCTGTCCAGACGGCGATCGCCTCATCGACTATCTATGGTCTCTCCATCAACTCGTTCAACCCCTGTCGTGTCCTGTAATCTGGCAACTCGATGGTCGGCCCATGAGTGGGGACATCAGCTCCGCAACCACCCACCGCACCATCAAACTCGCCCAAAAAGTGATTGAGTCAGGCTTTCCAGGAGCCTTACAACTAGCTGGCGGAACCAACGACTACACCGTTCCCAAGCTCAGAAGCCTAAGACTCTTGGGAACAAAAGAGACAAACAAGCTTGGATCGAACTCATACCCATGGAACGATCCAAAATCGCCCATTATCGGTGTTGCCTATGGTAGTTATGCTCGCGTCCTACTTTCGCCCATTTTGGAACCCTTGGAACCATCCGAAAGCCCAACAGATCAATCCTCCCAGGGATTGGCCTATCCCCATCTAGAAGACCATCCTGACCTTCTCTGGGCCGGGGTCAAGTTAGCCCATACCCTAGTCTCCCAACTCAAACCCCTGCCCTCGTAAGCCAATCCTATCCCCTTATCAAATATCGATTTTATGAACGCTTTTGAACTACCTCGGATGCCCGAATCCTCCAACGCTCAACTTGCCCAACAACCTTCAGCCAAACAACCTTCAAAGGATATGGCCGACGACTTAAAACAATTGCTCGACATTTTACCCGTAACCATTCGCCAAACCCTAGAAGCCCATGAAAACTGCACCCAACTGATTGAAATCGTCCTAGATTTAGGTCGGCTCCCAGAAGCTCGCTTTCCCAAACAAGCGGCTGAGTATATTACCGATACGCCCGTCAGTCGGGAACAGATTCAATACTGCTTAGATCGCGTCGGTCACTTTGGCGGCGATAACCGGGCAGGAATCGAACAAACCCTGCATCGGATCAGTGCCATTCGCAACCGCACCGGAGACATTATTGGCTTGACATTGCGGGTAGGTCGAGCCGTATTTGGAACCATTGGCATGATTCGGGATTTAGTCGAGCGCGGACAATCGATCCTGATGCTCGGTCGTCCCGGTGTGGGAAAAACGACAGCTTTGCGGGAAATTGCCAGGGTATTAGCCGATGAACTCGATAAGCGCGTTGTCATCATCGACACCTCTAACGAAATTGCTGGCGATGGCGACATTCCCCATCCTGCCATTGGTCGCGCTCGCCGGATGCAAGTGGCTCGTCCCGAACTTCAGCATCAAGTGATGATTGAAGCCGTGGAAAACCACATGCCCGAAGTGATCGTGATTGATGAAATTGGCACAGAACTAGAAGCCTTAGCCGCTCGCACGATCGCCGAACGGGGGGTCATGTTAGTCGGAACAGCTCACGGAAATCAACTCGAAAACCTGATTAAAAACCCCACCCTCTCCGATCTAGTCGGAGGCATTCAGGCCGTTACCCTAGGAGATGACGAAGCGCGGCGACGGGGGTCACAAAAAACAGTTCTAGAGCGCAAGTCCCCGCCGACCTTCGAGATCGCCATCGAAATGCAAGAGCGTCAACGGTGGATAGTTCACGAACGGGTCGATGAGATGGTCGATGGTTTGTTGCGCGGCCGCCAACCCATTCCCGAAGTGCGCACGGTCAATGAGCAAGGGGAAGTAGTGATTAGCCATGAAACCACCGAGAATGGGTTAGCCATTCAACGGCCCGCAGGTCGCCGTTCTGGTCATAATGGCAAGTCTAACACTCTAACTCCGATCCCTTTATCCAATAGTGCAGTCACAGAGGGCAAAGGGTGGTCAAAGGCTCAGGGAGTCAAGGGTTGGCGCAGTCAGGGCCATATGTTTCCGGTGTCCAATGACACTAAATATGCTCCATTTGGGCAACCGGTTTCCCCAGAGCAAGAATCTTTTCATCAAATGTTGGAAGATTCCTTCAGCCGTGCTGGGGAAGAAGAGCGACCCACGGGCCCCAATGGGGAAGATTGGCCGTTGCATATCTACCCCTATGGCATTAGTCGCCACCAACTGGAGCAGGTGATTCGCACGTTAAATATACCGGTGTTACTGACGAAGGATATTGATAGTGCGGATGTGGTGTTGGCGTTGCGATCGCATCTGAAAAGCCAGGGTAAACTCAAGCAAATGGCCAAATCTCGCCATCTTCCCGTACATACGCTCAAATCGAACACGGTTCCCCAGATGATTCGTACCCTGCAACGACTGCTCGATCTCGATACTGCCCATGTGAATGAAGCCGTGGATCTGAATCTATTTGCCCGCAGTGGTGCAGAAGATGAGTTAGAAGCCCTCGAAGAAGCTCGCTTGGCTGTAGAGCAGATTGTGATTCCCAAGGGGCAACCAGTGGAACTGCTCCCTCGCTCTGGAAAAGTCCGCAAGATGCAACATGAGCTAGTCGAGCATTATCGGCTCAAATCCGATAGTTTCGGTGAAGAACCCAATCGCCGCCTACGGATTTATCCGGCTTGAGGCTGATACACAATTGACATTCCCCGGCCTTAAGGCACGGGGGATTCTTCTCTAGAATTTATCCACAATCTTCTGGAAAATTTTATCTGGAATTGAATGCTCTTGATTGACATACTCCCCGCCGTCCGCTTCGCTAAACGACGGGGATTCTGAGGTCAAACAGCAATTGCTGGCATAGCCAGTCTCACATCGCCTAACCCAATGGTTGATGCCCCAACCATTTGAATTATTTTAGCGGCGTTTTCATCTCTGCCATTAATCGAATTGCAAGATGGACAACGCCACTCTCTAGTGGATAAATCTAGATTCCCTAAAACATGACCACAGCAAGAACAAGTTTTACTCGATGGATACCACTTGTCTATATAAACCATCTGTTTATTTTTCTTCTTGGCTACCCATTCTAGTATTTGCAGGAACTCACCAAAAGCCAAGTCAGATATCTTTCTGCCCCAAAGACGTTGCATACCTTTAAGGTTCAGTGTCTCAAAACATAAAACATCAAATTCATCAGTCAATGAATGAGCTAGTTTCCAGAACCAATCACGTCTGCGGTTGCATACATCTTCATGTTTACGAACCAGATTCTTCCTAGCCCGTTCCCTGTTGTTTGAACCTTTGGCTTTTGTCGAGTGGCTTTTACTGGCTCTTTTGATAGCGTTTAGGGACTGCCTTAAAAATTCTGGTGAATCAATTTTAGTCCCATCAGAAGAGGTCAGAAATGTTTTAAGTCCAAAATCAAATCCCGCTATTTTACCTGTCGTTGATTTAATTTCTAGCTCTGACTCCTTATCAACCACAACCACCATAAACATTTCGCCTAGTGCAGTTCGCTTAATGGTTAATGTTTTAATCCTTCCTTCTATTTCTCTAGATTTCCAAAATCGATAGACTCGGCTGCCAATTTTTACTCTGGTGTCACCCAAGAATTTATAACCCGCTTGTTTAAGGGTGAATGATTTGTACTTTTTGACTTTCTTAAAGCCAGGTGGTCTCACTCCTTTACTATTGTGCTTAAAGAATAACTGATAGGCTTTCTCAATTCGCTGACCAATATCTTGAACCGCTTGAGAACCAACTAGCTGCCAAAAAGAATTACACTTTCTTAACTTAGCAATATGCTTTTGCAGTTGGGCACAGTTTAAGTGTTTACCCCATAAACG
>NZ_JAQPOK010000095.1 GCF_030068445.1 Roseofilum halophilum BLCC-M91 | reverse complement strand
CTATCCTCTTTTCCCGGTCTACCGCAGCTCTATGCGCCACGGGTTGAAACCCGATTTCGTCACGTAAAGGCTTTCTGTTACGTCTGCGTCGCGGGTGGGTCATTGACCAACCCTATTATACCACAAAGCCGTCCTAGAAGGACGGGGTTTCAGACCCAAAATTCTGATGAGAATTCCTGGGTTTGGGGGTAAGGTTTTAGCCAATTTAGGCGTGAATGTGCAGGTGTTACCCGGAGGAGAAATTTTCCTGGCTTTGGAGCGGGGGGCGATTGATGCGGCTGAATGGGTGGGCCCCTATGATGATGAGAAATTGGGCTTGAATCAGGCTGCCCAATACTATTATTATCCGGGTTGGTGGGAACCGGGTTCTACGTTTGAGTTACAGGTGAATGTAGACCAGTGGAATCAGTTGCCGAAAGAGTATCAGGATGCGATTGAGAGCGCGACAGCCGATACGAATGTTCACTGTTTGGCTCGCTATGATACCCTGAACCCCCAGGCATTGAAACGGCTTAGGGATGGAGGCACGCAGTTACAGCCCTTCAGTCCAGAAATTTTGACGGCTTGTCGTCAAGCGACTCAGGAACTATTGGAGCAACAAGCTAGTGAAGATTCTTCTTTTCAAGAGGTTTATGGGTCTTGGATCGAGTTCCAAGCCGATATTTTTAGTTGGCACGCGGTGAGCGAGTTAGCCTATGCTGGTTTTGCGATTAGACGTTAGTGCGTTACCCCAAGTTTGGGGTTTAAAGTGCCGTTCCTTCATGGAGGGCGGATTTTAGGGGGACTTTGAGGCAAATATCGCAAAACGTATCGTTTCTTATTGTTTTGTCAACACAGTGGCAGGAATTTCTTAGAAAAGGCTATTATCGGAGTCTAGGTTAGTTTAGTTAATAGGTATTGCGCGAATCAGTTATGGGTGAAGCGAAACGCCGTAAAGCAGCTCTAGGAGAAAAGTATGGCCAGGAAAAGACTATCTTGCCCTGGTTGCCAATCACAAGATCACAAGCGGATCAGTTTGTCAAGTGGACAAGTACGGGGGCTTGGATTGGGATTGGGATTATGATTGCCGTATGGCTAACGGTTCGGTTCATTGGCCCGGGTTTTGGCTGGTGGCAAGTGAACTAAGGGCTAGAAATCAGACTTGGGTTAGTTTGAATGTGTCCTGGTATACTGTATTTCTGAAAAGATGCTCTTAGGCTGGAGCCTAATTCATTGGTTTGAAGTATGGTAATCCCTCGATCAATCTAGAAAATCTGATGGAATCCTGAAGAAAGTATAAAACCGTCTAGAATAGTGTGGTGAGTGGAGGAAAATAAAGGTGTTTATCCGATTAGCGCACCAGCATAGACAATTTGTCCGAGATTTGGTCATGAGCCTTCAGGCGTTGGCCATTGTCCTGGAGCGCCATGGATTTTTAGCTTCGTGCTATACCTGTGGCGACCAGATGAATAGCGCATCCTTTATGGTGAGCTTGGGGGATAATCATCTGATTCGCTTTTTGGTTTCTGATTATGGGATTACCTGGACAGAAATGCGCGATGACCGAGAGTTGATGAAACTTGAAGGTGCAGAGGCGATCGCCCAATTGCAAGAGTTGGCTAATTTAGCTAAACGGGATAAACTCCCCGAACAATGCCCATTAGCGGGTTCGGTTCCCCAAAAGCCAAGGCCTTCTGGAGTGAAGATTCTTCCCAGAGTTTCGGCAATTAATAATTAGTATGGGTTACCTTCTAGCAAGTCCAGTAATTGGGCTTGCGTGAGTTGGGTGATGTTTAATTGTTGTGCTTGGGTTAGCTTGGAGCCGGGGTTATCGCCGACGACGAGATAATGGGTTTTGGAACTGATGGAATTGGTGACTTTTCCTCCTGCGGCTTCGATGCGGGTTTTGGCTTGCGATCGCGTTAAACTCGGTAGTGTGCCCGTAAGTACGAAGGTTTTGCCGGTGAGGGAAGTGGCGGCAATAACCGGGGTTGATGGGGTTGCAGATAAGGATAAGCCTAATGCTTGCAAGCGTTGCATCAGGGTTTGATTTTCGGGCTGTTGAAACCATTGAACGATCGCCGCGCTCATTTCTGAACCAATGCCCTTTACGCTCTCTAACTCCTTTTCTGTGGCTTGGGCGAGTTGTTCGATAGAGGGAAAGGCTTCACATAGGAGTTTAGCGTTGACGGCTCCCACATGGCGAATGCCGATCGCATACAGGATACAGTGCCAAGGGCGAGTTTTCGAGGCGGCGATGGCCTCTACCAGTTTTTGGGCAGACTTCTCACCCATACGGTCTAATTTCATTAAATCATTAATCGTCAATTCATACAAGTCCGGGAGCGATCGCAGCAACTGCTGTTCTACCATCTGCGCTGCTAGTTTTTCCCCCAAGCCATCAATATCCAGGGCATCCCGACCCACGGCATGGATGAGAGCGCCGCGCAGAATGGCAGGACAAGCACGATTAATACATCGAGTAACCGCTTCCGTTTCCAGTTTCACCACCGGGGCATTGCACTCAGGGCAAACAGTGGGCATTTCGTAGCGGCTGGCTCCGGGGGGGCGCAATTCCGGCAAAACTCGCACCACTTCCGGTATAATTTCCCCCGCTTTGCGAACGATCGCCGTATCGCCAATGCAGAGATCTAATTGGGCGATCCGATCTCCGTTGTGCAACGTCGCGCGTTTAACCGTAGTTCCCGCCAATTGGATCGGTTCGAGTTCAGCCACGGGGGTGAGCGCTCCCGTCCTGCCCACCTGCACCGTCACCGATTTAACCACCGTCGGCAACTCTTCCGCAGGATATTTGAGGGCGATCGCCCATCGGGGGAACTTTTGCGTAAAGCCCAGTTGGGTTTGCAACGCCAGATCGTTGAGCTTCACCACCACCCCATCCGTCAGATAGGGGAGTTGGTGGCGCTCCATTTCCCAGCGCCTATAATACTGCTCCACCGCCGCCAAAGAGGGGCAGCAGGTACGGTTCGGATTAACCTTGAAACCCCACTCAGAGAGCCATTCTAGCGCTTCCCACTGGCTTCGGGGCAAAGTTGAGGTTTCCGGCAAATGGAGGGTATAGGCAAAGAAATCTAAGCGCCTAGAAGCCACAATGCGCGGGTCGAGTTGGCGCAGGGTTCCGGCTGCCCCATTGCGGGGGTTAGCAAAGGGAGCTTCGCCCGCTTCCGTGCGTTCCTGATTGAGACAGGCAAACACTTCCAGACTCAGAAACGCCTCCCCCCGCACTTCCACCCGCTCCGGTATCACTTCCCCCGTTAAGCGCAGGGGAATAGAGCGAATGGTTTTCACATTGGGGGTAATGTCTTCTCCGATTGTGCCATTACCGCGAGTTGCTCCGCGTACGAGGATGCCGTTTTCGTAGGTTAGGGCGAGAGCAGAGCCATCAATTTTCAGTTCGCAGATGTATTCGGGGGAGTTTGGTGGAGTATCGGAGGCATTACAAGCACGCATCCATCGCTCTTGCCATTGGCGAAATTCCGCCAGGTTAAACGCATTTTCCAGACTATAAAGGGGAACCCGATGCTCGACAGAGGTAAACCGCTCTGCCAGTTTGTCGCCCACGCGCTGGGTGGGACTCTCCGGTACAATTAGATCGGGATATTGGTTTTCCAGGTCTTGCAGTTGGCGATAGAGGCGGTCATAAACACTATCCTCCATGATGGGATGATCCAGCACATAATAGGCATAACTCGCCTTTTGCAACTGTTCCCGCAGCCGACTCACCTGTTGCACAATTTCCGCAGAAGCCACAATACCTTACCCCATTGAGCGATGATTGATTCATCTTCCAATTCTAAATCAGTTCTAGGTTGCCCTTACAGCGTTTTTCGATGTTATGAGGTACAGTAATCGAAACCCATTACCCTTCTGCCGCGCGAAGCGCTGTATCCCCCTGCTCCTCTTACCCGCTACTTCTCCCGTGGCAGCCAGAAGCCGGGTTGCTTCAAGCAACCTGGCTTCTCAAACCCCACCCAACCCCCAAAAAATCCACTACAATAAGTATCAACCCCCCATTGTTCATTGTTAATTGTTCATTGTTCATTGTTAATTGATACCGTGTTTCGCAAATTCTGGGCATTTTGGTTAACGCTCGCCGTGGTCGTCACTCCCCAAGCCACGGTTGCACAGACGATTGAGGAGTTATGGAAACAGGGCAGCGCAGCCCACAGTGCTGGCAACTATGCCCAAGCATCTCTAGAAGAACTTTTTCGACAGGCAGAAGAAGCTCGTCGCCTTGGAAATTATGCACAAGCTGAAACTATTTGGCGGAGAATCATTCAACTTGACCCAAATAACGCACCAGCATATTTTGGCTTAGGTAATCGTTTACGTGACCAACATAGATTAGATGAGGCAATCACTGCTTACCGGAAAGCGATTCAACTGGATTCCCAGTATGATTTGGCTTATGTTGGTCTTGGTAATGCTCTCAGAGAGCAAGGTAAATTCACAGATGCCGTGCAAGCCTATAAACGAGCGATTGAACTGAAGCCAGAAGAAGCTGGTATTTACAACAACCTGGGCAATGTCTTCTACGACCAAGGGAACCTGAGGGAGGCGGAGCAGTCCTATCGCCGCGCCCTGGAACTTGACCCCGAATTTGCCCTCGCTCACAACAACCTGGGCCTTGTCTTCTACGACCAAGGGAAACTGAGGGAGGCGGAGCAGTCCTATGGCCGCGCCCTCAGTTTACCCGACGAAAAAGCAACACCAGCCAGCACCCATACCCTGGCTCACAATGCTCTCGGCTATACCCTGCAACAACAAGGCAACCTACAAGCCGCCATTGCCGAATATAACAAAGCCATTCAACTCGACCCCAACTACACCACCGCCCAAAACAACCTCCGGGAAGCCGAGCGCCTCCTGGCCCAACAGCGCACCCCCCCTCCTCCCAGCGACCTGGCCAATGTTCCCAGCCCAGATGACGAACCCCTGGTCTATGAAATGCGCTCCACGGTTCGCATCATAATCGCCGAAAGCACCGCACCAGGGGCACTTGGTGCAGACTCTGGCACGGGTTGGATCTTCAAGCGCGAAGGAGAGACCATCTGGATTATGACCAACCGCCATGTCCTCCAACCCCATGGTGCAAACCGTCCCAGCGACACTATTGAAGTCGAGTTTTTCAGCACCCTAGGCTATAACCAACGTCTCCGCTACCCAGGGACTCTGGTACATATCACCCCCCCTAACGACCCCCTCGACCTAGCCGTAATTAAAGTCGAAGGCATCCGAGAGGACGACAAAACCATCCGCCCCCTGAAACTCCATTCGGGTTACATTCCCCGCGCCCAACCGGTGACGATTATCGGTCATCCCAATAATCTGGCTGACTCCTGGAATGTGGTCACCGGCAACGTCACGAATGTTAACCTCAATAGCCATAGGATGACCCTAGACGCAAACCTCGCTTCTGGCAATTCTGGCGGCCCCATTCTCAACGCGGAAACCAAGGAAGTGATCGGTATTGTAGTCAGTCTGACTACTAGCCAAGATATCCAAACCGACCCCAATATCGCCACACCAGACATCCCCGCCAATGCCATAGCAACGCGGGGTTTCGGTTTCGGCCACCCCATTGATTCGGTAGTTGAACAGTTGCGGCGCTGGCGGGTGATCAATTAACAATTAACAATTAACAATTAACAATGGATTTGTAGGGGCGGGTTCACCAATAACCAGAACACCCACCAAACACCTCTGTAAACCCGCCCAACTCGACATCGAAACTAATGAACAATTAACAATTAACAATTAACAATGGATTTGTAGGGGCGGGTTCACCAATAACCAGAACACCCACCAAACACCTCTGTAAACCCGCCCAACTCGACATCGAAACTAATGAACAGTGAACAATTAACAATTAACAATGGATTTGTAGGGGCGGGTTCACCAATAACCAGAACACCCACCAATAACCTTTGTGAACCCGCCCAACTCGACATCGAAACTAATGAACAATGAACAATTAACAATTAACAATGGATTTGTAGGGGCGGGTTCACCAATAACCAGAACACCCACCAAACACCTCTGTGAACCCGCCCAACTCGACATCGAAACTAATGAACAATGAACAATTAACAATTAACAATGGATTTGTAGGGGCGGGTTCACCAATAACCAGAACACCCACCAAACACCTTTGTAAACCCGCCCAACTCGACATCAAGGGGTGGGGGCGGGTTCAGTTCATTGATGGCTTGGTATCCTAGATTTGGGTATAACCCGCCCCTACAGGGCGATCGATTAACAGCGAAACCCGCCCCCTAGAGTTCCTATAATAGGATAATCCGTAAAAAATTGTTAATTGTTCATTGTTAATTGTTAATTGTTCATTGTTCATTATATCTGAGGGCTAAATCATGTTGATGTCCGCTTACAGAAATGCCAAAATCTTCCTAACGCTCCTGTCTCTCTCGGTTGCCCTCAGCGCTACACCGGCTTTGGCTTGTCCCAGGGGTAACCCCGATAGCCTAGCATATATCGACAGGGGCGATCGCTGCGAAGGCTTAATCAATCACTCCATTAGTGCCAGCATTCGCTTGGTCTCTTTTACCACGGGCGCACCTGCGGAATATCCCAACCGCCTCATCCTCCGCATTCCTGGGATTAACCAAATGCCCCAATTTAAGATGCAGTCTTTTCTTCGCGGTTACCTACTCGACAATCTCAGTCCTAGGGCTGTCCGGTTCATCAATAATAGTATGGAATATTACTTAAATACTCAACCTGTCCTACAAGAAGGTAATGTTCCACCCCAGAGTCTGCGAGCGGTTGCTTATCTGACCCAAAAAAGCGAAAATATCTACTATCCGGTTATCCTTAACCCCTCTTCTCAACGCTACGAATTCACCCTATTTGCCGGTAGTAATGCACGTACCACGTTCCCCACTTTACAAATCCGCAAAGATGGTCGAATTTATTACAATGCATCCCAAACCATCCCCAAAACGGGAGAAGTTCGCTTCAGTTGGAATTTTGGCAATGCGCCTGCGGGACGCTACGAACTTTATATGGCGATCGAACAACAACGACGGGGACAACCCCAAAAAAAAGATATCCGAATTATTCCATTTTACCATAACCCAGCCTGGTTTTAATACCTAATTTTAGCATAAATGTTAGATGAACTCTCGTAATCGTAAGCCTAAACAAAAAACTTCCTCAAAATCCGAATCAAAACGCCAAACTTGGTCTCATATTGTTGTTGCTCTTTCCTGGATAATTTGGCTAATTTTATATTTGCCAATTGCGCTTTTCAAACTCATTCTTATCCTTGCCAAACTCTCGCCTATTCCCTTCGAGCGTATTAAAAGTCGGAAAGATATGTTAGCGGCATTTATTCTATTTTGCATGGCTTTTGTCATCGTGATTGGCGAATTTATTGTTCCTGGAACCCAACCCTTTGAAGCCAACTTACTCGTCAGTCATATTCAATTTATCACCCCCGAACCCAACTCGCGCTTTTTCCTGCAAAATATAGATCGCCTAACGTCCTTAGACTTACAAACCCCCTCAGAGACTCTCACCTTAAGGGGAAGCTTCAGCAGCCCAGATAATCCTCAAATCAATTCCATTTTAAGCCAAAAAACCGAACTCTCTTTCACCTTTCCCGAATCCAACAGTCACCTCTTCGTCTATCCTGCAACTCCCCAAGGTTTAGCCCTTCCTGAGCTGACCTTAAAATCCATCCTTCAAATCAACCTCAGTTATCTTGCTTATCCCCCTGAAACTCAACTGAATCTCCGGTTAACTTCTACGGAAAAAGAGGCAACAGAATCCCTGGCGACTCTGCAACTCAAACTCAATCCAGAAGCCTTTACATTAGGACTAGAAAATGTTAAAATTGAAAACCTAGATCTCCCCGTTACCGAGCTGCAATTCACCCCCAATGCTCCCCTTACCCGTCAAATTTCTCTGTTTTCTCCGACCCAGTTAGCCCTCACTTTTGCCGAAAATACGCAACCCAAACGGGACTGGATCAGGGGAAATTTACCCGTCACGGATGTTAATTTAACTTGGTTGGAGCGAACAGGGGATATTCAGAATGATCTACCCCGCTCTTCTGTTATTAAAGGGGAAGTTCGCATGAAGTCTAAAACCCTAATCCTACAAGAACATCAATTTTTGATCGCAGCAGATGCTCAGGATATTGAGAAATTGCGCTATTTTACCCTTAATTCCGATCCGGACGAAGGGGTAGGGGTGCAAGTCAGGTTAGCGGGAAAAAGCAAGAAGTTGGCGGTAGGACTCGATCCAGATTATCCGGTGCAAACGTTAAATGCCAGTTGGCTGAGTCGTTATCTGACTCCGGATCAAATTACGGCAGCGTTGTCTTTTGCTGCGGCAGTGATTGGCTTTTTGTTGCCCTATTTGTTTACCATGTCTCCAGAGAATTAGGGGAATGTGATGCTCGACGGAGGTAGAGCGATCGCGTGAGTCTATGGAGTCGAGTCACAATTATTTTCTCGATCTTGCCCCTTCTCACGGAGGTCATCATTGAAGTAAACTGTAAGCAGTGTCTACTAAAACACCTCCAACTGTGCTGCAAAAATTTTCAGATTCCCAGAAAAAACTGGGGTTATTGGCGATCGCTGGAATCGTCATCCTGGGGGCAACCGGTAGCCTCGCCTATTGGCTCTTTGTCGGACGGACTCAAGTTCCCAAAGATATGCAACTGGGAGCCAATGTAGTTCCCCAAAATTCCCTGATGACCATTTCCCTCTCGACCAATGAGCGGCAATGGGACAATTTACGCTCCTTTGGCACGCCCAATACTCAAGCGGCCTTAGACCAAAGTTTAGCCCAACTGCGGGATCAATTCCAAACGCAAACGAAACTAGACTATCTCAAAGATATTCAGCCTTGGGTGGGACAAGAAGTCACCTGGGCCTATTTAGCGCCAGATATCGCCGAAGATGAAACTCTCTCGGAAGAAGAGCGGATGGTGATGCTCGAACAACCCTCTTGGGTGATGATTGTTCCCATTGCTAATCCCTTGAAAGCCCAAGAAATTTCCGGGAAATTGGTCGATCAGGAACTGACCAAACGCACCTATAAGGAGATTGAAATTCAAGAGAGCAAACCCAATGCCGAGGTGGTGTTTTCTTCCACAGTTTTGGAAGGCCGATATTTGGTCATCAGTAGCGCTCCAGATGCCACGGATCGGGTGATTGATACCTTTAAGGGAGAAGCTTCTGTGGCTTCGACTCCGGGATATAAAAATGCGTTGGAACAGCTTGGTACTTCTTCAGCCTTGGCTCGTGTGTATGTTAATGTTCCCGAAGCCACCAAAGTCGCAGCAGCGAATTCGGTACGACCGATCGCCCCAGAAGAGTTAGAACAGTTGGAAACCAATCAGGGATTAGCAGCAACCGTAGAAGTGGTCTCCAATGGTTTATTGTTTAAGGGCATTACTTGGCTCAGTAACCAAGCCGATCAGAAATTAACTCCTGAGAGCCTGAGCTTGGATCTCGGTGAATATGTACCCAGCGATACGTTAATGATGCTCACGGGCAGTAATTTCAATCAGGTCTGGAATCAGTATACGACGGGTGTAGAGGGTAATCCTTTAGCACCCCTAAATCCAGAAGGCTTAAAACAAGGCTTATTGGATACCACGGGACTCAATTTAGAAGAGGATTTACTCGAGTGGATGGATGGGCCATTTGCGATCGCCATGGTTCCTGCCGATGGAAGCGCTTCTCCCATTCCCTTTGGCTTTGCGGTAATGGTGAATACGGGCGATCGGGAAAGGGCAGAGCAAACCTTTGCCAGCCTCGATCGGGTGATGCAAGATAAATATCAAGTAGAAATTAACTCGGAAACCATAGGCGAAACAGAAGTCACCCAATGGCAGCTCCCCTTTGGCATTATTGATATTAGCCGAGGGTGGTTAAGGGATGACTTAGTAATGATGACCTTTGGTGCGGCGATCGCCAACCGCCTGATCGCCCCTCCTGAAGATTCCCTCGCAACCAACGAAGCCTTTAACACCAGTATTCCCGAAGGTCTGAGCCAGCAAAGTGGCTATTTTTACGCCGATATCGAGCGCCTGTTTAACCAAAACCTGCCCCTACCGATTATCATGCCCCCCGATCAAGATAATCTCTTTAAGGCCTTTAATTCTATCGGCGTTACCTCTGCCATTACTAGCCCCCGTACCACCCGGTACGACCTGCTGGTGCGGCTGAAAAAAGGACAAGACCCTGGCCCCCTACCCTCTCCGAGTTTGAACCCCTCACCGACTCCAGAACCCTCTCCAGAAGCGTCTCCAGACCCCTCGGAAGGAGATTCAGAAGAATAAAGGCGATCGCTCCAGCGATGCGGAGCATTATCGCCGCCAGCGATGCGGAGCATTATCGCCGCCAGCGATGCGGAGCATTATCGCGCCAGGGCTAGAGACAGGTTAGCCCTCCTTTTTGGAACTTAATTAAACTCCCGTAAACTTCTAGGATCGAGGGCATCGCGCAACCCATCCCCCAAAAGGTTAAACGAGAGAACCGTTAAAATAATCAAGATCGCCGGAGGCCAAACTAACCAAGGTTGCAAGACCAAAATCGAGGCATTCGTTCCGGCTGATAACAGATTACCCCAAGAGGGGTCGGGTTCTTGAATACCTAAGCCAATCAGACTTAACACCGATTCCGCCACAATAAACCCAGGGATAGCCAAGGTTGCAGAAATGATCACATAGGTGGCCGTTTGGGGCAAGACATGACGGACAATAATATAAAACGGATTAGCTCCCATCGCTTTGGCAGCTTGCACAAAAGGTTGCTCTTTAAGCGATAGCACTTGACCTCGGATCACCCGTGCCAGTCCTGACCAACTGATAAATGAAGTAATCATCACAATCAACAGAAACCGTTGACCGCTAGTGAGTTGGGGGGGAATCACCGCAGCTAGGGCAACCAAGAGATAAATACCGGGTATGGTCATTAACACTTCCACCAGGCGCATTAAAATTGCATCGATCCAACCGCCAAAATAGCCCGATATGCCCCCGACAATCATGCCCAAGGGAAACGAGATCAAAATTCCCACTAAACCGATACTGAGGCTAATTTGACCGCCGTAGAGGAGACGACTAAACTGGTCTCTGGCTTGGCGATCTGTGCCTAAGAGGTTAATCCGCCCTTCTCCTTCTGTGCCGAATAGATGGACATTGGCAGGAATAATGCCCAGGATTTTGTAGTTCTCTCCCTGGATAAAAAGGCGTAGAGGTGAGGGACGGCTGCGGTCTATAATGAGGGGGCGATCGCCCGTATCTAAATCTGTTGCTCCCTGGGTTACCGGATAGACTCGCGGCGCAAAGTGTCCCTCATCAAACCACTCAATCGGCGTGGGTGGCAACACAGAGCCATCGAGCTGAGAACTGTAGGGACTATAAGGGGCAAAAAAACCCGCACCAATCACCACAATATAGAACATCATCAGAATCACCGCTCCCACCTGAGCAAGGGGATTTTTGCGTAGTTTCTTCCACCAATCCACGGCTGTACCTCTTGACCTCTGGATTTCCTATTGTGCCACGGATTGACCCAAGAGCATGGCTATATTAATCGTAAAGTAGAGACTGATCGATGAAAAATGGATGGAGCCAATCAGATGGACGATCAAACTTCATTACCTGTGTTCAATGATCTGGTGAAACGATTACACGAAACCTTACCCGATCTGAAGACGGAGTATCGAATTCGGCAGCTTGGGGTGTTTGGTTCCTATGTTCGGGGTGAGCAAACGGCACAGAGCGATCTGGATGTGTTGGTGGAATTTGACCCAGATTATCGTTTGGGGTTGATTGGGTTTTGTGAATTGGAAAACAAGCTAACGGATTATCTGGGGGTGAAGGTTGATTTGGTGATGAAAACTGGATTGAAGCCACGTATTGGCGAACGGATATTAGCTGAGGTCTGTTATCTATGAGTCGAGATATTATTGATTATCTAGAGGATATCTTAGAGAATATTGATATTGCCCAAGAATTTCTAGTTGATTTAAGTTACGCGCAATTTCGAGAAGATCGACGGACGATTTATGCCGTAACACGCGCTCTGGAAATTATTGGTGAAGCAACGAAAAGTATTCCGCAATCGGTTCGAGACCAATATCCGGCTGTTCCCTGGCGCAGTATATCGGGAATGCGCGATAAAGTGGTTCATGAATACTTTGGGGTTGATACTCAGGTTTTATGGGATACGGTGCAAGATGATCTTCCACTCTTGAGACCGACGATTAATCAAATGCTTCAGGATAGAACGAGATAGAGTTGCACCACAAGCTTTACAATGCGTAATAATATAAAGGAGAGATAAAGACTACTCGACCCTAGGCAAGGCCAAAGCCTAGACCCAAAGCGTCCAAATCGGAGGGATACATGAGCGAACACCCAGTCAGTGAGATTGACAATTCATCCAAACCAACTGAACCCCAAGAAACTCCAATGACTGAAAACATAAGTCCTCAAAAGATAAGGGCAGGAAAACCGGGATTGCTGGTGGGTTTGGGTATTGGCCTAGCCGCAGGCGCATTGGCAACCTATACCCTGACTGCCCTGAACCGCTCTGAACCGACTGCCGTCCAACCGGTGAGTACCTCTCAATCGACCGATCCCGTGCAAACGGTTACCCTAGCTACGGTAGACTTGGCGAGATTCCCCCGCACTTTCACGGCTACAGGTACGATAGAAGCCTATGATTTATTACCTGTGGTTTCTCAGGTTATGGACTTGCAAATTCGTCAAGTCTTGGTGGATGAAGGGGATTGGGTGGAAAAAGGGCAATTGATGGTGGTATTAGATGATTCGGTTCTGCAAACCCAAATTAGTCAGGCTCAGGCGGATGTAGAAGCGAGTCGGGCGGTGGTGCAAGAGCGTCAAGCGGCAGTGGAGCAGGCGAAATCAGCTCTCCAAGGAGCATTGGCGGCGAAAGCGGAAGCAGAAGCGGGCAAACAGCAGGCGATCGCCTCTTTAGCCCAAGCGCAAGCGGAACTCGAACAAGCGGAACGGGATTTAGAGCGCTCAGAAACCCTAGCGGCTGAAGGAGCCATCAGTAACCAAGAAGTGGATTTAAGCCGCACGAAAGCTAAAAATGCGATCGAAGCGGTACAAGTCGCTAAGGCAAACGTGAATAGCGCCGAAGCCAGAATCAGCAGTGCGATGGCCAATGTGAACAGCGCCCAAGCCACCATCGGCAGTATGACGGCAAATGTGAATACGGCCCTAGCTCAACTGCAAAGCCAACAAGCCAGGGTCAAACAACAGAAAACCTATCTGGCCCAAACTAAAGTGAGTGCCCCATCGAGTGGTAGGGTCAGCGAACGTACAGCACGGGTGGGAGATGTGGTTAGTCCGCAAACGCCCCTATTCCGCATTATTAATCAGGGTGCTTTGGAACTGGAACTGAAAATCCCAGAAACCCAACTGAGTCAGGTGAACATTGGGGCCCCAGTAACGTTAACCTCGGATGCTGATAGTCGGATCAATATCAAGGGCACGATTCGAGAAGTGGCCCCCCTCGTGGATGCCAATACTCGCCAAGCCACGGTGAAGATTGACCTGCCGTCGTCTGCCCTGTTGCGACCGGGGATGTTTTTACAAGCGAGTATTACGGCGCAAATGGTGCAAGGGTTAGTGATTCCGGCCGAAGCTCTGCAACCCCAAGCCGATGGTAGCGCCATTGTGTATCAAGTGGATGAGAACAATCAGGCGATCGCCCGCAGGGTCGAAGTCGGTTCACCCGTCGGCGGAGACTCCACCCATGTCGAAATTAAACAAGGCTTGAATGTCGGCGATCGCATCGTCGTTTTAGGTGCAGGATTTATCAAAGAAGGTGATATCGTCCGCATCGCTGACAGCAGCGCCCTTAATCCGACTGTGAATTAGTGAGACGCTCCTGACAGGGAGACGTTCCGGACACGGAGACAGGGAGACACGGAGACACGGGGATATTTTCCCCCATTCCCCCATTCCCCCACTCCCCCATTCCCCCATTCCCCCATTCCCCCATTCCCCCAGCAATGTCTTTCAAAATCTCCTCCTGGTCAATACACAAACCCGTTCCCACCCTGGTTCTATTCCTAATTTTAGGAATAGTCGGTTTCTTCTCCTTTACCCAATTGGGTATTGATGAAAATCCCAATATTGATGTCCCCTTTGTTTCCGTCACCATTGTCCAACCCGGAGCCGGGCCCACGGAACTAGAGACCGAAGTCACCAAAAAAGTCGAAGATGCCGTCGCCTCCCTAGAAGGAGTCGATGATATTCGCTCCACGGTGACCGATGGTCAGTCCACGACCTCCATTGCCTTTGAACTGGAAGTCAACAGCGACACAGCGACCAACGACGTTCGCAATGCGATCGCCCAAATTCGCCAAACCCTACCCCAAGACATCGAAGACCCCGTTGTCCAAAAAATTAACTTTATCGGTCAGGCGGTGATCAGCTACGCGGTCACCTCTCCCAAGCGCTCCGTGGAAGAACTGAGCGACTTGGTAGACCGGAACATTGGCCGTTCCTTGCTCTCCGTTCCCGGTGTGGCTAGGGTAGACCGGATTGGGGGCGTTGATGAAGAAATCCGCATCGATCTCAATCCTGCACGGTTGCAAGCCTTGGGCATTACCGCCAGCGAAGTCAACCAACAAATTCGCGCCTTTAACATTAACCTCCCTGGAGGGCGATCGCAAACTGGCGGTACAGAAAAAAGCATCCGCACCTTGGGCAGTGCTGCCACCCTAGACACCCTGAAAACCTACCGCATCGTTCTCCCCAATGGCGAAGATGTGCCCCTCACCAGCTTAGGAGACGTTCATGATGGATTTGCCGAACCCCGTCAGCTCTCCCGGTTAACCCTCAAAGGCGATACAGACGTTCAACAAGCGCCAGTCGTTGGCTTCTCCGTCTGGCGCAGTAGCGGCTCCACCCTAGTGAGCGTCGAAGAAGGAGTGCAGAAAAAAGTCGCCCAACTGCGAGAAACCCTACCCGAAGATATCCAACTGGAACTAATCTTTACCAACGCCGATTATATTCGCCTCTCCTATCAAGCCTCCATTGATGCCCTAGTCTTAGGCTCACTGCTGACAGTCATCGTAGTCGGTATCTTTTTAAGGGATTGGCGAGCCACCTTGATTACAGCCCTGGCCTTACCGTTATCCATTGTGCCTACATTCATGGCCATCCGTCTCCTAGGATATACCCTTAATGATATGACCTTATTGGGGTTTGCCCTAGCCATGGGAAACTTGGTCGATGATGCCATCTGTATGATTGAAAATATTACCCAGCATATTCAGATGGGTAAGCGTCCCTTCCAAGCAGCCTTAGATGCAGCCAATGAGATTGGGTTAGCCGTTTTAGCAACAACCGCCACCATTGTGGCTGTATTTCTGCCCGTTGCCTTTATGGGTGGAATTCCCGGTAAATTTTTCCAACCGTTCGCCATTACCGTTTCTGTGGCTACCCTATTTTCCACCTTGGTCGCCACAACTATGACCCCCATGTTGGCAGCCTACTTATTGAAAGGCAAGGCAGTCAAAGCCAGCGCATCAACCCTCGAAGAGACCGGCAACACTCCCGATGGTCTCCTGGATTCAGACTTAGCTCATCGGGGTTTTCGTTGGGGTCAAAAGACATTTCACCCCTATCGAGGACTGCTGGGTTGGGCCTTGTCCCATCGCATGGTGACCCTGATGATAGCAATGGCTTTCTTTGTCGGATCTTTGCAATTGGTTCCCCTGATTCCCACAGGATTATTTGCGGGGTATGACCGGGGGTTGAGTCGGGTTACCGTGGAGTTGCCCCCTGGGTCTCCTCTGGCGTTAACTGACCAGGTGATGCAGAAAACAACAGAGATTCTGCAAGACCATCGGGCGTTTAAGAGTGCTTTGGCTAGTGCTGGAGGGGGAGATTCGGGAATTAATGAAGCGTTGATTACGGTTAATCTTCTGCCCCAGGAAGAGCGGGAGGTTTCTCAGAAAGAGTTTGAGCAGGAGATGCGCGAGAAGCTTGTGCAAATTCCGGGCGCTAGGGTGAGTTTCCAATCCCAAGGTGCGGCGGGGAATACGAAGGATGTGTCGGTGGTTCTCAATAGTGAAAATCCAGAGTTACTTAAGAGTACGGCTGATGAGTTAGAGGGCTTTATGCGGGGTCTTCCCGGTTTGGTAGAGGTTTCTTCGAGTGCCAGTTTGGTGAAACCGGAGTTGTTGATTACTCCAGACCCGAAACGGGCGGCA
Source organism: Roseofilum halophilum BLCC-M91 (assembly GCF_030068445.1). Taxonomy (GTDB): domain Bacteria; phylum Cyanobacteriota; class Cyanobacteriia; order Cyanobacteriales; family Desertifilaceae; genus Roseofilum; species Roseofilum halophilum. The sequence goes on along the minus strand of NZ_JAQPOK010000095.1, from coordinate 17,473 downwards.
GATTTGGGGGTCTCCGTGGAGGCGATCGCCCGCACAGCTTCTTTAGCTACGATTGGCGATAATGATGCTTCCCTGGCTAAGTTTAATCTCCCCGATCGCCAAATTCCTATCCGCGTCCAAATTGCTACAGAATCTCGCAATGATATGGAGACCCTGCGGAATTTGCGCGTTCCCAGCCAAAATGGGGGCGTGGTTCCCCTGATGGCGGTGGCGGATATCCATATCGGTAGCGGCCCCTCCCAAATTGACCGCTTTGATCGCCTGCGTCAAGTGTCCCTAGAAGGGAATTTACAAGGGCTGTCCCTGGGGCAAGCCATGGAACCGATTAATGAATGGTTAGAGACCAATCTCCCCCCAGATGTGCAACAGCAACCCTCTGGAGATGCGGAGATTATGCGGGATATTTTCTCCCGGTTTGCCAGTTCCCTGGGTCTAGCGGTTCTGGGAATCTACGCGATTTTGGTTCTGTTGTATAACAATTTTATCTATCCCCTGACGATTATGGCGGCTCTTCCCCTATCTGTGGGTGGCGCACTGCTCGCCCTGATGATTACTCAGAAGGAGTTGGGCTTGTTTGCCCTGATTGGGATTGTGCTGCTGATGGGATTGGTGACTAAAAATGCGATTCTGCTGGTGGATTGTTCCTTGGCGAATATGCAGGGCCAAGGAATGCGCCTGAAACCGGCGGTAATGTCTGCGGGGGTGTCCCGTCTGCGACCGATTTTTATGACCACGTTCTCCACGATTGCGGGGATGACTCCGATCGCCCTAGAGTTGGGGGCAGGCTCTCAAGTGCGATCGCCCCTAGCCATTTCTGTAATTGGCGGCATGACGACAGCGACGTTATTAACCCTGGTGGTTGTCCCCACCTTGTTTACCTATATCCATGGGTTCGGTCGCTTGCTGTTGCGGTTAATCCAAGGTAAACCCTCTCGACGACCTCGCCTGGCGCTCTCTTCCGAAGGGAAAGAAAGTCAGTTGAATTAACGGAGTAATATCAAGTCCGTATTGGGTATTGGCTTTGCGGACATGAAAGCGTAGCGTGTCCGCTTCATGTCCGCAGGACAAAAATCTTGCTCGCTAGAGAAAGTAGCGAGCAAGATGCTCGCACTCAGAAGTGTATTCCCTATTCCCTAGCGCGAAGCGCTATACTACTTGACTTCAACGGTTTGAGTCACGTTAATTAGGGTTTTATCGCCCCGTTTAAGGTGATATTCGCCGCGCCAAGTGCCGGGAATGAGGGGGCGATCTGGGGTGTTTTTCTTGCCCGCATAGGCTAAGATGATGCGATTGGGGCGATCGCGCACTGTCTTGTTTTCGGCGATCGTCTGACCCTGGGGATCGACCACTCGCAAGTATTCCTCATCTCCCTGTAACACCCCAAACCCATGCACCCAGAACACCAAGGCTCCCCCCTGCAAGGATAACTGCTCGTTGCGAAACTCACCCGACCACACCCGGTCGAGATCCGGCACTTCACTGGCAAAACCCGCCCGAATTAACCCCGTTGGAGTATATTTGATTTCCTGACTCCACAGAGAATTACCTGAAACATTACATCCCGGCCCCGCTTCCGGCCCCACAAAGGGATCGACCACATTCCCCTGATAGCGAACCGTCAAATGCACATGGGGAAAGGAAGACTCCCCAGACGACCCCACCATCCCCAACATTGTGCCCGTTTTGACCTCCGTTCCCGGTTGCACCGCCACACTTCCCTGGCGCAGATGACAATATTGGGTTTCCCAACCTTCACCATGATCGATGACCATGCCATTGCCACAATTCATACCTTCAATCGCCTCTAACTCTGCCTGAGAGGTAATCCGCCGATCTTCCACCCCATCCCGCACCCGCAACACCCGTCCAGGAGCCGCCGCAAGCACCGGTACACCTTGCTCCATCGCCCATTCATCGGGGATACCAAAATCCGTTCCAGAGTGGCCATCATCGGTCATCCGACCGCATCCCACATCCACATACCCCGGCCCTGGGTCGCGGTCTACATAGCGGAGAATATAACAATCTTCTCCTAAAGAACACTGAATGGGTTGGGCAAATTTTGGCCAAGTTTGGGTTTGGGCGTTACTATTACTCAACAGTCCACAACTGGTAAAGAGGATTACGCCCAGAAAGACAAGTAATATAGTGGATATACGGTTCAGTTTGAGGAACTTCATAGATATAAATGAACAATTAACAATTTTCATGTCGGCGATCGCGGAAACAATGGATCTTAGATTCTGAGGAGTGCGAGCGTCTCGCTCGCTTGCTCTTTATGTTGATACAGTTTGCAGTGCTTGCACAATTTGGCGATCGCTTTTCAGACAACCTTCCCATTTTACTATGATTTTCCAATCAATACTGAAGTAGAGCGGACTCCAACCCCTGTATATTTATGTAAAGAAATAAAACACTTTGATTAAAAATTAGACTTTAACATCTAAGTAAGTTACAATCCTGAATGTGAATCTATTATACTTACAGTCCTGACGTTATGACCCAATCTGCACTCCAGAAGGCTTGGTTATCCCTTCCCCAAAACGCTCAAGAATCCATTGTTAACCATAACTTCATGCCCGTTTTATTAGATGCCCTAGGATTTGGCAATCATGAGTATTATCCCGAATATCCGACGGGTAGGGGCAATGATAAAGTTGATTTTGCTGCTCGTAAGAATAAAAACAATCAGAGTTTTTTAGACAAGCCTCAAGACCCTTTTTTACTGATTGAAATTAAAGGCAGAGAAGTTAACTTTAACCAGTCTACCCGATATCAGGCAACGGTGAATCAACTTAAGCGTTATCTTTCTCCGGATGCCACTAACTGTAAATCCGTGCGCTGGGGAATCATTACCAATGGAGACGCGATTCAACTCTTTCGTAAACATGGAAAAGTAGTTTTTCCGGTTACCCAACTTACGCCCTTAAATGCCGAAAATATCGATCAAAAAGTAGCAGATATTAAACAACACTTGAAACAGACGGCTAGGGCGCTATTTGTGGTTTGTTATAATAATAAAGGCGGAGTAGGCAAAACCACAACGACTCTCAATGTTGCTGCTGCCTTGAGTTTATCGCAGAGAAAGGTATTGGCGATCGATTTTGATCCGAACCAAAGAGATTTAACCCATAGCTTAGAAATACAGCCTGCTTCGACTCGATTATATCAGTGTTTAGAAGATTATAGAAACCATCATATCAAAGAGGCGATCGCCCAGTATCGACAGAAACTCAAGTCGGGAAAAGAATTGGGTTTTGATCTCATTCCTGCCGATGAAATGTTTCTACGCTTGAAAGAACAGGAGTTAACGGCAAAAGTGACTAGGGGGAGACTAAGACAAGTTTTGCAAACCCTGCGGAATGAGTATGATTATATTTTTATTGATTCTCCTCCCAATTGGCAACTGTTTAGCCAAGAGGCAGTGATGGCGGCTGATGTGGTATTAATTCCGACGAAACATAATAATTTAGCTTCTTTAGAAAATGCGGCTTTAGCCATCTCTCAATTTTTGCCAGAGGTGGGCAACCGCAGGCGAGATATTTTATCCCCGGATGCGGATAACCCTACGGCTTTACCTATCTTTTATAATGGAGAAACGATGACGGATGCCCAACAAAGACAGGCTCAGAATGCTATTATCAGAATTATTAAATCTCACAAAAAAGACTTTGGTTCAGATTTACAGCCCTATTTTTTCCCAAAATACACTTCATCGACTAAAAATATGGATGTGTTTTTGCTTAAAAATCATGCCCATATTTCCAATGCGGTATTTAAGCGTAAACCGGCGGCATATATCAATAAGGAAGTGTTGGCTTCTTATAAGGAATTAGTTCAGGAGTATTTTATCTAATGAAACAGGAAATTGGCGCTCTCATCTATCTCTATTTAGAGGAAATTGAGCCGGGAGAACCGGTAAAGATCCATGAGTTTTTGATTAAGGAAACGGCTAAGGCAGTCAGTCGAGCAGGCGATCGCAACTGGCTCCCCATCATCGTCAAACAAATGGGTCAAGATCGCTACCAAGTTATTAGTAATATGTTCGCCTATGCCGTGGCTGAAGAAGCGGGCTTAGAAAAAGTCTGGTGTATCATTGCTGACGATTCAGAAGCCACTCAAACCGCCTGCGAGTTACTTTCGCAAGAGCGCTTACCAAAAATTGACTTAGCCACGGCAACGGTTGACGACATTCACCGGGGGTTAGATTACTTAATCCATCGTGCTGTTAATCCCTTAAAGGGGGTAAAACTGCCAGTTGCCACCAGTCGCATTTTTGAAGCGCCGCGCCCAACCTGGAAACCGAGTTTAAGGGACGTAACTCAGCTCAAGTGCGGCATCACCAAAGGGGCAAAGCTGAATGCGTTTAAGGAGGTTTTTTATCTGTCTGCTCAAGCCAGTAGCACCATGCAGGAACCGCAGGAGGAGATGCAGCCGACGGATCTCAACAGTTTAACCGTTTCCCAGTTGAAGAAAATTGCTAAAGAACGGGGATTATCGGGCTATTCTAAGCTGAAGAAAGGAGAGTTAATTGATTGGTTACGTTAAACGCCGAGTGAAGGCGATCGCCATTCCCCAACCCATCGCCAGCATTTGTTGCAGCACATAGCCAGGGGTGAGGGGGTTAACCTGCACGTTTAACGAGCCAATACCGTAGGAAAACTGCTGCAAGAACCACCAAAACAGATAAGATGGGGCTGGGAGTTCAATGGGGATAAACACAATCAGCAAGGGCAGCAGGGTTTCTATTTTCGCTTTAGGAAACCGGATAACATACGCACCGAGGAGAGCGGCGATCGCCCCATTTGCACCAATAATCGGTAAAGCCACATCCGGATCGAGGAAAACTCGGATCAAACCCATCACCACACCACTGAGCAGGTAAAACCCCAGAAATTTCCATCGCCCCATTACACTTTCGAGCCGTCTGCCAAACACAAATAAGAAGATTAAATTCCCCAAAATTTGGGCATAGCTACCATGGAGAAATATCGCTGGTAGAATAGCAAAGCATCGCCAGATAAACACTACCCATACCGCCGGATTATCACTGATAATTGCCTCTTGCCCCAATCTGGCGATCTCCCTGGGAATCATGCCCCAATAGCTCACCCAATCGGACAATTCTCCAGTAAAATCCCAGTGAATTTCTGCTATGAAAACTACCAACATTAACCCGATTAAACCATAACAGATCGGTGATGGGCGAGAGATGACTTGGGTATCGCGGATGGGAATCATGACAGCAGGGGGCAGGCAGCAGAGTATTCCCAATCTTAACAAAATCTTCGTGCGATCGTAAAATTTTTATTATCCCTTTCCCAAGCACAAATCTTGAGGTAAAGTTGAGTCTCTTGAAAATAATCCTCTTCATAAGCCAACCGTAAGCAAATCTCCAAGCGATCGGCTTTTACCTCCGTCTGCTTTTGATTGCCAATCGCTTTGCATAAGGCTAAGGAAAGAATTTCCACTAAGTGATGTCCACAGCAGACTTGCCAAGGATCATGATCGTCACTTTTCTGTTGATTCAGACGTTCCTGTAACTCTGAAACTTTTAGTGAATACAATTTCGACTTATTAATCACTTCTTAGCATCGTTTCTAAATCGTGGGTATCAGTACGCAACAGATTTGGACTAGAAAATTCAAGATTATCCAGGCGATCGAAATCGGCATCGACAATAGCTAAAATTCCTGCAAAATTATCGTTTTCCAAAATTTGCAAAACTTGTATCACTCGCTGTTTACTGGAAGGCTTACCTGAAACCACTTCAATTTCACAATTTTTATGGGTAAAACGTTGGTAAAACTTCTTATCCGATCCTCCTTCCACCAATAAAAAAGCACCGGTAAACGTTTGGCGTTTAAGCCGAATCGCATTAGCCTCACGATCGGGAGTAAGTTGATCTCTCATTATTTTGGTCTTTTTAGTTCTACCGTCCAATCCCAACGATCTTGGATAATATCGGGTGAGTGAGTTGCCATCAGAATATCTATATCTGCAAGCTTAATAATTTCTTGCAAATCTTCTAAAAACTCAGATTGCCATCCCACATGGAGAGAGAGTTCAGGTTCGTCAATTAAAACCAAAGAGTTAGGTTTTACTTTGAATAAAAGCTCATAAAGTAAGACCAATTCATGTTGTTCACCAGAGGACAATTCCGTGAGTTCTAAATATTTCCCATTGTCATCATAAGATAAGGGATGATCGAATAAGCTAACCACAAATCCATCCTTTTGATTAAACTCTATTTTTTTATAAGAATATTGAAATTTATGGTTTATGACTTTCCTGAGTAGTTCTATTTTATTTGCAATTTCTTGAAAAACGCCTAGCTTGCTATTCACATCTTCAATATAAACTGATAAAACACTTTGAGTGCTTTCATCTATCTCTCCTTGCGGGATCTGGAATTCAGTATCTTCAGCCCTATCCAGTAATCCCAAACTTATTAAATGCGAGCGATATTTTTCTAGTCTATCCAATTGATCTTGTAGCTCCTGTTTGGTAAATTTAGGTTCACTGTCTTGGTTAACTAATCTGGCTGGAAATGTTCTGTCTAAAGATTGTGATACTCTACCATATTCACTCCGCGCATGTTGAATTGAACTTGCTAAATTTTCAGAATATTGTACAATGGTCGATTCCATCCCAAATTCTTGATTCATTTTTTTAGAATTATTATAAGAATAAAATGATGATAATCGCTGAGATTTGACTAATTTTACAGGAATATTTTCTTGAATTTTTTCTAGCCACTCTGGATTTTTGATATCCTTCAAAAAACCTTCAGGGATTCTATGTTTTGCAAATCGATAAATAATTTCTTCAAGCGACAGAATATCATGGGTTGGGGTGTATAGCCATTCGTCTCTACTGATTCTCTTAATTTCTGGCAGAACATCTTCTAAGATATCACCAGGCATTTCAAGGTTAGATTTTATGGATTTTGGATAAAATGGCTCTTCACTTAAAGAAGAAAAAATGCAAAGTTTAGACTCAGGGTTATGATCGATATCTTTTTTTGATACTTCGAGTGTATTTCCATCATTGAAATTGAGCTTAAAAGTGCTAAAAGGGATACTATTCAAAACAGAATATTTGGCATTAAATAATCCATCTATTAACCTGAGAATTGATGTTTTGCCAAAACCGTTGGGGCCGTGAATGATAGTGATGCGATCCTCTTGATTTAGAGGGATGACATGATCGAAGACACCAAATAAGCCTGTAATAGAAATTTGTTGGATTTTCATGGTTTACTCCATACCTTTTCACAATTATAAGATTAAAGTTACTCCCAGTGTTGTAATTCTTGGAACCAGGCTTGAATTTGTTCGCGCCGGGTTTCAAAGGTGGCGGCAATCCAGATGAGGGAAATGCCAACTCCTAGGGCGACTAACCATTTGGAGAAGGGATAGTCAAAAATGAGGATTCCTAACTGATAGAAAATGTTGAGTAAAAAGGTGGTGGTTCCAACATAGAGAAAGGCGCGGGTTTTGAGGGAGAGTCCGGCAAAAATAGTGAGTAAACTGAGGGTTCCGGTGAGTGTGCCGATCCATTGTTGGGCAGTAAAGGAGGTTAAACTGATGATGACAGAAATTAGGGTACGCAGGTTATGGCGAAGTTTGCGGTTTTGGGTGGATTTTAAGAGGGGATCGACTTGGATAATGTAGAGGAGGGAAAGGCTGATGGTGAGGGCGTACCAGAAGATTTCGGTAATGGAAATTTCGAGAAAATATCGCCAGATGATCCAGTTGAGGACGGCTACGGTGAGGTAGGTAAAGCGAATTTGTTTGCTGGCGATCGCCAATCCGATATAGTAAGCTGCAATTACCACCAGACTGGCTTGGTTCAAAATAGTGGGATTCTCGACCATGGCATACAGGGGAATCGCAATGCCAGCCAGTTGCCAGGGGCGTTTTGACCATCCCCAGGTTTGCCAAGGAAGGAAGTAGAGAAAGTAGGCAAACAGGGTAGCAATGGCTCCTTTCCAAGCCACTAACGGCCCCCCTAAGAGTTGGGCGATGGGGGTATTGAGCCAGTAAATGCGCATTCCTAGGGCTTCTAAAAATCCGAGATAGACCCATAATTCTTGGGGTTTGACCTCTCCTGTGGGAGGTGTGCCCTCTCCCCCAACCCCCTCTCCCACGGGAGATGTGCCCTCTCCCCCAACCCCCTCTCCTGTGGGAGATGTGCCCTCTCCCCCAACCCCCTCTCCCACGGGAGATGTGCCCTCTCCCCCAACCCCCTCTCCCACGGGAGAGGGGGCTATAGACACGGGAGAGTTTGCTCTGCGACCTTGACTGATGGCGTAGAGAACTAGGGTTGCACCGGTGGCAAATCCTAGGGTCATTCCTTGTTGAATGGGGTTAAAAGTGGCGATGATTAGGAGTAGGCTAGAGGCGAACCAATGGAGATGACAAATCGAGCGAAATTCTCTAGAGGTCAATTGGAAATAGGGGCGTAAAAATTTCCCTAGTAGGCGATAGGCGTAGAGGATACCGCTTCCTAGGGTTGCCATGAGAATGAGTCCATCTCCGGTTGCTCCAGAGGGTTGTAAAGAGAGTTGGTAAAAGAGCAGTTCGTAGGCACATGCGGTAACTCCAGCGAGGGCAAGATAAATGAGGGGTTTAAATTTCGGCGATCGCTTGCCGATACCGAGGATAATAATCGCTAGGGCTAGGGTGGTGACTCCTGTCCAACTGGAAACGGTTCCCCAACGAAGCAGCGCCCCTAAAATGCCATAAGCTAGGGGGATAATATGCCAAGCTGCCCGAAGATTTTGGGATTCGCTGGGCTGTTTTGAACTCCACCAGTCGCCGAACAGTTGAGCGCATAAGCCCAAAATGAGGTTAACTAGGGCAAGGTTAATAATGGGTGAGTCAAAACTGGCTAGGGTTTCTACGGCTAACAGTTCAATTGTCCATGCGATCGCCAATAATTTCCAGTTGGTGATAGTAGGGGCGGGTTCACCAGTTGTTTGGCTGTTTTCCCCAAGTCTGAATAAACCCGCCCCTAGGGAATGACGGGGGTTTTGGGTTTGACTATACGGGGCGGGTTCACCAGTTGTTTGGCTGTTTTCCCCAAGTCTGAATAAACCCGCCCCTAGGGAATGACGGGGGTTTTGGGTTTGACTATACGGGGCGGGTTCACCAGTTGTTTGGCTGTTTTCCCAAAATCTGAATAAACCCGCCCCTAGGGGGTGATGGGGGCGGGTTTTCTGACTGTAGAGAAGGGCGATAAAGAGCAGAATTAAGCTGATAAAAACGGTGATTTGGGGGGGGATGGTGTTGATGTAAACGAGGACGGAATGGAGGGTGAGGAGGGTTAAGCAAAAGAGACAGAGGGCGATCGCCCATCCATGGAAACTTTTACGATAAAGTCGGGTTAACTGGCGCTGCCATTGTGCTTTACCTAAGCGCAGGTGTTTGGCTCCGATCCATAATCCGAGAACATTGACTGCACCGACGATCCACCAAGTGGTTGAGGGAATGTCGATCCAATCGGATAAAATGACGCGCTCGGTGACTAATCCTAAGCCAACGGTCATGGCAGTGAGGTACAGTTGACGAGAATAGCGACTATGACCGATGAAGATAAAGGTAGCAACCAGTAAACTTAAACACCTGAGATCGAAAACCTTCATCGTCGGTAAAACCGCCACCATGACAGCCGCGCTACTCCATCCGATGGCGGTGGGTTTGGGTTTCGGATACCAACTGCGATAGGCGGTTGCACCACTGAGGAGCATACTGGTACTGATGGAGAGATAAGTGGGAGTGAGCAGTTCTTGACTTACCCAAATGCCCTGGAGGGTGAGAACTGTGCCACAGAGGGCGATCGCCCAAATATCCAGCGCTTGAGTGTAATGGGGAATACTTTTGCGTAACGTATAATGACGGATTCCCCACAATGGGGAAGCGGCGATCGCCCCCAGCATTAACCACAGGGGATCGATCGCAGGAGGCATTCCCGGAACCAGATCCCACAAAATTAATCCTAGGGCACTTAAGGCACAACCCATGGTAAGGGTAGCAGTGGCAATATGGGGCAGTTTACGGGTATTGAACACCATGATGAGGGTAGCCACTGCCAGCCCGAAAACGCGCCATCCTGGAGTTTCCAACACCAAGGCTTGAGCTAAAAAGAGCATCACGATACTCAATTTAGGCGCGAGATCTTGTTTATGGGAGTGGGGGGAATAGCTAATCAGGGTAAGGGTTGCAGGGATGGCGAGCCAAGGGAGATGGGCGAAAGTAAAAGTATACTCTTTTAGGGTAGAGAACAGGAGTAAATAGGCGATCGCCCCTAACCCAAATCCAATCAACCAAGCGCTTTGTTGCCAAATCTTTTCATACTCACTCGGTTCTAGGGAACGACGCAGATCGGAAAACCACCATTCCATAACCGTCATTGCCAGCAAAATCAGCGCCCAAGTGTTTAAGCTTAAGTTAGAGTTGACATAATGAATCAGGCTTAAAAGAAGGGCTAATCCGGTGCAGTGATTCAGGTAGACAAGCAAGTGAAACGAATGCAGAATGTGCAGATCGTATCGCCGCTTGGTTACCCACATCAGCAGAAACACCAAATTAGTTAAACAGAAAATCCGTAAAATGGCATTAGGAAAACTGAAAATCAGTAAGCTAATGCCTAACCCCAGAGCAACAAACTCGGAAAAATGGGCGAGTTTCGGTTTTTCCCGTCGATAGAAGCGATCGCCCATATGAACGATCCAGATGAGGTAAGGCAATCCGATCGCACTGATGAGAGCGATCGGCACCTCTTGCGCTTGGGTAATCTCTACTGCTGTGGCGATAATCTGCGATTGTAACATCTCAGGAACAAAGCTCCACAGCAGCAGAGACATCTGCACCCCAATCAACCACAGGATCGCCAGATCGCGCCGATGTTGCCAGCGAGCAATAAATTGCTGGTAGATTTGTGTCGCAATTAAACTAATAACTACCCCTTGCCAAGGAAATGTTACCCAGATAGAGACAAACCAGGCAAAAAATAGCAGAGTTAAACCCAGGCGATTGATCGGTTTATGGTATTGGGAGCGACGGGTGAAAGACAGCCAAACGGTGAAAGTTCCACAGAGAGCGATCGCTAAACCTAAATGAGGTAAAACAACCCCTTGCACAAAAATCGCACGAAACAGTAGAATACCGATCGCATAAAGACTTAAGCGGCTCAGTCGCAGCGTTTGTTTCAAAGAATTTTGCAGATTTTGGAACTGATAGACATAGAATCCTAAGCTGCCCAGAGTTGCCAAATAAACCGAAAAAATGGGAAAATTTGGGACACCCCAACCCCAATGGAGATAGCTGGCAAGAAGATAAATCGGGAAGCCCAAAGAAACCCTAGTTTTAGTCTGCCAGAGGGAGCCAGCCATAACCGTTAAATATACCGCCGATCCCAGACTCGCTAAACCATTAACAGGATGACTCCATAACCCAAAGTCATCCATTGCCCAAAAATTGACCGGAATTAAAAGCAATGTAACCAATTTTAGGGCTTGTGAGGTTAATTCTAAATTCTCTTTCTGACTGGCTAAACGACTAATCAACCAAAACAAAGACGTATATCCTAACAGCACCCCATATTGGGCTATGGCAGGGAAATTTTCCCATTGACTGGCAGCAAATACCCCAGAAGAGAGAACGACGAGAAATAGCCCTAAAAATAATAACCAGCGCACGCTTAATTCTGCTTTCAAAGACTCTAAGCGTTGCCCGATCCAACTGGGTTTAAAAACCGTGGGGGCAGTCCTTAAAACCGGTGTTGATAGTATCGGGGGTTGTTCTGCAACCGGTGGCGCAATCACCTGGGGCGCGATCTTTTGGGGTTCTGGAATCGTACAACACAGATAATTATGGGCAATCTGTTTTACCCGTAAGGGATCGATTAAACCTAAACGTAAGCCAATTTCTAACCCTTCTAAGAAACGGGGATGACGGGTATCCACTTTCAAGCAGAGATAGACGGAATCCTCGGTTAAAATTCCCAAATCTTGCCAAAGTTTCAACCCTTCCAGTACAGAATTGATAGGTAAGGCTGGATCTAGCTCAATTTCAATGATCGACTCAGGAACAGGAGCCATAGTTTTATAGCGCTTCGCGCGGCAGAAGGGTAATGCCCTTTGATGACGTTCAGGGCGAGGGTAGGTTTTAGGTTAAGAGAAACTACACTAAACGGCGTACCGTTTCTAATAATAACTCCTGACTAAATCCTCCCTTGGTTAAATAGGCACTTGCCCCGGCTTCTGCGCCCCGATGTTTATCTTCATCAGAAGCCAAAGAGGTGACTAAAATAATTGGCAGGTCTTCATATTCCTTATGCTCCCGAATTTTTGCAGTTAACGATAACCCATCTAAATTGGGCATTTGTACATCAGAAATCACGCCATCAAACTGACGAGTTTTTAACTTATTATAGGCATCTAAGCCATCTACAGCCGTCACTACCTCATAACCTGCACTTTCCAAAATTCGTTTTTCTTGAGTACGGGTGGCGATCGAATCCTCTGCTAATAGCAAAACGGCTTGTTTACCATTATCCTCTGGCTTTTTGATGGACTCAGAAGACTCGATTTTTCGTTGGATATTTTTCCTCTGGACTGACTTGACTAAATCTTGAGGATTTAAGACCATACAGACTTCACCTGTCCCTAAAATGGTTGCCCCAGAGACATTCCGAACCCGTTGCAAAAGACGACTTTGGGGTTTGAGAATAATATCCTGTTGATCGAGCAGTTCATCCACAATCACTCCTAATAATTCTGTTCCAACTTGCAAGATAATACAAGGTAAAAGTTCTATATTTTTGGTTTTTCCAGACTCACCCTCAGATTCAGAAGCAGAGGATAATTCTAAAATTTCTTCCAGCCGAGCAATGGAAATGGGTTCTTGATCCATGGCATAAGTATCTCGACCCTCGATCGCAAAAATTTGATGCTCTGGAATAAGTAAAGTTGTCTTGACAAATTCTACTGGAATAGCATAGGTTGCACCCTGAACCGATACCAATAAAACGGAAGCAGTGGCTAAACTGGTACTCAGTTGAATGGTAAATTTACAGCCTTTACCGGGAGTGGATTCCACATGGATACTTCCCTTTAAATGTTCCACATTGGTGCGTACCACGTCTAATCCAACACCGCGCCCAGAAACTTCAGTGACTAACTTACGAGTGGAAAATCCAGGGGCAAAAATTAGGGATTGAATTTGTGCCTCGGTCATGGCTTCGAGTTCTTCGGGTCGTCGCAGTCCCTTGTTTTTGGCTGTGCTTTTAATGTTTTCTACGTTTAAGCCTTGCCCGTCATCCTTAAGTTCAATAATAATACTATTGCCAATTTGAGACCCTTTCAGATGAACGGTTGCTTGGGGGGGTTTCCCTTGGGCGATGCGTTCGGCAGGGGTTTCAATGCCATGATCGACACTATTGCGGATCATGTGCATTAAGGGGTCTTTCATTTCTTCTAAAATGCGTTTATCGGCTTTGGTTTCTGCGCCTTCTAGGATTAAGTTGATTTGTTTTCCTTGTTGTTTGGCTAAATCTCGAACTAAGCGCCCAAATAGGTTAAAAATGGTGGATAAGGGCAATAGGCGTAGGGTGCGAATGCCAGAATCGAGTTGATTGGCGATCGCCTCTAAACGAGCCACATCTTCGGAAGCTCGCGATCGCAACTGATTTAACAGTTTGCCCATCTCTTGTAAATATTCTTCATGGCGTTGTTTGAGCGCTTGCAACTTATCCACACTCTGCTCAAAACTAAGATTGCCATAGGTTTGCCGGTTCCACTCTTCCCACAAATTGACCATATCGTTCATGGTACTAATATGGTGAGCCATGCGGATTTTACTGACGGTTAACTCTCCGGTTTGCGTCATCAAATCATCTAGATTTTGAGTGGCAACCCGCACACTCTCAATCCGATAATTCGCTCCCATTACTGGTGCTGCGGTCTTCGAGTCGGTCTTTTCAGGCACAGGTGGAGGAGATGGGGAAACGGGGACAGGGGGACGCGGGGACGCGGAGATGGGTTTTACAGACTCTGGTGGCTCCTGTACTACTGGCTCCGGTTTGGGAAGGGACTCCTCTGCTGCTGATGTGGCCTCTGCTGGCTCTGCTGGCTCCTCTGGCTGGGGTTCGGGTTCCGGTTTGGGAAGGGACTCCTCTGCTGCCGATGTGGCCTCTGCTGGCTCTGCTGGCTGGGGTTCTGCCGGTTCGGGAAGGGACTCCTCTGGGGGTGGCTCGGCCACCGGTTCAGCTTGTGGAGTAGAATGGTTCGGGATATTCGCCCCCATGAGGACGGCTAAGACTTTGTAGGCTTCAATGCCTGAAGGTTCGCCGGTGACGGCTTCATGGACAACTTGGCGAATGGCATCTAAGCCATAATAGAGGCGATCGTCCATTCCCCCCTCAAGGGCCTTCGTATCCTCTTTGAGTTTACCGACCACTTGCTCAATTTGATGGGCCAGGGATTCCACGTCCTTAACCCCCAACATCCGAGAGTCTCCTTTGAGGGTATGAGCTTCTCGGAGAACTTCTTGGAGTTTTTCCCCATCGTCTGGATGTTGCTCTAGGTGCAAAATACCTGCCTCTAGATTTTGCAGGTGTTCCTCGCTAGAGACTTTATAAAGTTGCCGCAGTTCTTCATCTTCGATGATCATGATTCACCTGGGATTGACTCAAAGGACTTAACTGTGAAAGGCCGGTAGTTGCTCAAAGATTATTCATCAAATAGGAGACATCTAATCTGATAAGGTTTTATTATATAGATGTTATAGTGGGTTGACCGAATGCACCACTCCAGACACGGAATCGAATGTAAAGATCGACCGGATGTCATTGACCAATTTCGATATCTTCAAACTCAGTGGCGAAATTCACTCTGTCATCAAAGTTGTGAGTTACCCCAACTCCTGGATCAAAGTGAGATCGCCCCGAATTGGCACACTTCCCCCATAACCGAACCTGATGATTATGATATCTTGGTTATTCCCTCCCTGACGTTGGATCAACAAGAACTTCAGAAAGTTGAAGGGGTCATGCACTACGAAGAGCGGATGCTGTTTTCCCTGATTCGATTAAAAAATCCTCGCACTCGCTTAGTTTATGTTACCTCCGAACCCCTACCAGAGATTATTGTTGATTATTATCTCCACCTTTTACCCGGTATTCCCTTTTCCCATGCTCGCGATCGCCTATTATTGTTCTCGGCTTACGATCGCTCGTGTAAATCTCTAACGGAAAAAATTTTAGACCGTCCTCGCTTAATTGAGCGAATTCGGCGATCGCTCCGTTCCCAAAACTCTTATATGGTTTGCTTCAACGCCACATCCTGGGAGCGGGAATTATCAGTCAGATTACAGCTTCCCCTGTTTGCTTGCGATCCGGAACTACTCTACTGGGGTACGAAATCGGGCAGTCGGGAAATTTTTGCCCAATGCAACATTCCCCATCCCGATGGCTGCCATTCGGTGTGGAATGCCCAAGACTTAGCGGAAGCATCGGCTGATTTATGGGAGCGACAACCGCACCTGAAGCGGATGGTGATTAAACTCAATGAAGGATTTTCCGGTGAAGGCAATGCCTTACTCCATTTAAATCCCATTGCTGATTATCAACCCGGAAAAGCGTCCCACGGCGATCGCCTCCGCGCCATCAAAAACCAGTTTCAGCACCTCAGATTTCAAGGCCCCGGAGAAACCTGGCCCACCTTTGGCTCCCGTATTCCCGAATTGGGAGCCATTGTCGAAGCCTTTATTGAAGGAGACAACAAGCGATCGCCCAGCGTCCAAGCCCAAATCACTCCCCTAGGAACCGTAGAAATCCTATCGACCCATGACCAAATTTTAGGCGGCCCCGATGGCCAAATTTATCTCGGCTGTCAATTTCCCGCCGACGAACCCTATCGCCTTAAAATCCAGGAATATGGCCGCTTAATTGGCCAGAACTTAGCCGAAAAAGGAGCGTTAGAGCGCTTTTCTGTTGATTTTATCGCCATCCCTTCTACTAACAGCTCTTCCTCGGATTGGGATGTATTCGCCATTGAAATCAATCTGCGCTGTGGTGGCACAACCCATCCATTTATGACCTTACAATATTTGACTGGAGGATTTTATAATTCTGAAGATGGCTTATTTTATAGCCAAAAAGGGCGACCCAAATATTATTTAGCAAGCGATAATTTACAGAGAAAATCCTATCACGGACTATTGCCCCACGATTTAATCGATATTATCGCCCATCATAATCTACATTTCGACACCGGAACCGAAACCGGAACCGTATTTCACTTAATGGGAACCTTATCAGAATTCGGTAAACTAGGATTAACCAATATCGGTGATTCCTTAGCCCAATGTGAACTCTGTTATCAAAAAGTAATTTCTGTTTTAGATCGAGAGACCCAACTGTATAACGGAACCCCTAAAACTCCAATTTCACCGAGAGCTAACGTCGTTGGAAATCCTCTCATCCATCATTAAAACATGAGAGCGCTTCGGACTTGTGAAAAATCCCTCTGCTAACTTTCGGCGAGGGACTTTCAATTGCGTTAAATGTTAAGATTATTTTGCCATAAACTGGTCATAAGCCATCAAGGCCTCTGCACCATAAACCGTTGAAGGCCCTCCCCCCATCAGTTGGCAAACGCCGATCATTTCTACCAGTTCTTCACGGGTTACCCCGGCTTTAATGCAAGCTTCTGTGTGATGGGCGATACAACCATCACATCGGGCCGCGATACCCAGAGCCAGAGCAATTAATTCTTTGACTTTGGGGGAGAGCGCTCCCTCTTTAGCCGTTGTAGCCATAATTAAGGTCTTAAACGCTTTCATGGTGTCTGGCTCTGCTTTTGCCAGCTCTTTACTCCCGGCCATAAAGTGTTTGCTGATTTCGGGATAGTTTTTCATCACGTTATCTCCTGGGAATCTTAATCAGGTTGACTGAAGGGTTCAAGTATAATTATAGCGCAATATTTCTTTTTAGTGATTAAGTTTTTAATATCAACTCTGGGTCATCCATTAAACTACAGCTAAACGGACTGGATATAACCCGGCCATGCTGCCACTGCTTTCTCTGTTACAACTGGGGTTTAATCTGATTCTGGGGAATCTCTGGAGCGGTTTTACTCTGTTTGAGCTGATAGCCTTGCTGCTGAATCTCCTGGACAAAATCAGTCGTCTCTAAAGGCCCAGACTCCGGTTTAGGTTTTGGGGACTGGGAGTGATGGCGTTGATGTTTCAGTTTAGCTTTGCGTCCCATAGAATCGACTCTATCCTACTCAAGGGGGTCACTCCCTAGTTTACCAAAGCAATTGGTTGACACTCCCCGCTCTAAAGAGACGGGGATTCTTGGTTCATTGAGATTACTTGCTTAGACAAAATCACTTCTGAAAAAGTAGAGGTATTCTCTCCCCAAGCGTTTATTGGGTCTATCCCAAAAGTTCCCGTATGCCCTA
>NZ_JAQPOK010000094.1 GCF_030068445.1 Roseofilum halophilum BLCC-M91 | reverse complement strand
TCAAACCCGCCCCTACATCAAACCCGCCCCTACATCAAACCCGCCCCTACATCAAACCCGCCCCTACATCAAACCCGCCCCTACAATGGGATTATTTGGATTTTCCCGATCTTCTGACCACCGCATCGGGTTTTCGACAATGTAACGGCGGATGCTCTCTAAGGATTCCTCATTACGAATAATATGTTCGTAATAATTTCGCTGCCACACCGGTACTCCTGGATTCTGCCGCAATTCATTGATACGTCGTGCGGAAAAGGTTTTAAATGCCCGCACAATTTCCGGTAATCCATGCCGTTTTGATGCCCTCTTGGTTTTCGTTGGTTGTTCTGTCGGTGTGCCTGTAGGGGCAGGTTTTACATCAGGGTCGGTTGTAGGGGCGGGTTTGAAACCCGCCCCTACAATCAAACCCGCCCCTACATCATCATGCAAAACGATGATGGCGTGGATATGATTTGGCATAATCACAAACACATCCAATCCCAGATGATCGTAATGATCCGCCAGGCCATCCCACACCGCCTGAACAATTTCACCATAGGGATTCAGATGCATCTGCCCATCGATAATTTCGCCAAACAGACAAACCCGATCTTTTACACAAATGGTGACAAAATAGGCCCCGGATCGCGTGTAATCGTAGCCTTGCAGCCGCATTAATTTTCTTCGCCGAACACTGGTCATATCCCCAATTCATTGAAATTCTGGCTAATCTTTGCCATCTAATGTAACTTCAGTTTCCATATAGGGGTAGGTATTTAAGGAAGATTCAAGGCCAATTATCCTCTTCCATCAAATTCAACCTCAGTTCCTGTATAGGTTTACGGAATGCATATCGCGATCGCCGTAAATCTTCCATGTCATTCAACCTCAGTTCATCCATAGGGGTAGGGGCAGGTTTGAAACCTGCCCCTACCATGTTGTTTCCTTGCCAGTCTATTAGAGATTGAAACATGGACTCAATGGTAACCATGGATACGCCATAATTCAACGGGTACAGCTTATACTAATCAACTGCTCACTCTTACCTAGGGCTGTTTTCGACGGTTTACTCATTACTCATTACTTCTGACTCATTGCGAATGTCCAGCATTACCATTATCAATCATCCCCTCATTGCCCATAAACTAACCCTTATGCGTCGTGAGGAAACCAGTACAGCCAAGTTTCGTTCTTTGCTCAAAGAAATCAGCCTCTTACTGGCCTATGAAGTGACCAGGGATTTACCCTTAAAATCAGAAGAAATCCAGACTCCTTTAAGGGTTATGCAAGCGCCCGTTTTAGCGCCAGAAAAGAAAATGGTAGTGATTTCCATTATGCGAGCCGGACAAGGTATTTTAGATGGAATGTTAGAATTAATTCCTTCGGCACGGGTAGGACATATTGGCTTATATCGTGACCCTAGAACCTTAATTCCGATTGAGTATTATTTGAAAGTTCCCCATGATGTAGAAGAGCGAGATATGTTTATTGTCGATCCCATGTTAGCTACCGGTAATACGGCCGTTGCTGCTATTGGTCGCTTAAAAGAACTTAACCCAACATCGATTAAATTTGTGTGCTTGTTAGCTGCTCCTGAAGGATTAGATCATGTTCAAGAAGAACATCCAGATATTCCGATTTATACCACTGCCATTGATGAAGGCTTAGATGAGCATGGATACATTTTACCTGGCTTAGGAGATGCTGGCGATCGCCTCTTCGGAACCAAGTAAATATCGATCTTTCAGGAACAGATCGCTTAAAATGTACCAAGCTATTTTTCCTGTAACTTTGTAGCCTATACAACAAAGCAAACGAGTAGATCGAACCCAAAATAAAAAAATAGGCTAGAATAGGCTGGTTAAATCCTGTATTTTTTGTATCCCATATTACAAATCATTTTGGAGGTGAGTTAGTGTTTTTATCCTTTCCTCAGCCTATTTTGCCTGGTTCAAACAGCTTAATAATCCCTTAAACTTAAGACACGGATTGTCCAGATCATTCTTCAGGTTTATGCTGAAAACCTCCTTACCCATTACTCATCGGCCTAAACTGCCCTTACGGTGGGTTCTGGTCATTCCATTTACGATCCAACTCTTTGCGGTAGTTGGATTCACCAGTTGGTTAAGTCTACGCAATGGAGAGCAGGCGGTTAACGACTTAGCCCGTCAGCTCCGCAATGAAGTCGTGGCTCGCATTGAGCAAAAACTGCTGGTTTTGATTGAAACCCCGATTCGAGTGAGCAAAAATAATGTGGACTCCATTCGGCTGAATTTGCTCGATCTGGAGGATATCTCCACCCTAGAAGTCCATTTCTGGAACCAACTCTATCAGTTTGAGGAGTTAGCGTTTATTGGTCTAGAAACGGCAGATGGCCATTTAGTCGGCGCTGAACGGCAAGTAGACGGAGAGATTACCCTAACGGTGGCTACTGCTGAAACCAATTTCTTGGCCGAGCAGTGGCAAACCAATGACAAGGGAGAGAAAATAGAGAAGTTGCGATCGCTGCTCAATTTTCATTTACATCTTCCCTATCAGCTCCCCCCAACCAAACCCGCAGACTCTCTCACCTGGAACGATATCCATGTTCTGCAAACCAGTCAACGGGCGGTTCTGTCCACCTATCATCCCCTTTATGACTCCCAAAATCGGCTCCTAGGCACGATCAGCGTCGATTTGGCTCTCGACCAAATTAATGATTTTCTGGGCGACATCAAAATTGGCCAAACCGGAGAAACCTTTATCCTCGATCCCTCCGGGGCATTGATCGCATCTTCAGGCGATCTCCCCTTCTCTGAGGAAAATGCCCATCTAACCTCTCTGAGTGTAGAAAAAGCCATCTATAGCCCTTCTGCCCTAGTTCGAGAAACCACTCAATATTTAATCAACCATTTTGGCTCCTTAGCAGACATCAACCGCACCCATCAACTGGATTTTTCCCTAGAATCTCAAAAGCAATTTGTACAAGTCACGCCCCTCAATAATGAATTTGGCATCAATCTCCTGATTGTGGTTGTGCTTCCAGAATCGGATTTTATGGGCCAGATCTATGCCCATACCCAGCAAACCATTATCCTTTGTCTCCTCGCCTTAGTCGTGACCACAGGGTTTGGAGTCCTCACCGCCCAATGGATCGCCCAACCCATTCTCCGTCTGTCCAGAGCATCCGAGGCGATCGCCAACGGCAATTTCGATCGCCAAGTCAACTTTAAAAATATTAAAGAATTAGATATCGTTTCTTCTTCCTTCAACCAAATGGCCGGAAAAGTCAAAGCCTTGGTTGATTCTTTACAGCAAGAAAACGAAAAACTAGAAAAACAAGTCCAGCAACGGACGCAAGAAATTGAGCAGCAAAAAACATTTTTACGTCTCATTATTGACACCGATCCCAATATCATTTACGTCAAAGACTGGGAAGGACATCTCGTTTTAGTCAATCAAGCCCTAGCCAATTTATTTAATACCCCTATTCCAGAAATCATTGGCAAAAACCAAGCAAAATTCATTCATAACTCAGAAGATCTAGAGCAATACCGAAGACATGCCCGTGAAGTCATGATCCAACAAGTGCCCAAAGTCTTTGAAGAACGATTCACAAAACCGACAGGAGAAGAAATTTATTTTCAAAGTATTAAGCTCCCTTTAGGAAGTCAAGAAAATGGTCTCCCCTTAATGTTGGTCGTTAGCGTAGATATTACCAATCATAAACAAATCGAAGAACATCTAAAAACCGCCAAAGAAGCGGCTGATGCTGCCAATCAAGCCAAAAGCGATTTTCTGGCCAATATCAGCCATGAATTACGCACGCCCCTCAATGGTATCTTAGGCTATGCCCAAATCCTACAACGGGCCCATGACTTAAATCAATATCGTAAAGGAGTCAACGTCATTCAACAAGCTGGTTCCCATCTTCTGAACCTGATTAATGATATTTTAGATCTCGCTAAAATTGAGGCCCGTAAGCTAGAACTCTATCCTAAACATTTCCATTTAAACTCATTCTTATTGAGTGTCTCCGAAATTATTCGGATTCGGGCAGAAAATAAGGGCATTGAATTTTATTATATGCCTGGGAAAAATTTACCCCATAGTATTGTAGCGGATGAAAAGCGTCTGCGCCAAGTTTTGATTAATCTATTAGGAAATGCTGTTAAATTTACGGAAAAAGGATCGGTGACCTTTTTGGTAGATAGCAGACGATCCTCTAATTCTAATGCAGTGAATCTCAGATTTGAAATTCAAGATACAGGGGTAGGAATGACACCAGAAGAAGCGGAGAAAATTTTCATGCCTTTTGAACAAGTGGGCAGTCACTCTAAACGCTCTGAAGGCACAGGATTAGGGTTATCCATTTGTCACCAAATTCTACAGATGATGGGCAGTCAAATTCATGTCGAGAGTGTTTTAGGAAAAGGCAGTACCTTTGGGTTTGAGCTAGAATGTCCCATCTCTAGTGACGCTTCACAATCCGGTAGTGCTTCAAGCTCTGGACAAATTGTGGGTTATCGAGGTAAACGGGTAAAACTGATGATTGTTGACGATCATCAAGTGAATCGCTCCGTTTTAACTGACCTTTTAAGGTCTTTGGGGTTTGAAATTATCGAGGCCGAAAATGGGCAGGCAGGTTTGATTTTACTGGAAGAATTAAAACCAGATTTGATCGTTACTGACTTAATGATGCCAGAATTGAGCGGTTATCAAATGGCTGAGACCATCCGTCATTTACCCGGTTATCAATCTTTTCCCATTATTGGTTCATCAGCCAGTGTATCTCCAGAGGAGCAAGATCGGGCAATTATGGCAGGTTGTGATGAATTTTTGCCTAAACCGATCGATCTAGAAAAGTTGTTGGCTTGCTTGCAAAAGTATTTACATTTAGAGTGGATTTATGAACTCATCCCCGATCCAGAATCAGTTTTAGAAGAGCATAATGTATCCGTGGTTTATCCGTCGCCTGAAGAATTAAAACATTTGTATAAAGCGTCTAGAATTGGAGATATTGAAGAGATTGAATATCAAGCCCAATTATTGAAAGAGACCAACCAAGAGTATACTTATTTCGCCGATCGCATTCTCAAACTGACTGAAGATTTTGACGATCGAGGGATTGTAAAAATTCTGGAACAATTGATGTAGACGTAAAACGCAAAAGGTAAACTAAGGCCGGTTAGCCGTAAATCTCAAAGGATTAGGAAACCGCCACAGTACAATATAATTGGGGTCAACGTCAGCTAAAAAGCTGCCCTTAGAGGTGGAAGCGATCGCTCCACAAAGCTGACCCTGAAATCCGTCTATCTGTCTACGGTTGTGTGTATTTAACCACCGAGATAAATTTTCACAAACCCGATCCGTTGGGCGATCGCTGACACTCCAGGGATCTTCAGCCAGATTAGAGCCTAAAAAATCCCCAGTCAGTGGATTCCAAAAATGGACAATATCGCGATCGCGATACCGAGTAACCAGCACTCGACCATCTTCACTATAGGCAACGTCCACCTCCGAGTGCATCGGCGTACTAAATTCTCGTCTTTTTTTACCCGTATTTAAGTTCCAAATCTCTACCGTACCATCTTCATTACCACTGGCAAAAGTTTGTCCGTGGGGACTCACCGCTAACGAATGTATTTCACGATCCGTATAAATGGTCATTTTTAGCCGTAACATAGCTAAATTCCAAATTTTAATCGTTTTATCCATACTGCTACTGACAAACGTGCGACCATTGGGACTAAACACCACAGAAGTTACTTTTGCCGTATGACTGTGCAAACTGCGAACCACTTGTTGCGCTCTGATATCCCATAAATGCACGATCGCCTCTTCGCTACCCCCCACCACAAAATCTCCGGTCGGACTAATATCTAAAGCCGTAATCGTTTGCTCCTGCTTAGGCAGTCTTCTCCAGACCATGGGTTCTGCCATCACAGCATAGGATGGAGTTACGGAGGTAGCCTTCTCTTCGACTGTTGTAGAATGAGCAGGTTGCCAAGCCGTAAGGCTGGTTGAGAGACTGAAAATAAGGGCGAGAATAGTAGAAGCTTTCATAATATCCAATCAAAACATTGTTTCCAAGGGTTTCTGAAACCCTCAATCTATCCATTACGATAAAAGGCAAAATCCTTAACGGTTCCGGAAAAACTGACAGTATAAGGTTTGGCATAGTTCCACGGACATACCCTTGGGGCCAGTTGTTCCTAGCTCACTGTGCCGTCAGAGCTACCTTTCAGAGAAATCAGAGACAGATCGGGAAAATTTCTCAAATCTGCATTGGTATAGGACAGTTTTAACGCTGGTATCGCATTCCGGGTAACTGGGAGACCAATCCGAGTAGCTCTAATTCAATTAAAGTCGAGGAGACTTCTGCCGAACTTAAGCCGCTTTGGGCTACGATCGCATCCAGGGAAGTCGGTTCCATCTTCACTGCCTCCAATACCTTTTGTTGCAATGGGGGTAACGAGGGCATCGGTGCAGGTGCAGGAGCTGGAGGGAACAGGGATAGCTGTTGAGTCGGTGCTGTTTCCCTAGGAATGGCCGGATCGAGTTCCGGAATCTGGGATAAAAGTTCTAATAAATACCCTTCATGGATCAACACTTGTGCCCCTTTACTGATTAAACCCAGACATCCTTTAGAATTGCGATCGTCAATGCGACCGGGCAATACATAAACATCCCGACCAAATTCATTCGCTAATCGGGCTGTAATCAAGGCTCCTGACTGGGTTGGTGCTTCAGTCACTAATACTGCTCGACTCAAGCCCGCTATAATCCGATTGCGTTGGGGAAAATGGGCGCGGTTGGGTTGGACTCCCGTGGGATATTCACTCACGGCTAACCCTTGTTCGAGGATCTGATGATAAAGGGATTGATTGCCTGGAGGATAAATAATATCAACTCCCGTTCCCAAAACGGCGATCGTCCGTCCTCCCCCTTCTAAACAACCCCGATGGGCTTGAGTATCAATGCCTTGAGCCATGCCAGAAACAATCGTAAATCCCCGTTCTGCTAACTGTCTACTGAGGCGATAAGTCCATCGTCTGCCATAGTCGGTGGGTTCGCGAGTGCCCACAATGGCTACTGCGGGCCGGAGTCCCTGATTGTCTTCTGGTTCCACTATGCCCCGATAATATAATACCGGTGGCGGATTGGGGATTTCCAGTAATAAGCGAGGATAAAGGCGATCGCTCGGAGTCCAAAACTGAGGATTTGTTTGTAAATGCTGCTGCAAAAAGGCGATCGGATCGATCCCTTGACGATAGCGCACCCAGGATTCTGCGGTTTTGAGACCCACACCTTCCACCCCACTGAGAGCGATCGCCTCTGCCTGCCAAGCTGCGGCCAAGCTACCAAAATGCTCCTCCATTCGTTGTAACAAAATCGGCCCCATCTTTGGGAATTGCGACCAGGCCAACCAAAACGCACGTTCTGTCATCCAAAGTTGAGTTTAAAGCTTTTCTCTTCCGTAGTCCCTCTAGATTCTAGTCTAAAATCTAGGCATGTGCTATAGTACAGGATGGCAATTGCCGATGTAGCTCAGTGGTAGAGCAACCGATTCGTAATCGGTAGGTCGTGAGTTCAAATCTCATCATCGGCTTTTCTAGGGATTCCTGACAGCCCTGTTTTTTGTATTCCCTGTTGCTCATTGGGAGGAGCGGGGGGTGGTATGGTGTGGCAAATGGTTTAGTTTTGAACACTTATGAATGAAGACCAGGAACGCCCTCAGTCTACTTCCTTATCGTTAGAACAAAAGATAGGTGAGTTCTTCCAATGGAAGGCCTTAAATACGAGTTGGGGCACAGAAGTATTGGCTGGAGCAACGACGTTTATTACGATGGCCTATATTTTGGTGGTCAATCCGGATATTTTGTCGAATGCCATTTTTTTACAAGAAAGTCGGGATTTATTCGGAGAATTGGTGATTGCCACGGCATTTTCGGCAGCGATCGCCTCTTTAGTGATGGGATGTTATGCCAAATACCCGTTTGCCCTCGCTCCAGGCATGGGATTGAACGCCTATTTTGCCTTTTCTATTGTCCTCAGATTGGGGATTGATTGGCGGGTTGCCTTAACAGCAGTGTTTCTGGAAGGGCTGATTTTTATTGCCTTAACTCTCTTTAATATTCGCGCTCGCATGGTGACGGCTATTCCAGCTTGTATCAAACACTCGACTGCGGCTGGGATTGGTTTATTTATTACTTACATCGGGCTGAAAAATGGTGGCTTAATTGTGGCCAATGAGGTGACCACAACGGCTTTGGGGGATTTGAGTAACCCAGTCGCCTTAATCGCCATTTTTGGGATTATAATCACCTCGGCGTTTCTGGCTCGGCGTATTCGTGGGGCCCTATTGTTAGGAATTTTGGCCACGGCAGTTTTGGCTTGGATTTTGGGTGTTGCCCAGCTACCGACTGGTATCCTGGCGATTCCCCAATGGCCGAGTGATTTGTTTGGTCAAGCGTTGGTGGGCTTGGGAAACCTGAATCAAATTCCGTTTTGGGAACTGTTGGCGATTTTGTTTGTGCTGCTGTTTGTAGATTTATTTGATACCGTAGGAACCTTGGCGGGTATTGGCATGAAAGCGGGTTTAATTAATGACCGGGGGGAATTGCCAAGAGCCAGTCAAGCATTTATGGCTGATGCGGTGGGCACGACGGTAGGGGCGATTTTAGGCACGTCAACGGTAACCACTTATATTGAGTCGGCTTCGGGAATTTCTGAAGGGGGGCGATCGGGGTTTACGGCTGTGGTGACGGCTGCATTGTTTGCCCTGTCGATTTTCTTTATTCCCCTCATTTCCGGTATTCCCCCCTTTGCCACTGCACCCGCATTGGTGATTATTGGAGTGCTGATGATGGGAAGTGTACGGTCAATTCATTGGGACGATCCGGCCGAGTCTATCCCTGGGTTTCTGACGCTGGTGTTTATTCCCCTGAGCTTTTCGATCGCCGAAGGTTTGGCGATCGGATTTATCACCTATCCTTTACTCAAATCGTTTCAAGGCAAAATGCATGAGGTTCGCCCGGCGGTATGGGGAATTGCGGCTATCTTTACCTTGCGGTTTGTATTGATGGGGTTACATATTGGAGGCTAGGGTTTGAAAATTTCACTAATTACCCAGAGGTAAACGACGAGGGGTAAGAGGTTATAATTGGACTTGTTCACTCCATCTTAGATCGAGACTCCAATGATGTCTAATTTACCTGAGCTGACGGACGAAACCATTTGGGCGATCGTGGATGAAACCCTAGAAGATAGCCTAGACGATCGAATCGTCAATGAATTAGTGTGGCACTATTTGGGCTATCGTTATAATGCAGATAACCAAACTTGGGATATCAGCCAAGTAATGGATGATTGGGGGGAAGTGTATCCTGAACCCCCTGATTTCATTGCTTCCCGTCCAGCTACCCTCAAACTAACTCGCTCGATTCCCCCAGAAAATAAACAACTTCTGAAACAAGAATTAGGATTTAAGGGATATAAAATCGGTGAGTTTGGGCCACGACAAACTCGCCGAGCAACGATCGCCAATTGGTTACTTAGTTATCGTCACCTTCATCCGTAAAGATATAATAATATTTGTTAATTTTATTGAATTTAATTATTAAAAATCTCAACCCATTCAATAATCACTATATCTCTATTTGTCTTTTATTGACCGATTCCAGTCATTTAGACTTAACCTCAGTTGTCGCTCAATAGATGGATGAATTTAAACTGGGAAAATCAAACTGGGTACTGGTTAATCATAATTCGGAGAAATTAGTGATGAATAGTGCAGAGCAGTTAAACTATCCGTTTACAGAACACTCTGGTTTTGAATTTTGGCATCAGCACAAAAACTTTTGTTCACCTCAAATTTGGGAGCGTTTCAATTTTGTGCAAACCCAATTACAGGAAGTCATTCAAGAAAATCAAAGATTAAGGCATTTACTCAATCAAACAGAAGAACGGTATACCCTAGCAATTTCGAGTAGTCAAGTGGGTGTTTGGGATTGGGATTTAGAAACCAATCAAATGTATATCTCTCCCAACTTAAAAGGAATTTTGGGATACTCAGATGAAGAAATTACCAATTGCATTGAATCTTGGATAGCCTTAGTTCATCCTGACGATCGAGAAATGACGATGAAGTTAGCTCAAGAGCATTTAGAGGGTTTAAATCCTCTGTATGAAGTCGAGCATCGGATGGTGCATAAGGATGGCAGTATTCGCTGGATTTTAGCACGGGGAATTGCGTTTCGAGACAGTGCAGGTAAGCCTTATCGAATGGCGGGTACAGATACAGATATTACGGCTCAAAAGCAAAACTCTAATCTCATCAAAGGATTATTAGACCGTCTATTAAGAGTAATTAAGACAGTGGGAGAAGGGATTACGCTCAGTGATGAACGGGGATATTTTAGTATTTTTAATCCTAAGATGGAAAGCCTGACAGGATATTCTCAGGAAGAAGCCAATAAAGCTGATAATTTTTTAAGTTTATTGTATCCTAACCCAGAAAAATTAAGTAAAGTTACCGATCAGATTGTGCAAGTGCGCGATCGCGGTAAAATAGAGGATGTAGAAACGGTAATTCACACCAAGGATGGGCAACAGAAAACTTTATTGGTTTCTACGTCGATTATTTGGGAAGAAGAGCGACATTGGTATTTGAGTATTTATCGAGATATTACGGATCGCAAGCGTACAGAGGAAGAATTACGCCAAAGTAAACGCTTTATTGAACAACTGACGGATGCCTCCCCCGAATTGCTCTATTTGTATGATTTACAACAGGAGAAAAATATTTATGTCAATCGTTCCCTAGAAGGTATTTCGGGTTATTCTCCCGAAGATATGTACTCCCAAGATACTTATTTTTTGAAGGATATTTATCATCCCGATGAATTAGAGTTAGTTCAAAATATCAAACAGGAGTGGTTAAGGTTAGCCGATGGAGAAATTCAGGAGGTGGAATATCGAATGCGCCATCAGAATGGGTCTTGGGTGTGGCTGCGATCGCGCAATATGGTCTTTAAGCGGGATGCACAAGGGGTTCCGATCGAAATTTTAGGGACAGCCATTGATATTACCACCCATAAGTTGATTGAACTGCAACTCTGGGAAAGTGAGGCGCGACTGCACACCATTATTAATAGCGCTTCCGATGGCTTACTGATTGTCGATCTTGAGGGGATCATTCAGTTTGTGAATCCCGCAGCCGCTCAGTTGTTTAATCGTCCCATTTCCAGCTTAATCCATCATGAATTCGGTCAACCCCTGACTGTGGACAGTGTGACGGAACTGGATTTAATCCAAGGGAACCATGTAATGGGGGTGGGGGAAATGAGTGTGTCTCAAACCTATTGGTTGGGTGAACCCGTTTATGTGGTGAGTATTCGCGATATTACCGAACGAAGACAAGCGGAAGAAGCGCTCCGGGAAAGCGAACAACGGTTTCGCCAGTTGGCTGATAATGTTCAAGATGTCTTTTGGTTGGCGACGACTCATCCCTATGAGATTGAATATATCAGTCCTGCCTATGAAAAGGTTTGGGGGCGATCGCTCTCAGAAGTCTATGAGCCTCATTTTTCCTGGTTAGAGACGGTCGATCCCCAGGATCGCGATCGAGTCAAGCAAACCTTAGAGCAACAAATTCAAGGTAACTATACCTTTTGTGAATATCAGATTCGTTGTCCGAATGGCAAAACGCGGTGGATTTGGGATCGGGCGTTTCCCATCGAAGATCAATGGGGGAATATTGAACGAGTGGCGGGCATTGCAGAAGATATTACCGATCGCAAACAAGCGGAGCAAGAATTAAAATATCGTCTCAAACTGGAAACAGCTTTATCAGAAGTTTCTAAATGGTTAACCCGCCATGATACCCTCGATTTTGACGATCTCTTGGGTATACTCGGTGAAGCAATGGGAGCGAGTCGAGTGTATCTCATTCGGTTAAACCCAGAAGAAACCCAATTGAGTCTTACCGATGAATGGTTGAATCGTGAGAGTGTATCCTTTCGCGATCGGTTTCAAAACCTGGAGGTGGCTCCTTTTAGCTGGTGGTTTGAGAGGCTGCGTCAACAGGATATTTTGATTATCAATTCCCTTGAGGAACTCCCGGCGATCGCCCAGGCAGAGAAAGCCTATTTACAATCTTTGCAAATTGCTTCCCTCTTAGCCGTTCCCATTTGGACTGCATCGGGAAGACTCTGGGGACAAATTAAATGCGAGTCCAATGGTGAGAACCCCAAACAATGGTCAGTCGAAGATGGCAGAATTTTACAGGTTGTCGGGGAAATGCTCTATACCCATACTGCCCGTCAACAAGCGCAACTTGAACAACAAGAGGCGATCGCCCAACAAATCTGCCAACAGGAAGAATTAGCCCGTTCTAATGCCGAATTACAGCAATTTGCCTATATAGCCTCCCATGATTTACAGGAACCCCTGCGAGGAGTCGTCAGTTTCAGTCAACTGTTGAAAGAAGATTATGGTCATCTTCTCGATGGTGAAGGCGAAAACTATCTGCACTTTATCCTCAGTGAAGGAGAGCGAATGCAAGGGTTAATTCAGGATTTATTAGCCTTTTCGCGGGTGAGAACTTGCGCTCAAGAGATGCTGCCCACCGATCTTGAGGACGTGCGACAGCAGGTTTTGATCAACTTAAACGTCGCGATCGAGGAAAGTTGTGCCACCCTAACCCACGATCCCTTACCCACAATTTACGCCGATCGCTCCCAGATGGTGCAACTGTGGCAAAATTTATGTAGTAACGCCCTGAAGTTTCGCGGCGATCGCCCCTTGAACATTCACCTCGGAGCCAAACCTCAAGATTCCCATTGGCTCTTTTGGGTACAGGATAATGGCATTGGCATCGATCCCCGTTATGCCGAGCGCATCTTTGCCATTTTCCAAAGACTCCATTCCCAAAGCGCTTTTGCCGGTACAGGGATTGGCTTGGCTATCTGTCATAAAATTATTGCCCGTCATGGAGGAAAAATTTGGGTAGAGTCCAACCTTAACCAGGGAGCCACCTTTTACTTTACAATCCCTAATCGCACTTAATGATGATGCATGTACTTTGAATTTTAGTTCTGAACCCATTCATATTTTGTTGGTCGAAGACTCGCCCAGTCAAGCTGCCTTGATGGTGCAGGCATTTCGCAAAGGCTCGATCGAACATCAGCTCCATGTGGTAGAGAGTGGAGAACAGGCGATCGCCTTTTTGCATCACCATGAACCCTATAACCACAGTCCACAGCCCCATATCATTCTCTTAGATATTAAATTACCCACTAAAAGCGGTTTAGAAGTCTTAGCCGAAATTAAAGCCGATCTCTCTCTGCGGGTGATTCCCGTCATCATGCTCAGTAACTCAGAAAACGAAGCCGATATTCTCTCAAGTTACCAAAACTATGCCAATTGCTATCTAAAGAAACCCTCTTCGTTCGATCAGTTCCAACACTTGATACATCTGGTCGAACAATTTTGGTTAACTTCCGTTAAGCTTCCCCCCATATCCGGCACAATATTTTAACCTTAGAAGAAGTTGCCTGTTATCAAAAATGTCATTTAGACTACAAAAAGTTAAGTATTAACGGTTCAGACATCAAGGCAGGTCAAAAAGGGAGTTATGTATAATATAAAATAATTATCGATTCCCCCTTTGCATTGAAGATGGTCAAGGATTAAACCGCGTGAATCAAGTTACCCTAAATGTACTATTGATTGAAGATAATCCTGCCGATGTTCGTCTGATTGAAACCTTACTCCAGAGGACACAAGGGTGTCATTACCAAATCGATCGCGTGGAAACTTTGGCCCAAGCCATCGAATCGGCGATCAAAAATTCCTATGCAGTAATTTTATTAGACTTGTCTTTACCCGATGCTAAAGGAGTAGAAACTTGTCAAACCATGTATGCACAAGCACCCCATATTCCCATGATTGTGCTGACGGGTTTAGACGACGAAGTAACGGCAATCTCTGCCCTGAAAGCGGGGGCCCAGGATTATATTTTTAAGAATGAATTGCGCCCAAATATGCTCACCCGCGCCATTCATTATGCGATCAGACGCAAAGAAACTCTAGAAAAATTACGGCAAAGTGAAGCCCGTTACCGAGGAATTATTGAAGATCAAACGGAATTTATTTGTCGGTTTTTAGCTGATGGAACCATTACCTTTATTAACCGAGCCTTTAGTTTATTTTGCCATCAGGAACCGGAAGCCTTAGTGGGTCAACGTATTTCCTATGGACTGTTCGATCGAGACTGGTCTCAACTTCAGAAAAAGTTGGAACAAATCACGCTCAACAGTCCGACAGTGACTCTAGAATTACCGATTTCTTCCCAGAATGTCCCTGCAATCTGGCAATCCTGGACGATTCGCGGGATTTTTACCTCCCAGAAAACCCTGGCCGAATATCAAGCAGTCGGTCGGGATATTACCGATACCAAGCAGGTGGAATTAATCTTAAGAAAACAAGCACAACAGGAAAAAATATTTAGCATTATCACTCAAAAAATTCGCCAATCTCTCAATTTAGAAGAAATATTAAAAACCACGGTTCGTGAAGTGCGTAAACTGTTGCAAGTAGATCGAGTGTTGATTTATAGCGTGCAATCAGAAGCGAGTTTAAATGTTTTGGTAGAATCCGTTGCTGCCGGTTGTGGCTCAGTGGTTGGGGAAACGATCGAAAATGTGAACCTAGAAGAGGTGCTAGATTATGGGAAAACCTCTGACTTAAAATTGGGGGTGATTGAACAAATTTCGCCCCAAGCTCGTTCTGCCTTTGAAGAAAAGTTACACCAGTGGCAGGTGAAATCTCAATTGGTGATTCAAATCAAGTGCTTTGAGTTACCCTTACCGGATCGAGACATGGGGATGGAGTCTCCACAAGAGTTACTGCAAAAAACCCCAGAGTCTCTGTGGGGTCTGTTAGCTTTACAGGATTGCCGATCGCCTCGCTCTTGGCCAGAAGAACAACTAGAATTACTGCAAAAAATCACTCATCAAGTGGCGATCGCCATCCGCCAAGGGCAACTGTATCAACAACTGGCCCAAACCAATCAAATGCTACACCAAATGGCAACCCTAGACGGCTTAACCGGTATCGCCAACCGGCGACGCTTCGATCAATATTTAGCCGTGGAATGGCGCAGACTCGCTCGCGAGGGCGCTCCCCTATCGATTATTTTATGCGATATCGATCATTTCAAGCTCTATAATGATACCTACGGACATCAAGCCGGAGATGACTGCTTACGGAACGTTGCCCAGGCGATCGCCTCCTCTGCTCAACGTCCAGCCGATTTAGTCGCTCGGTATGGTGGGGAAGAATTTGTAGTCGTTCTCCCTTATACTCCCCTCCAAGGCGCTCTCCAAGTCGCGAACAAGATTCAGCAGCAAATTAACTCTATGCACATGGAACATCTAGCTTCCCCCATCTGTTCCCACCTCACCTTATCCCTAGGCGTTGCCTGTAAAATACCTCAAGTGGAGATTGAACCCTACCAATTACTCATTAACGCCGATGAAGCTCTCTATCAATCGAAAGCTCAGGGACGCAATACCATTCAAACCCACGGGTTAAGCTTAGAGGGCCAGTCCAGTTTTGTATAGGGAGTTGGCATCAATTAGGGTATGATGCCCTTGAAGAAGCATCTAGCATAAGTAAAAATAGGGAAGTCTACTGGCATCCATCTCCTAAAGTCACCCTTAATTAACTGAAGTTCCCTCTAAGCCGGATAACTAATCTCTGATGTCTTCATTGATTCTAATTGTGGAGGCAGACCCTCCGTTAGCCCAAGAGCTGAGTTTATCAATCCATCCCCCTGCAATGGAGGAAATCCCGCCACATCAGTATGTGACTCAAACCGTTAGTGAGATGGCAGAACTCTCGAATGAGCAACCCCATCTGATTATTGTTGATGTTCGCGATCGCAACGTGCAGCAACTCAAAGAGGCGATCGCCTATCAAAAAGGTGGCCAACCTTACCCACCAGCCATTTTAGTCATCAGCGACTGCCAACAACCCGACTTTATTAGCCAAATTTTGGAAATGGGAGCAGATGATTTTTTACCCAAACCCCTTCATCCTCAACTGCTCAACAAACGCATTGCCAGCTTACTGTGCATTTCTAACCCCCAGGATCGCTGCTTAATCGACCCCTATTTAAATCAATCCTTAAATCATTTACAAGCCCTCAATGAGCTAAAATCCCGGATTATCACCACCATTTCCCATGAATATCGAACCCCCCTCACCACCATTGGCTTATCCGTAGGGATGTTAGAGCGCTATCGAGATAAGTGGGATAAGCAAAAACAGAACAAACATTTTGACCGCATTCATAAAGCCATTAGCCATATGATCAGCCTCTTAGAGGATGTTCTGTTTATCAAAGATGCAGATTTTGGCTTGTTGGAATTTAACCCCACGCTGGTGGAAGTCATTCCCCTGTTTGAACAAGCGATCGCCCGAATGCAGGCGATCGCCGGCCCCCAATATTCCCTAGAATTTCTGCCCCAACACTCTGTAAGCTCCTGGATGCTCGATAGCCGCTTAATCGAACAAATGTTAGTTCATTTACTCTCCAATGCCATCAAGTATTCTCCCCAGGGTAGTAAAGTATTAATTCGCCTGCGAGACCTCAATAACACCATGGAATTTCAGATCCAAGATCGAGGCATTGGTATTCCCGAATCCGAGCAACAGCATCTATTTGACTCCTTCCATCGAGGGAGCAATATTGGCAACATTGGCGGAACCGGTCTCGGACTCTCCATTGTCAAAAAATGCGTAGATTTACACAACGGAACCCTTCACCTAGACAGCCAAGTGAACCAAGGAACCACCTTTACCATTACCTTACCCGCCAGCCCTTAATCCCCAGCTCCTAACAGGATCTCACAATAGCGAATCAAGGTCTGAGTATAATTACCGATCTTATTTTTTCTCTGCTGTTTCGCCGATGTCTGGCGACTCATTTGGTAAAATGTAGTCTCAGTTACCAATAGTTTAATCTGTTTATGCATCTCCGTTTGAATCGACTGCCACGCCATCTCAGAGACGGGATAATGTTCATCCCAAGACAAAAGTGCAATCTGTTGCCCAAAAAAATCCCGAACTTCCTCACAAGCTGGGATTAATCGGTCTGGAGTCGTCTCAGTTGTGGACAACATTAAAACTTTCTTTAAAATGTCCAGAAAATTCTGGTAAATCTGTACATGCTCTTTCGATAACATACGGGTCTTTCATCCCCTCGCTTTTTTTAGAGGTGTAAAGTTATAGTATTAAATAACAGAGCATTAGAGGTAACCCAACATCAGGGTAAACCTCAGCATTAACTCCACCACCAGCTATTTTTCCATTCCCATCATCGAGTTCTCGTAATCGTAACACCCTTGGGTGGGTTCCGAGACTAAATTCGCTATTGTATCGATCATCCCTGAACATCCACCCGCTATGAAAACGCTCACTGAATCCAACTCCCTCGATCTCACTCTCCCCAACTGGTTAACAGCCTGCTTAAACCCAGATCAATCTCCAGTTGAACCCATCCCTGTCTGTCAATCCCCAGAAGATCAGCGCTTAATTCGAGAAGCCTTTGAATTTGCCTACCAACTTCATCAAGGGCAATACCGAAAGTCAGGAGAAGCCTATATTTCTCATCCCGTCGCAGTGGCAGGATTATTGCGCGAACTTGGGGGAAGTGCCCCCATGATTGCGGCCGGTTTTCTCCATGATGTGGTCGAAGATACGGATGTTACCCCAGAAGAACTAGAAGAGCGGTTTGGTTCAGAAGTCCGCCACTTGGTGGAAGGCGTAACCAAACTCTCCAAATTTAAATTTTCCAGCAAAACGGAACGGCAAGCGGAAAACTTTCGGCGCATGTTTTTGGCCATGGCCCAAGATATTCGGGTGATTGTGGTTAAGTTAGCCGACCGACTTCACAACATGCGAACCCTAGAATTTATGAAAGAGGATAAACAACGGGCGATCGCCTTAGAAACCCGTGAAATCTTTGCTCCCTTAGCCAATCGTTTGGGGATCGGGCGGATCAAATGGGAACTCGAAGACCTAGCCTTTAAGTATTTGGAACCCCTGTCCTATCGGGAAGTGCAATGCCTGGTGGCAGAAAAGCGAGCAGACCGGGAAAGTCGTCTCGATAATGTGATAGAGGTTTTACAGATTCGCCTGGAACAGATTGGGATCGACAACGTAGAAATTAGCGGCCGTCCCAAACATCTGTATGGCATTTATCGCAAAATGCAACAGCAGCAAAAGGAATTTCACGAAATTTTCGATATTGCGGGGATTCGCATGATTACCCAAAGCCATGACCAATGCTATCGCGCTCTGGCGATCGTTCATGACTCCTTCCGACCGATCCCCGGTCGATTTAAGGACTATATTGGCCTGCCCAAACCTAACCGCTATCAATCCTTGCATACGGGGGTGATTGGCCCCACAGGTCGGCCCCTAGAAGTGCAAATCCGTACCCAGGAAATGCATCAGGTGGCAGAATATGGGATTGCAGCCCATTGGAAATATAAGGAAGGGGGATCGAACTATAGCCAAATGACGGATGCGGATGAAAAATTTACTTGGCTCCGTCAATTGCTCGATTGGCAAAACGATCTCAAGGATGCTCAGGAATATCTGGAGAGTATCAAGGATAATCTATTTGAAGATGATGTTTATGTGTTCACCCCCCGTGGGGATGTGCTGTCCCTGACTTCAGGATCGTCAACGGTGGATTTTGCCTATCGCATCCATTCGGAAGTGGGGAACCATTGCGCTGGAGCCAGGGTGAATGGGCGCATGGTTCCTTTAAGTACGGTGTTGAAAAATGGCGATATTGTGGAAATTTTGACGCAAAAAAATAGCCATCCCAGTTTAGATTGGCTCAATTTTGTCAAAACCGCAGGAGCGCGGAACCGGATTCGTCAATGGTACAAGCGATCGCATCGAGACGAAAATATTGCTAGAGGTCGGGAACTGCTGGAAAAAGAAATGGGTAAACCGGGATTTGAAGCCCTGCTGAAATCTCAACCCATGCATTGGGTGGTAGAACGGTGTAATTATCACTCGGTGGACGATCTGTTAGCCGCTTTGGGGTATGGCGAGCTGACCTTAAATTTGGTGGTCAACCGTCTCCGGGATGCCATTCGTGCCACTCAACCCCTAGAACCGGATCATCACCATGATAAGCAAGGACTCAAAGGTGAGGCGGTGATTCCATCCTCATCTTCTGGGACTCACTCTCCGACTGAGGATCGCCATTCTCCGATTGTGGGAATTGAAGGGTTACTCTATTATCTGGCTGGATGCTGTAATCCGATTCCGGGAGAGCTAATTATTGGTGTGGTAACCAGAGGGCGAGGGATTTCCATTCATCGCCAAGGCTGTCAAAATGTGGAGCATGTGGAGGGCGATCGCCTGATCCCCGTCAGTTGGAATGGCAAGAAGCATAAAAATGCGCCCACTGCTATGACTTATATTGTGCAAGTGCAAATCCAAACCATTGACCGGGTAGGCATTCTTAAGGATATTCTCTCCCGGTTAAGCGACCAAGGGATCAATGTGCGGAATGTGGACGTGAAAACCCAGACGGGAAAACCGGCCGTGATTAACTTAGGCATGGAAATTCGCGATCGCCCCCAATTGGAATCCGTGTTTACTCAAATCCGCAATATGAGCGATGTTCTCAATATTCGTCGTGTGGGACAAGCAGAAGAGGGCGATTCTGAGTCAGAATAGGAGAGGGCAATAATCAGGAACAGTAATGACGAACACGGTAGATAACAATCCTTTTTTGAGTTTGCACTATGAAAGTGCCCTAGAAAACTTAGGGGATGATTATTACGATCCCGTAGCAGCCACCAAATTTCCCGAACATATTTTGCGATGGCGTAATGACGATCTCTTGCCGCAAATGGGACTCGATCCCCACCAGGTGAGCGATCGCCATTTTATCGGCTTCTTCGGTAAATTTAACAGCTCTCTCCCCTGTTTAGCCCTCCGGTATCATGGCTATCAATTTGGAGAATACAACCCCTGGTTAGGTGACGGTCGGGGGTTTTTGTATGGCCAGGTGCGAGCAGTGGATGGCCAACTGTATGATTTTGGCACAAAAGGATCGGGCATGACTCCCTATTCTAGGGGCGCAGATGGCCGGTTAACCCTCAAAGGGGGAGTACGGGAAGTCTTAGCCGGGGAAATGCTCCATCGCTTGGGGGTTACCACCTCTCGCTGTTTGAGTCTTATCGAAACGGGAGAGTCTTTATGGCGAGGGGATGAACCCTCTCCGACGCGATCGTGCGTGATGGTACGCTGGAGTCGCTCCCATATCCGCTTTGGCACATTTGAAAGACTGCGATATTTCGAGCGATCGGATTTAATTACCCAACTCTTAGATCATGTCATCGAACAGTATTATCCCGCTCCCTTCCCCTTAGTCAAACCTGAACCCGCACCAGAGCGCTACATCCGATTTTACGATCGACTGGTGCAACGAGTCGCCCAACTCGCCGCCCAATGGATGGCCGCAGGCTTTTGTCATGGGGTCTTAAATACCGATAATATGTCCATTACCGGTGAAAGTTTCGACTATGGCCCCTATGCCTTTATTCCCCATTACGACCCCAATTTTACCGCCGCCTATTTCGACTATTCAGGACGCTACAGTTATGGCAATCAACCCCTGGTATGTCAACTGAATTTAGAACTGCTCAGTGTGGCTCTGAGTAAAGTTGTGCCTAAAACGGCCATGAAAGAGAGTTTAGAGCAATTTAATGTTCATTATGAACAGGCTTATCGACAATTAATGTTACGTCGTTTAGGGTTGGAAGCCCATCGAGTCCAGGAATCTGAAGCCCAAGAGTTGATCGAACTAACTGTAAAACTACTCAAAGATACACAAAAAGGATACCCACAATTTTTTATCGGTCTTCGGGATTGCTTCGATCCCAGTTGGTCAACACAAATCGATCGGATTCCCAACTGGGCTAGTGCTGGCCCCAGTCATATATGGCAGGCTTGGAAAATCCTGTATCATAGGATATTAGGTCGAAACTCGGAAGAACAGTTAGCTGAGATGGGCGATCGCCTGCAAAAGGCGAATCCGACAGTCGATCTCTTAAGACCGGCGATCGAAGCCATGTGGAAT
The DNA here is from genome assembly GCF_030068445.1 of Roseofilum halophilum BLCC-M91. Taxonomy (GTDB): domain Bacteria; phylum Cyanobacteriota; class Cyanobacteriia; order Cyanobacteriales; family Desertifilaceae; genus Roseofilum; species Roseofilum halophilum. Next base: position 21,763 of record NZ_JAQPOK010000094.1, on the reverse strand, counting down.
TCAATTATGGTTGATGATAATTGGCAACCCCTGATTGATTTTTTACAACAACTTCAACATTAAAAACTTCCGTAATATAGCTGAGAAATTGATGTTTTATTTACTAGATACTCCCTCTATTCTTAACCTTCAAATCCATGGCTTTTGAGTTTCATTATTATGATTCGTTTCTTTGAAAAAAGTCTCCTGAGAAAACTTGCATTTTATTATTCAAGTGTCTCCTTTTTGATCATTGTTCTAGTCGCCGGAAGCGCTTATATCCTAGCCCGTTCTTCCCTAAAACAATCAGTGATCGATCAACTTAGATTAGCAGTTTCCCTCAAAGAACATGAAATAAATCAATGGTTTTCTCTCCAAATTCAAGATGTTTTCTTATTAGCTCAGTTCCCAGAAATAATCGCCAAAACAGACCGTTTTATTAACCCTCCGCTAGATCCCAGTTTTGAACCCGATCGAGTCCATGAAGAAATTAAAAATATCTTAAACACCATCACTCAAGTCAAATCGAATATTAAAATCGTCTCTATCGTCAGTAATCAAGGAATTGTCCTAATCTCGACCAATTCTGTCCTAGAAAGAACCTACCAGCCATTAGGACACTTGACCACTTATATCACCAACCCAAAAGACACCATCAATCCCATATTTTATAACTCTATTATCACCAAAAATAAAGCCATTACATTAGTCACTCCAATTTATAAAAATAATCAGAAAATTGCTTATCTTTCCATTGAATTAGATTTAGCAGAAGTCGATAACGTCATCCATAAAGAGGAAGATTTTAATAATAGCAGATTATACTTAATTGGTCGAATTAGCGGCAGAAATACATTTGTCAACTCTCTACACTTAGAAAATGAACATGAAAACATCCAAATTAATAGTTTAGCAATCAACTCTGTTCTTGAAGGAATAAATGGATCGGGTCTATATAAAAATCATCAACAGATTCCAGTCTTAGGATTTTATCGGTGGTTGGAAGATAAAAATATGGGTTTGGTCGCAGAAATTCCCCAACAAACAGCCTTTGCTTTAGCCGAAAGACTCGCTCGCCAAATTTTACTCATTGGATGCTTGTTTTTGGTGATAATATTAACGATTATTTATATCGTAACTCGCAAATTAGTCCAACCCATTTCTCAAATATCGAAAGCTGCTATCAAGATTTCTCAAGGGGATCTCAACTGTCATGTACCCGTGCTGAGTAAAGACGAAATAGGTACTCTGGCGATGACGTTCAATGTGATGACAAAAAAATTGAACCACTCTTTCCAAGAACTAGAAACGATCAATGAACAGTTAAAAATTAAAGTCGCTCAACTCAAGCAAGCCAATCAAAGGGCAGAAAAAGCCAATCAAGTTAAAAGTGAGTTTATCAGTCAGATGAGTCATGAACTGAGAACGCCTTTAAATAGTATTTTGGGATTTAGTCAAGTGCTAGTGGAAGATCCGGGAATCGCAGAATCACAAAAATCTCTATTGGCACAAATTTATAGTAGTGGATATAAACTCCTAGAATTGATCAACGATGTAATTTCGCTCTCTAAAAAGGATGATAGGGATCAATCCCGATGCATTAGTGCGATCTCGGTTTCAGAATTCTTAGAAGAATTATTATCGAATTTTAAGACTCGATTCAATCGCAAAAACTTATCATTAGTTTCCCAAGTTTCTCCCCAAGTTCCTCGTTTTATTCAAACCGATCCTTACTGGTTAGGTAAAATTTTCAATTACTTACTGGATAACTCGATTAAATTTACTGAGAAAGGTGAGATCAAAATAAAAGTCACTCGATTTGAGCCAGAGGAGGATAGAAAATCAATAAAATTTCCCGATTATTTTAATCCGGAATTATCAGAAATTGATTGGATTCAATGGGAAATTGAAGATACAGGATGTGGAATTGAACCCCAAGAGTTAGAGCATCTATTTGAACCCTTTTCACGTCATTTCAAAAGTGGAGATTTTCAGGAAGGGATGGGATTAGGATTGCCTATGTGTAAAAAGTTGGTACGACAAATGGAGGGGGAAATTAGGGTTCAAAGTCAGGTGGGTAGGGGGACAACAGTAACGGTAATTCTGCCGTTCCAAAGAGCATCCGATGGGGTGGAGATTACGTTAAATATGCAGACAGAAGAAGCAGAAATCATTAGCGTTTCTGGGGGGTCTCTAGAGTCGTTGGATAACTTGCGGAAATCAATGGAATCTCTCTCTTTGTCCTGGCTAAAAAAATTGTATCAAGCCTGCTGTGAAGCAGATGATGAGCAAGTTATTGAGCTGCTCAAGGAGTTTCCTGAGTCGGAGAGCCACAGTCGAGAGCAGATTAGGGAATTGGCTAAAAATTATCGGTTAGATAAAATTTTGGAATTGGTTGAACCTTTAGCGCTTAAGGAGTAGGAGGCTGGCGATCGCGCCCAGCTTGAAATCCTAACTCCACCAATCCTCCAATCGCCGCCCCCCAAAGGAACATCGACCAATGGGCCTCAGTCCAAAAACTCATGGAGCCATAGGCTAAAAACGCCGTAATCACCGCATTGCGAAGAATCCGATTTAAATCTAAATTTTTCATCAAGACCCAGGCTCAAAACTGCTCGCCCATTGTATAACATCAACAACCCTTACTCCCCCTTACAAACACGCAGTTATGGAAGCCTTAACTATCCTCTTGTCCAGTTTACTCCTGGTGGGATCGCCCTCTGGGTTATTGGTGGATCGAATCACCCAATCTTTCCTCAAATCGACCTTCGATGAGGCAAACACTTGGCAAGTGCGGGTCGATAACGCTCCAGTTCACCGACTCTTACAGGGTCAAGTGGAACGGGTGAGAATTGCCGGGAGAGGGATTTGGCTCACCCCTGATTTACAAATGGCTATACTAGAGATAGAAACCGATGCCATTGACATCAACCCAGATAATTTCAGAGAGGGCCCCGGTTTTTCCTTTCTGGAGCGACCATTACAAGGGGGAATTCGGGTTGGGTTCACGGATACAGCGCTCAACCAGTGGTTGAGTTCTCCCCAAATGAGCGATCGCCTGCGCCAACTGGCTATCTCCTCCCTCCCTCGTGTAGCCGCAGCTCAACTGGAGCGCTATCGTATCGTTAACCCAGAAATTACCTTTTTGGACAACCGCATACGACTGCAAGTCGAACTCGTGCAACTCCCAAACCCAGACCCTGAACCCCCATCCCAGCCCTTTGAACTGGCCCTTGCCGTTGAATCGGGTTTCAATATCATAAAAGGGTGGGGTTTAGAACTTGTCGATCTGGAGGTCACCGTCAACCAAGAACCGGTTCCTCCCCTGGTTATCGATCTCATTCAAGAGGGAGTTCGCGAACAATTTGACCTCCGCACCCTGGAATCTAACTCCGTAATCCTGCGCCTATTGCAGATACAGGTTATTCCCGGTCAACTGGAAATGGCTGGATTTCTCAGAGTTCAGCCACCCCTTAACCCTTCAGACGATCCTGATACATAGGAGTCAACCTCGATCCATATCATTATGTGGGTCATGGGTCATGGGTCATGGGTCATGGGTAAACCAGGTTTATCCTAGCCGACAGGCAGGTAGCCTTTTGTTTTTTGCCTTTTGCCTCTTCCCCTCTTACCTCTTGCCTACCCTATTCAAAATCGCGCAACTCAATAAGGACGGTAATTATGGAACAACATAAACAAAATCGCGGTATTCATATCGGCCTAGTCGTTGGACTATCAGCCTTAATTTTAGGGACTGGAGGGGGTACAGCCTGGTGGATGATCCGGTCTATGCAGGCCCCCAATAGTTCCTCTTCCATCCTGGAGGAAGTCCAACCCACTCCATCGGCAAACAATACGCCTCAAGCTTATTGGCTCCAAGATACGGGGAATGCTTTGGAATTGGTCTCTACTCCCGTGCAAATGAAAACTGTTGGGTCATCGCAAGAGCAGTTAACCCTTGCCTTGAAGGCGGTTTTAGAAGCTCCCGCCGATCCCGAACTGGCCAGCACCATCCCCCCAGGCACAACCTTGTTAAGCTTGGAGGAAAGAGCAGATGGTATTCACCTGAATATTTCCCAGGAATTCACGACTGGAGGCGGTAGCGCCTCGATGATGGGACGATTAGGGCAAATTTTGTATACGGCTACGAGTTTAGACCCAGAGGCTCCCGTTTGGCTCTCAGTCGAAGGCGAACCCTTAGAATATTTAGGCGGTGGAGGCTTAGAAATTCAGCAACCGATGACTCGTGCAATCTATGACCAGGAATTTGCTCTCTAAGAGAGCCTTCTAGGACACGAGTTGTTTGCCCGTCATGCTAAAATCTCGGAATTGACGGGCTTGCTGTTCGATGCGACTGGCGAGGCGATCGCAGACTAAATTACATAATTCAAAGATTAATTCATCTTTAACGCTATAGTAAGCTGATGTTCCTTCTGCCCGTCGTTGCAGAATGCCCGCTTGTAACATCAGTTTGAGATGTTTGGAGACATTCGCTTGACTGGTTTGGGTTGCTTCCACTAGCTCTTGTACGCATTGCTCGCGCTCGCGCAATAGGTTTAAAAGCTTTAGGCGCATGGGTTCTGAGAGAACACTGAAATATTCAGCCACTTGATCGACGACTTCTTGGGGAACCTGTTGGGATGCCATGTTGGTTAAATAATCAATGACAATGAGTGGGCAGTTGTTCTTCAAATTGTAGCAATTTATTGATCAATGGCAATAGGGTCATGAAGGAGTGAGATGGGGAGTGGGGAATATACAGCGCTTCGCGCGGTAATGGGTAATGGGTAATGGGTAATGGGTAATGGGAAAACCATTTTTTACGCTAGAGCAGGAGAGTGGTAGGGTGGGCATTGCCCACCCTACGGGCTGAGGTTACGAGACGGTTTGATAAACGGTGGTGAGTTGATGGAGTTGGTTGACTAAGAGACTTAGGAATAAGCCGACATCGGTGACTACACCAATGGATTCTAAGGAACCGCGATCGCTCAATTTAGTCACGACAGCCGGATTAATATCCACACAAACCATTTTCACCCCAGAAGGAGTCATATTGCCGACACCGATGGAATGGAGCATTGATGAGAGCATCAGCACCATATCTGCTCCTTTGAGGAGTTCGGCATATTGCTGTTGAGCCGCGATCATATCTGTTTCAGTATCGGGTAAGGGGCCATCATCGCGGATGGAACCGGCTAAGACAAAGGGGACTTGATTGCGGACACATTCGTACATCACCCCTTTGGTTAGCACTCCAGACTCTACCGCTTGGGCGATGCTGCCACAGCGACGAATCTTATTAATCACCTTCAGATGATGACGATGCCCCCCTTGTACGGCGACTCCTTGATTCATGTCTACACCCAAGGAAGTTCCCATCATCGCTTGTTCGATATCATGAACGGCGATCGCATTTCCGCCGAGCAGTGCTTGCACATAGCCTTCCCGGATTAAGCTGGCTAAGTGTTGTCCTCCCCCAGTATGAATCACCACCGGGCCAGCCGTCACGACGACTTTACCGCCTTGATCTCGCACATGGCGCAATTCCCAAGCCACCTGCTCAACCATTAATTCTACGCGGCGCTCGCTGGAGACTCCACCGCTCATAAAGCTAAACTCTTGAGAGGCTTTTTGGTCTCGGTTTTCCACCTTATGCAGGGTACGGATACCACGAGTACCGACAATCACCTCTTCACCGATCGCCAAATCTCGAATTAATTTACATTGTGCCACCGGCCCTTGATCCGTATAGGTAACGGCGATCGATCCATCCATGCGTTGGTTTTGCACCTTCACCCAAGTGCCCTGAATCCGTACTTCTGTGGGATAAATGGTACTCACATAGAAATCATCCGGTGCAACACCCGGTTGGGGAACCGCCTCGCGCAAGGATTCTTGCTCATCTTCAGACGCTGGCACTGCCCCCAAATCAATCAACTGGGACATAATATCGTCCAGCACTTCCGCCGAAGGAGCAGAGACTTTCACCTCCGCTTCCGAGGGACTTTGCCGTTGTTCGCCCAAATTGAAGTTGAGAACCTTGAAGCTACCGCCCCCGTCCACGATCAAATCTAACGCCCGGTTCATCAAGCCCGCATCGAGCAAATGGCCCATCATATGAATGGTGCGGGTATCGATTTGAGTGGTGGCGTGCAGTTCCGTGCGTACCGGTTCCGTAATCCGCAGCGTCAAACATTTCGATGCGCCCCCCGCTTTCAAAAACTCGGTTAATGGGGTTTCTATCACCCGGTAACCCACTGCTTCTAGGCGATCGCGTAACTCCTTAGTGGCTTTATTAAGAATGACAATATCGTTAATATTGACCGCATTGCAGGCAAAATTTACCGCATCTGGCTCACTAATGGCAATCCGTTTTTCTGCCGGAACCCGCATTTCAATCAGGCGATTAGAATAGCCATCAAAGGCAGCCGGATAATAGAGTAGATAGCCCCCGGTTAAGGGACAAAAACAAGTATCCAGGTGATAGAAGCGCTCATCCATTAACCGTAAGGAAAGAACTTCCACATCTAACCATTCGGCGATCGCCGGATGAGCATCCAATTCAGACCGAAATCCATACCCAGCCCATAACCAGCGTCCTTCCCGATCAAACAGGGCATCTCCTGCTCCTTCAAAGGGCACATCTTTGGGTAATTCATGTACCGTAAATCCTTGAGATTCAAACCAACTCTTAAAATGGGGTTCTTCACCTTGTCGTTCCGGGTGATAAAATCGGCTGAGGACAACATCCTTACCCAGCACCAAACCGGCATTAGCGGTAAATACCATATCCGGCCATCCCTGTTCGGGTTTGACTAACTCAACAATGGCATGGTCTTTAATAATATGGTGAAGTTTTTCCCATTGTTCTACCGCTAAAGAACGAGAGGATTTGTGAATATTTCCTTCCATCCAGGGATTAATTACATAATCCACGTCATAGTGGTCAGGAGCGCACATTAAAAAGCGAATTGGATCAGTCATAATTCAATTTAAGATAGGGTAGAGGCTTTCAGGATTTTGCGTCTTCTTGAAGTTGCTATAGCATTTTTCAATCAGTCGCGTTCATGTCGGTGACAGCCGACATACTTTCCCCTCATCCCCCAGCCCCTTCTCCCACGGGAGAAGGGGAGCAGAAGTCCCTCTCCTGTGGGAGAGGGATATAGGGAGAGGGCATTCCAAGTTATGGTCAAGCCTTATGCCAACCCAATATCATATCATGGTTAATACCCTTTCCCCAGAAAGGGTCAGGAGTTCAAAACCCATTGAGGTGAAGGTGTTGGCTAAAAATCAGATTTTAATTATTGGAGGAACGGGAAGAATTGGCCATCATGTGGCCCAGGATTTGCAACAGCATATGGACGCAAAGCTAGTGGTTACAGGTCGTCAGCGTCCCAAGAGCGATCGCCATCTGATGGGGGAATTTTTGCCCCTGGATTTAGGGAACCGGGAACAACTCCAAAAGGCGATCGCCCAAAGTCAACTGGTGATTCATTGCGCGGGGCCATTTCACCATCGGGATGCTAGAGTCCTCAAGAGTTGTATTGAACAGGGTGTAGATTATCTGGATGTCAGCGATCATCGCTCCTTTACCCAAAAAGCACTGGAGTTAGCCCCCGCAGCACAAGAGGCGGGAATTACGGCTATTGTGAATACGGGGGTGTTTCCGGGCATTTCTAATGGCATGGTGCGGCAAGGGGTAGACGGATTCGACCGGGTAGAAACGATTCGCCTGTATTATGCTGTGGGAGGGTCTGGAGGTGCAGGGGTAACGGTGATGCGGACAACGTTTTTGGGTCTGCAACACCCGTTTTTAGCCTGGATCGGGGGAAAATGGCAAACTCTCGAACCCTACAGCGATCGCCAAATCATCGATTTTGGCCCCCCATTTAATGCTCTGGGAGTCTATTGGTACGATGTGCCGGAAGCTTGGACAATAGCGGAAAGTTTCCCCGTGCAGAATGTGATTACGAAGTTTGGTTCTGCACCGGATATTTACAACCGTTTAACCGCTTTAATGGCTAAATTGCCCCCATCTTGGATTCATCATCCCTTCGTTATCGAAGGACTCTCGCAAATTAGTTATCGCATGACCCAGGTTAGCGATCGCTTTTCTGGGGTCGGTATTGTGATGATCGTTGAAGTCGAAGGAGAGAAAGACTCTCAACGGGCAAGCTATCAGAGCCGATTTTACCATCCTCACACGGCGATCGCCGCCGGATGTGGTACAGGAGTCTTAGCCGAGTGGATCGGGAATGGAAGGCTCAAAAAACCGGGAGTTTGGCCCGTGGAACAGGCGATCACTTCAGAGGAATTTGTGGAGATGATGCGATCGTCGCGTAATCTAGATCTCCAACAGACTTGGGAGGATCTTTAGACCCCATAACATGCATCGATGCCATTTTCCAGTATTTGTAAACACGGATGTCTATGCGGTTTTCGACCCTAGTCCACCTTTTAAGCGCTCAGTTATCCCGTAAAATTGCGAGTTGGGTGTTTGTCAGTTTAATGGCCATCGAAGGGATTATTTTAATTCCGTCCTATTATCGGCAAGAACGACAAGAGTTAAGACAACTTGAAGAAGTTTCTTGGGCCATTATTGATTCGATTGTTCGTTTGAGCTACCTGGAAATGGATACCGGTTCAGAGTTTTATCAAAAGGTAGAAACCTTAACCAAAGATTCGATTATTGTGGGGATTACGATTTACGATCGCAGGGGAAAAGTCGTTTTTGAGTTTGGGGAATTACCGGAAATTTCCTTTGAGCAAACCCAACAGGATTTGATTGTCCGCGATCGCACCTGGAGCCAACTGCGCTATGATGTAGCTTGGTCTGGAGACTATTTAGGCACTGACTATACCTTAGTGGCTCGCCACAATGCCGAACGCATTCAGCCGATATTGACTGCCTATAAATGGCGGATTTTGGGGCTGGTGATCATTATCGCTGTCGTAGTCACGTCCTCGACCTTATTGGTTTTAGGGATAACAGTGATTATTCCTATTTTACGCCTGCGAGATGATTTAATCGCGGCGGGAGAGGCCTTATCTCATCCCGATCGCCCTCGCGTTAAGCCTCAATTTTATTCCTTCTCCACCGAACGCTCCGATGAGTTAGGTGCGGTAATGCAAGCCTTTCATCAAATGTTCTGTCAAGTGCATGAGGAGCAAGAAAAATCGGAGCTATTGCTCCTCAACATTTTGCCCCAGGCGATCGCCTCCCAACTGAAAAATGGCCAAGCTACCATTGCCGATGGCTTTACCGAAGTCACCATTCTGTTTGCCGACTTAGTAGGGTTTACCCAACTAGCCGAACGCTATTCTCCTTCAGAATTAGTCAAGCTGCTCAACGAAATATTTTCCCGCTTCGATGCGCTCACCGAAAAACACCATCTAGAGAAAATCAAGACCATTGGCGATGCATACATGGTCGCTGGAGGAATTCCCATGGAGCGCAGCGATCATGCAGAGGCGATCGCCGAGATGGCCTTAGAGATGATCGCTGCGATCGCAGAATTTAATCACCAATCTCAAGAACACTTTCAAATCCGCATTGGCATCAATACTGGCCCCGTAGTTGCCGGAGTCATCGGTACAAAAAAATTTAGTTACGATCTTTGGGGAGATGCCGTCAACACCGCCAGTCGCATGGAATCCCACGGTTTACCGGGCACGATCCAGGTCAGTCAATCCACTTATGAAAAACTGAAAAGAAAATATCAATTTCAAGAACGAGGAGAAATTCCCATCAAAGGCAAAGGCCAACTAAAAACCTATTTTTTAATCGGTAAATGACAATAAAAAGGGCTATCCTAAATCAATAGGATAGCCGCTCATGGGAATTAATTTAGGGAATAGCTACTAGGAAATAGCTACACTACCCCATCAATAAAGGGGCCAAAGAAATCAGATCCCAGATTTTGTTGGAACGAAGTTAGGGTAATCACATCAAAGCTATTGATACCCAAGTCATAGTCTGCCAGTACAGCCAGTACATTGTTGGTCAGGTTGTTGTAGATCACTGTATCGTTCGAGGAACCTCCAGTAATGTTTTGACCGGTATCAAATCTGAGGTTAGCATAGACTACACCATTATCAAGCCCCAACTTATCTTCTTGGGGATTGAAATCTGTAATCACATCAGCAGCAAAAGGATTACCTGGGTCAAGGGGGCCAATACCTGGATCGAAGACCACGTAATCGGGATCGGTAGGAGGCAAGTTAGGATTCACATACTGAACTCCGGCTAGGGGGTTGGGTTCATTGGCACGGATGACAAACGTATCGAAACCATCGCCACCGGTCAGTACATCAACACCGAAGTCACCAAACAGCCAGTCGTTTCCAGATCCGCCCTCTAGTTCATCATTACCTTGACCGCCTCGTAAGGTATCTTCATCTTCATTACCCACGAGAAGATCGCTACCCAAGTTTCCTAGGAGTAAGTCTTTGCCAAAGCCACCAATAAGAGCATCACTGCCTTGTCCACCGGCTAGTTTGTCTTGGTCATTACCCCCAAACAGGACATCATTGCCTGTGTTACCTAAGATCCGTTGATTGCCTACAGAAGCAACTACGGTATCGTCACCTTCAAGCATCCAGAGTCCACCCGGAGGGCTGGAAAAATTCCCCGACAGACTCACATAGTCATTAACGGGTGCTGTAATCGGAGGGTTAACTAAACCAGGAGGCGTTGGGGTAGCAACGATCCGAGATAGGCCATTAACCCCTGTGGGATCGTTGGTTAAAACGGTGGGAATTGTACCAGTTGGGAAGGGAGGTACAGGAATCGTGCCGGGTAAACCGGGTAAATTAGGTGCAGATACAGCGGGCTGAAAGGGCCCAGGAGACGGAACGGGAACAGTACCGGGTATAAATACCATAATCAGTCACTCCTCACTCTATGGCTATGGTTATGGTGTACGCCTAGAAGATTATAGCAGTAGTCTCCCTGAACTGTGTCAATCCCCCTGACGAATCTCTTAAATTCCTTCTAGGCAAATGTTTAGGGGGCTAGACTCATTTTTTTGATCAGGTATTCTTATAGCTGGCTGCATTATAGCTTGTTGAGGTTGTTGATTGGTTAGGAATTAGGCTAAAGTTTCTGGACAATAGCCTAATCCCATCACAAATTGTTTGCGAAAGGTTTCTATTTCGATACGTTTGGGTTTTCCATGGGATACGACGGCCACCTGGTAGCGACGCATGACATGGGTGGGAGATTGGCCGGTTTCCAGACTCCATAAGGCCATTTGCACCCGGATCTCTGGTTGATAAGCAAATCCTAATTCGTTGAGAACAGAACGAAAGTTCCCTGCTTCTTGGGTGTCGAGTTCTCGGGCCAGCTTGATCCGGATGACCCAACCATCGATTTGATGAATAACGGTAACAAAATCGACCTGGAATTGAGGTGAAAGGTTTAGATATTCAATAATCCGGAGGGTTAAGCTGGCATTCGCGAGGTAGTAAAGATAGTCCATAAATTTTTCCCTGTTAACCTAGCAAATGCTACAGTTTCATTTTCTCTGGTTAGCGGGGATCATGAGTAGGGGAGAGTTCCCCGATGTTACCTGGGTAGATTCCCCCAATTTGGGTGGGGAGATGGGGAGATGGGGGAATAGGGTATTTTAAAAGAGTTTGGATTGAATTGGAATTGTCGTAATGGATCGAGGGCGGGGATCGATGAATGCTCAGGATTATGAGTTGGATGGATATGATTATGTTCTGCCAGGGGAGTATATTGCCCAAAATCCGGTGAGTCCTAGGGATAACTCGCGGTTGTTGGTGGTGGATTCTCCGGTGGGGTGTCATCATGGGGTATTTCGTCAGTTGCCTGAATGGTTACGGCCTGGGGATTTGTTGGTGATGAATAATACGCGGGTGATTCCGGCGCGGTTGTATGGCCGTAAGTCTACGGGGATGGAGATGGAGGCGTTGCTGCTGGAGAGGGTGGAGCGTCAGGTGTGGTTGGCTCTGGTGAAGCCGGGGCGACGGTTGAAACCGGGGGCGGTGGTTGAGTTTTCTGCCCATGGCGATCGCCATTTACCGCCATTAAAGGCGAAGATTCGGGGGACGGATGAGGAGACTGGGGGACGGTTTTTGGAGTTTGAGTTATCTGGCGATCGCCAGTTACAGGATCTATTGGATGATTATGGTCATGTGCCGTTTCCGCCCTATGTGACGGATACGCAAGCTGTGCCGGATCAGTATCAGACGGTGTATGCACAGGCGGCGGGTTCGGTGGCTGCGCCGACGGCGGGTTTGCATTTTACGCCCCGGTTGTTGGAGGAGTTGGATCGGCTGGGGATCGAGCGGGCGATGGTGACGTTGCATGTGGGGGTGGGGACGTTTCGCCCGGTGGAGGTGGCAGATATTCGCACCCATCAGATGCATCAGGAGTGGTTGGAGGTGTCTGGGGAGACTTGGCGGAAGGTACGGGAGGCTAAAGAGCGGGGCGGACGGGTGATTGCGGTGGGGACGACTTCGGTGAGGGCGTTGGAAGGGGCGGCTTCTGTAGGGGCAGGTTCTGTAGGGGCAGGTTCTGTAGGGGCAGGTTTGAAACCTGCCCCTACATCGGGTGGTGAATCGGGGTTTTATGGAAAGACGGATTTGTTTATTTATCCGGGGTATGAGTGGCAGGTGGTTGAGGGGTTGATTACGAATTTCCATTTGCCGCGTTCGAGTTTGTTGATGTTGGTGAGTGCTTTGGTGGGTCGATCGCGACTCCTACAGTTATATCAGGAGGCGATCGCCCAAAAATATCGCTTTTATTCCTTTGGGGATGCGATGCTGATTTTACCGGAGGCTAGATTATCGGCTTGAACAAGAACATCAGTTCACATTGGAGAGAAATACAGTATGAATAGTAAGCGTGTGGTTTGGGGAATGGTTTTGGCGATCGCTTTGGGCATGGGATTTCCGGCTCTGTCGTCTGCTCAGGAACCGAGGGCGGATGAGTTTTATCGCTTTGGCGTAGCGTTGCAGCAGGAAGGGTTGTTAGAGGAGGCGATCGCCCAATATCGGCAGGCACTGCGCTTAAATCCCCAGTTGGCTCAGGTTTATGTGAATTTGGGGGTGGCGTTGATGGATCTCGGGGATCGCCAAGGGGCGATCGCCGCCTATCGGCAAGCTTTACAGATCGATCCGGGGTTGGGGGAAGCCTATTTTAATTGGGGCAATGTTTTGATTCGTCAAAATCAGATCGATGGAGCCATTGAGAAGTATCAACGGGCAGTAGAGGTACAGCCCAATTATGATAAGGCCTATTACAATTTGGCTAATGCGCTGGCGTTAGTTGAAGAGTTTGAGGGGGCGATCGCTGCGTGGAATCAGGCGATCCGCGTCAATCCGGAATTTGCCCCAGCCTATGCCAATCTAGGGGTAGTGTTACATCAGCAAGATCGGATTCCCCAAGCTTTGGCGAGTTTGGAAAAGGCTTATCGTTTGTTTCAACAGCAGGGGAATAGAGGGCAAGCTGAGAGAATTGAGGGCTATTTGCAGCAGTTGCGCTCTTAATCTTCTGAGTTGGCGATCGCCTCCGTCACTTCGGTAATCTTCTCGAAGTCAAAATGGTTAACGAGGATGGTTAAGGTTTGGGATAGGGAGCGATCGCGCTCTTGAATTTCGGCAATGATATCCAGGAGCAAATCGCTGTCTGCTTCCGTGGCTGCCTGATGTAGGCGATCCAGCCAGGATTGAGGCAGGGGTTTGAGGCGATCGGGGGTTAAGGCGATCGATTCTGGAGCTAACCGTACATCATCCTCAGCCATAACATTTTCTTCCTCATAAACATACTCAACATCTAAATATTGAGCCATCTTTTCCAACAATTCCATTTCCTCAAATGGCTTACTCAAATAATCATCACAACCCGTGGCCAACATCTTTGCTTTTTCCTCGGCAAAAGCATTCGCGCTTAAGGCCAGGATCGCCGTTTCTTTGCCCTCTGGAGACGACTTAATTTGTGCAGTCGCTTCATATCCATCCATCACCGGCATTCGCATATCCATCCAAATCAAATCAGGATGCCAAACCTTCCAAACCTCAATCGCTTCAACTCCATTCACCGCTTCTTGGACTTGAAATCCAACTCGTTTCAACAAATTCACAAGCAATATCCGATTCGCCCAATGATCCTCAACCACCAACACCTTATAAGCAGGTTTAACCTCCACAATTCCAACAATTTTTCTATCGAATCTTAAGCTACTTTGATCTTCACAATTTACAACTTCAACCGGTATATAAAACTCAAACTTTGTCCCTTTACCCAGAGTGCTACTCACCCAAATATCGCCACCCATTAACTTGATAAACTCACGAGTAATCGGCAAGCCTAATCCTGTACCTTGATAGTTTTTCAGTCCTTGATTTATTTGAAAAAAAACATCAAAAAGATGATCTATATCTTTTGATTCTATACCGATTCCTGTATCTTGAATCTTAAACATCAAACATCTGTTTTCTCTCTCTCTTTCCGGTTCATCCTCTGGACAATATTGGTCAACTTGCACCTCGATCGATCCTTGTTCGGTAAACTTAATTGCATTATCAATTAAATTAATCAAAACTTGTCTTAGCTTCCCTTCATCAGTTTTCACAAATCGATTGACATGATCGAGTAGATCGAACCTCAAAGTCAAGTGTTTCGATTCAGCCTTCAGAGATAACATTTTCTCAATACTTTTAAGTAACTGCCATAAATCAATATTAACTTCATTAATTTCCGACTTTCCAGCTTCAATTTTAGATAATTCTAAAATATCATTAATTAATCGCAATAAATGCTGTCCACTATGAATTATAGTATCTAAATACTGATGGCTTTTTATGTGTTTTATATTTTCTGTTTTTAGCACTTGTGCAAATCCCAAAATTGCATTTAGTGGCGTTCTCAATTCATGACTCATCCGGGCTAAGAACTCACTTTTAGCACGATTCGCTCGATCGGCTTCTTCTTTTGCCAGTTGTAATTCCAGGGTTCGAGATTGAACTCTTTTTTCTAATTCTTCCGTCATTTCTTTCAAGGAACTTTCTGCAATCTGTCTTTCTTTTATTTCATGATGAAGCTGTTGATTCTGTTGTTCTAAACTCTGATTTAACAATCGGAGTTGCAGATGGACGTTAATTCGAGCTAATACTTCTTCTTGACGGAAAGGCTTCGTAATATAATCAACTGCACCGAGAGCAAAACCCCGCATTTTGTCCTCAATTTCTCCTAATGCAGTCGTAAAAATAATCGGGATATCTTGAGTTGAAGGAGAGGACTTGAGACGACGACAGGTTTCAAATCCATCAATCCCAGGCATCATCACATCTAACAGAATTAAGTCAGGTTTGGCATATTCAACTTGTTCAATGGCACTTTCTCCATCAACAGCCACTAAAATTTCCCATCCTAAATCTTGGAGAGCCTCTGACAATACTTTTAAGTTTGTAGGATTATCATCTACAATCAGAATAACGATCTCTTGTAAAGCATTGTAACTATGGGGAAAGGAATACATTAGAGGATATGAATCTTTTCTAGGCTCACGATATCAAGACTATATCTAAATCTTAGGTCAAAACAGCCTCAAATGACCACAGTCGTTGATAACGCTGTGGCCAATAATGTGCCCATCACTGTCGGAAGTTCTCCCCATGAAACTCCCTCGTTACCACTGATGAGTAATAAATAAACCATTAAAGTTCCCTATCAACCCTCAAGAGGTCTAGATCTAGGGGATAAATCGTATCATACATTACTTACCCATTGCCAGCACAAAGCGTTATAATGAGAGCTAAACGACTCAAAATAATTGCTAGATAGTGACATCAAGGGTTCATCATACTTAAAATAGTTAGTAATTGTCACGATTGATGGTGGAGACCCATCTCAACCCCAAGGATAAACCTATGAGAGAGAGTGAAGAAAATGAACCCTTAAATCAAAAATCATTACCTGCTCAAACAAAATCTAACAGTTGTGCTTCTGGGTCTCTCAATCTCTCTCAAGATATTCCCCTCAGATTACTCTTAGTTATTCCCTTTATTTTACAAATTGTAGGAGCAGTTGGGTTAACGGGATGGTTGTCTTTACGCAATGGTCAACAAGCAGTGCGGGAAGTGACGTTACAACTTCGAGATGAAGCCAGCGCTAGAATTAAGCAAAATTTGGATGATTATTTAGAAGCCCCTCGGATCATTGCCGAAGTGAATACCAACAGTCTGGAATTGGGGCAATTAGATACAGAAGATCCCTCCCGTTTAACTCGTACCTTTTGGCGACAGAGAGATCTGTTTACTCCGATTGAAGTTTCAGCAATTTATTTTGGTACTCTCGAAGGAGAATTTACGGGTTTAGGATTTCAAAACGATCAAACTTGGCAAGTCGGAAGAGCGGGGGAAGAAACCCAGTTTCACTTTTATAGTTATGCCACAGATCGTCAAGGAAATCCGACCCAAATTTTAGAAAAAGGAAATCCTTACGATCCGAGGGTACGCCCTTGGTACAAAAAAGCGGTCGATGCTCAGGAGGCAACCTGGAGTGATGTTTATACGGATTTTAAGGAACCGCGATTGAAAATAACCCTTGCTGAACCGGTGTTTCAAGAGTCTGGAGAACTGTGGGGAGTTTTGGGTGTAGATTTTGTTTTATCTCATATCCGCACGTTTTTACAAGCGATTAAAATTGGGGAATCGGGCACAACTTTTATTATGGATCGTTCTGGTTTTTTGGTTGCTAGTTCTACGGAAGAATTACCCTTTGTGATTAAACCAGAGACGGTAGAACGCTTGCCAGCTATTGAAAGTGAAAATACAGTGACTCAAAAGACAGCGCTATATTTGTACGATCGCTTCGCGGATTTAGAAACTATTCAAACCACAGAAAATTTACAGTTAGACATCGATCGAGAGCGATATTTTTTGCAAGTTGTTCCTTTTAGCCAAGGACAGAATTTAGATTGGTTAATTGTGGTGATGGTTCCGGAGTCTGATTTTATGGGACAAATCCATAAAAATACTCAACGCACGATCGCCCTCTGTATGGTTGCTCTGTTCGTCGCTACTTGCTTTGGATGGGTGAGTGCAAAGTGGATCACCGATCCAATTATGCAGTTAAGTAACGGCAGTCGTCGGTTAGCGAGTGCTGCTCTGACGCGCTGGACTCATGAAAGTTTGGCGGAAAATGTGGAAGTTACCGGAGTCGCGGAGTTGAAAGTTTTGGCTCAATCGTTTAATCAAATGGCCAATCAGCTTCAAGCGTCTTTTACAGCTTTGGAGAAAAGCAATGAGGAATTGGAGTTAAGGGTGGAAGAGAGAACGGCAGATTTGCGTCGAGAGCAGGAAAAATCGGAGACCCTGTTATTGAATATTCTGCCGGAGGCGATCGCCAAACAACTGAAGCAAGAAACCCAGGCGATCGCGGAACATTTTGAATCGGTGACGATCCTGTTTTCGGATATTGTTGGCTTTACGTCTTTATCCTCTCGCATGGCCCCTATTCATTTGGTGACTTGGCTGAATGAATTGTTCTCTACTTTTGATTATTTAGCGGAAAAACATGGGTTAGAAAAAATTAAAACGATTGGGGATGCTTATATGGTGGTGGGTGGCTTACCGGTTCCCCAAAATAACCATCAAGTAGCGATGGCAGCGATGGCCTTAGAAATGCAAGAGACGATGCAAAAGTTTTGTTTAGAGAATGGAGAATGTATGCAAATTCGCATTGGCATTCATACGGGGCCAGTGGTGGCGGGAGTGATTGGGGTGCGTAAGTTTAGTTATGATTTATGGGGGGATACGGTGAATGTGGCTTCGCGGATGGAGTCTTCGGGGATGCCGGGAAAAATTCAAGTCAGTGATAAATTTTATCAGTGTCTCAAAGACCGGTTTGAGTTTGAAGAACGGGGGATTATTTCGGTGAAAGGTAAGGGGAAGATGAAAACCTATTGGTTGCAAGGAATAAAGGAGTGATGAGTAAACCTTTTTTCTCTTAAAGTTCCCCATTTTTACGGTGCAACCGGCGATCGCCACCCTCTGGAAAGTGGACGATCGAGGAACTCAAGTCTTAATGGATGAATTTTATCAATTTTTAGAGACCGATGCTTCGATCGTCCTAGCCCAAGCCCTTCGCCAAGCGCAAATCAGTTTAATTGAAGCTCAACTTCCCGCAACCGAGAATATTGACCCCACCTCTTTTCAACATCCCTACTATTGGGCCCCCTTTATTTTAATTGGCAATGGCCTCGATTAAGGACAGAACTTAGGAGCATACTCCAGCCGAGCGTGTAGCGCTATACTGGGCAAGGTGTTGGAGTGAATTGTAGAATCTATGCCCTATCCTGTCCCCCCTCAATTGCCGCCAGTTGTTCATACTATTCCCCATCAGAGTATTCGTGCTGCCGAGCCAACTGAAGGGATCGATTGGGTGGCTCCTACACCCGTGACTATGGTAGAACCCCTGCTTGAAAAGGGGGATGTAGGGGGATCGAGTGTACTCGATACTTTGGAAACAGGAGAACGTCCTGAACCCGTTTCCCCTCCGGAAAAAACTGCGGTTGAACCGGAAGCCTTGAGTTGGGTGGGTACAGAAACCCTATCGCCCATTTCTCCTCCAGAACGCTCTTCTCCAGACGATGAACGCCTCGTTGCCAGTACCCAGGCTTCAGCGTTAGGGGGCGAATTATCGGTGGCTTCCCAGGTGCGGGTTGCACCGGTTATGGAGGGTTATGGGGTTGGCGATCTGAGTTTGGAACCTGTGACGGAGCCGGAATTACCAGCCCTTGCAGATCCACTCTCCCCATGGCAAACTACGCCAGCCTCTGATTCTATCCAAGAAGCCTTAGATGCAGTTTTATCAGAGAACCCAACTCCTGGAGAACCCTCGCCCCTGAATGGGGATGCACCAGAGTCCGATCGCCAAACTCCGATCCCGATTGAATCTGCCGAACCGGAAGAGGTTGAAATTCCCATTGCTCCTCCAGGACAAGACGCAGTGATTGAATTAACTGCCGATCGCCAGGAATTTGATGATGAGCGGCAAATTTTCACGGCTGAAGGCAATGTGGAAATGATCTTTGATGAGGCGATTTTGCGATCGGACAAATTGCAGGTTAACTTGATTAACCGCTTGGCTCTGGCGGTGGGCAATGTGTCTTTAGTCAGTGGCGAACAAATTTTATTAGGCTCTCGCTTTCTCTATAACTTTGTCCAAGGAACGGGAACGGTTGAAAATGCCAGGGGCGTGGTCTATATTCCTACGGCTGGAACGGATTTTGATTTTACAGATGAGAACGCTGATTCCCAACTTTCGCCTCCGGGAGAGGGAATTATCTTAGACCAACCGCCCACGGATGTTACCAATGAAGGAGGGGTAATTATTAATGTAGGGGGGGGCGGAACCACGACGACCACCAACGTGCAACAAGGGGGGCAAGTGCGACGGGTCAGGTTTGAGGCTCAACAGTTAGATTTTACGCCCGAAGGTTGGCAAGCCACGGATATTCGGTTTACCAACGATCCCTTTTCACCCCCAGAGTTAGAGGTACGAGCCGATCGCGCCCAGTTAACGCGGATTTCTCCCCTAGAGGATGAGGTTTTAGCCACTCGTCCCCGGTTGGTGTTCGATCAGCGCGTGGGGGTTCCCCTCTTGCGCGATCGCCTGATTATTAGCCGAGAAGAGCGAGATCCGGCGATCGCCAATATAGGCTATGATGACCGCGATCGCGGCGGTTTATTCATTGAACGCAGTTTTGAAATCATTGAAACTCGCCGTTTTGCCCTACGGTTAGCTCCCCAATTCCTGGTGCAACGCGCTCTAGGGTTCTCCAGCGATAACCGAGATGCAGAGAGTGTATCCGAGGAGGAGTTAGAAACCGATTCGTTTTGGAGTTGGATTGGTTTACGAGCCTCCTTTGATGCCAAATTAGCCGCTCAGACCAATTTCCAAGCCAATGTCAGTTTAGCCGGACTCAATAATACGGGAGATACGGCCAGGGCTAACGTACAATTGCAACACTTAATCGCCAATCATACCTTAAGCGCCGAATATACCTATCGCAATCGATTTTATAATGGTTCCCTCGGCTTTCAAACCGTCGATCGCAGTGTAGGAATTGTCTTTGCTTCACCCATTCAGACCATTGCCGATACGGGAATTGTAGTGAATTATCAAGCCAGTTTCCAAAATATTTACGCCCCAACCGATCGCCTAGAATTATTAGATCCCTCTGATTTAACCAATGACCGGGCTTCCTTAAATCGTACCCAGATGAGTGCCACCGTGCGCCGTCCCTTTTCTCTGTGGAAGGGGGAACCCTTACCCGCAACTCCTACGGAGGGACTCAAGTATACCCCTAAACCCGTGGTTCCTTATCTGCAACTTTTAGCCGGATTGACAGGAACCGCCGGATTTTACAGTAATGGCGAGAGTCAATCCTATATACAGGGCTTAATGGGAGTTCGAGGACAATTTGGCCATTTCTCCCGCCCCTGGTTAGACTACACTGGATTCAGTTTGCTCTATGCCCAGTTTATCCCCACAGGAGAGTCCCCGTTTCGCTTTGACCGCGTGGCTGATGTGCGGGTTTTACAGCTAGAACTCAATCAACAACTGTATGGCCCCATTCGCATTGCGGCCCGGGCTGGGTTTAATCTAGATACAGGGCAAACAATTAGTACCGATTATATGGTTGAATATAGTCGTCGTACCTATGGCGTAACCTTTCGATATAATCCAGAATTAGGTTTAGCCGCTCTTGGCTTTCGCTTAGGTGATTTTAATTGGAGCGGGGTGAGTCAGTCTTTTTCGAGTCCCAATATTCGCCAAGCGACTCCCACCGTGATTCCATCTTTTTAATTTTAATTAGAACCGATTCCCCATTCCCCATTCCCCATCCCCCATTACTCCCCCATGACCGGATCGGCAAACCCATGGATTACTTTTCTGGAGAGCATATCGGTTGGGCGAAGTGTCTCCGAAATGCGATCGCTCTGCTATGTTCCAGCGTTGCTGATTTACTATAGCTTTGATTTATATGGCTATCGGGTGGAAGAATGTATACAGCGATGGCTGGAGCGGTTTCAGGGGGATTGGTTGCGATTGGCGATCGTCGAAGCTTTATATCAAGGCCGATATAAGATCATTTCCATTGAGCAAATTTTGAATCTTTGGGCCAGACGGGGACAACCCATCTGTCATTTTAATCATGAGTTTGAGCAAATTGTTTGCAGTAAGTTACCGGAAGAGTTACTGCCTTTAGACTATCTGAATCTTACTCCGGAAATGCGCTCTGCTGCTCCGGAAGTCCCCCCACCGGATGAGGCGGAACATCAACCTCCCACACTCACGGATTCAATCACAGAAGAAGATGGGGAAAAATCAGAGGAGGACGAAAAAATCCTTGAGGCTGAATCTTCAGAGGCTGAGGAGTCGGCGATCGCCCACAAGTTAGACTCGGATAAAGTCAATGAGCCATCCGATCAACTCCCCATCGATCAATTTTCCCCCTCCTTACCTACTTCTGAGTTTTATTTAAAGTTGCAGGCCTTTGTCCAAGATTCGCCCCCTAGTTAATTGGAGATGGGGGAGTGCGAGCATCTTGCTCGCTGCCATAGGGGGGAATGGGGGAATAGAGAGTGCGTGCATCTTGGTCGCTGCCATAGGGGAGAATGGGGGAATGGGGGGAGTGCGAGCATCTTGCTCGCTGCCAGAGGAGGAAATGGGAGAGCCGATCGGTTGAGAACACGTATGACCTGCAGTGACCGGGCAATGTGTCTGGTGTGGGGGGGGGTGCTGGGG
>NZ_JAQPOK010000093.1 GCF_030068445.1 Roseofilum halophilum BLCC-M91 | reverse complement strand
TGTCTAATGGAGTTCTTTTCGATTAAATGAGCTTTGACTATTTTTTCTCGTAAATCTACTGAATATGCTTTCATTACCTCTTAATACCCATCAAATCTCTTCACCTTAGATTGTACCTCAATACAGCGCGAAGCGCTGTATCGTCGGAGAAGCTGAAGTTCAAGCGTTTCTATTGGGGGCAAAATTCCACCCCATACATATTTTGCTTCTGGGAGCGATTTTACTAGGAGTTGAGCGGCGGCGCTATCATGAACTGATTTCGGTGACTCGCTCTGAAGTCAGAGAGCGTCTGAACATGGCTTATCGTCGCGGCCAACATGCCCAGTTTGAACCGGATGCTTGGCAACCGGAAAAGCTCTGGGAAATGCCCTTGGCAGATGTACAGTTGATGTTTGGACTAAGTAATGGGTAATGGGCAGAAGGGTAATGGGGAGAAACTGGGTTTCTAGTTTCTCTCCCCATTACCCATTATGGAGTTTGTTGCAAGTCTGGCTTTTCTTCATCCAGAATCGCCCCTTCTACGGGACAAACTTCTAAACAAATTCCACAATCAATACAAGTGTCGAAGTCAATCCAAAACCAATCGGTTCCTTTCTTATTTTTATCCGGGCCGGGATGAATGCAAGCCACGGGGCAAGCTTCCACACAGTCGGCAACTCCTTCACAAATATTAGTAACAATGGTATGAGGCATGGTTTTTCGTCGATCGGGTAAAGTACATCAATTGAGGGTTAAACGGCCGTAGGGGTAGGTTTCAAACCTATTCCCTCGTAGGGGTAGGTTTCAAACCTATTCCCTCGTAGGGGTGGGTTTCAAACCTATTCCCTTGTAGGGGTAGGTTTCAAACCTACCCCTACAACCCCTACATTTTGAAGCCTACCCCTACATTAAGAAATCGATTCCACCTGGGGGTTACCTTGGGCATCAATCCAAGCAATCTGGGCAATACGCCGCTCTTTGGCGTAAATTTTTACCCCTTCTTGGGTTTCCCATTCCAGTAAGTTGACCTGAACTCGGCGGTTAGGCGTTTGCAAGCGGAGGGTTTCGGCATAGGCAAAGGCAGCCCCCCAAGCTTGGTTGGTTAAGGGAACTACTAAACAGTCACTGGCGGGGATTTCTTTGGGGAGGCGATCGCCCCCTTGCAGTACCTGTTGCAGGGCTTCAATATTCAGACAAAAGCCAATACCGGGTAAGCTCTCATGTTGAGGATGATACACGCCCACCAATTGATTGTAGCGTCCCCCCTGACCTAGGATTTTAACCTCTGTGGCTTGGCGACTGGCTACTTCAAAGACAATGCCACTGTAATAGTCGAACGTGCGAATTAAGCTCAAATCGACAATAATCGGTAAAGGGGGTTGATTGGGGCGACTTTCTTGGAGCAGGTCGATTAAGGTTTTTAAGTTCTCTAATTTACTCTGTTCTTCTGGAGTCAGATCCAGAGCCGTTAATTTCTGAAAGACTTGAGCGGGTTCTCCCCGGAGGTTGAAGAGCAGTTGCGCTTTCTGCTGTAGGTCTTCGGGTAGATCGAGCTGCTGTAAGGAAATATAATCGAGCTGGGCGATCGCCTCTCGGATCGGTTTTTGATATTCGGCTGGAAACGAGGATAACAGGGATTGGGTTAATCCGGCTTCTCCGATGACTCCAACCCATTGGTCTAAACTGAATTCTAAGGCTTGTAGACAATCAGCCAGTAACAATAAAATTTCCGCATCGGCTGCCACGCCGCCAGCGCCCAGCAATTCTACTCCAGCTTGATAGAATTCCTGCTGCTGACCATACTCTCCTTTGGGCGATCGCACAAAAACATTGGCATTATAATAAAACCGCTTAGGATTGCTCACCCGTTTATTTAAATAACGGGTTGCTGCTGTACGGGCAATTGAGGCCGTCACTTCCGGCCTCAAACCCAACTCTTCTTGACCCTGCTGAAGTTGAATCACGGTCGAGCGATCGATCGCACCTCCCGCCATCAATGTATCGACTCTCTCCAACGTTGAGGTAATAATCCGATGGTAACCCCAATGATGAAACACCTGATACAGACGGTCTTCAATCCAGTTTTTCTGGGCAACGTCCAGGGGAAGTAAATCCCTAGCCCCTGGAGCAGACTGATAAACCATTACTTTTTCTTTCCACCACCAATCGTAATCCCGAATATCTTAATCCCTTGACTGGCTTTTTGATCGGTTTTGTCCGTATTCGTGCTTTTTTTCATAAACGCTTCCAGTTTTTTCTTCAAGTCTAGGGCTTCTGCATGTTGGGGATTACCTTCAAGAGCTTTGTTGATATGGACTTTAGCCATAGTTTTCTGCCCTTGTTTGAGGTAAATCAGACCCATTAAGCTATGGCAATCGCTATTGGTCGGCTCTAGCTTCAGGGCATCTCGCAATTCTAGGATCGCTTTCGGGAAGTTTCCTTTTTCGGTCAGTTCCTTTGCCCGCCCATAATAGCCATCAACCGGCGATTTTTTCTCTACTTTCGGTGCAGGAGGTGGCGCGGCTTGTCCACCTTTGGGAGGGGGAGGAGCCGCTTTGGGTTTACTTGCTGGTTTAGCCCCTGAACTGCCTGCCCGCATCAGGTAAACCATGTTCAGTTCGCTAATTTCTCCAGTGATTTTACTGAAGTCGCTTAAGGATTGGTATTGTTGAGTTGCCAAATCTTCCATGGCTTTTTGATACTCAACTTCCACATCTTTCGCCTGGACGAGTTGTTTAGCAGATTCACTTTGCAAGGTTTCACTACTATTTTGTTGGGCGGCTTGTTGGCCTTTAAGCCGCAACATCACCATATATTCTTTATAGTCTTTCTCCTGGGACAGTTTTTCATAGGCTGGGTTCACCAGTTTGGACAGAATCTGACTGGCTTGTTGTTTGTCTTCTGGTGTTTCTGTAGAACTACTGTCTGGATGGAGGTTTTTCGCAATTCGCATATAGCGCTTGCGGATTTGCCGACTATCTGCCTGGATGGGAACGCCTAAAATGGCGTGGAAGTCGGTGAAGTCAAGTTGAAACAGACCTTGATTGATGTTAAAAGACATACTTGCTGTTTGACTGTGCCAAGGGATGATTAATTATTCTAGTGTACTCTTTCCCCATTCAGCAGATTCTCTCCATTGAGGAGGAAAGGGGGAAATTTGACCGAGGATTTCAACCATGGGGTCATGGAGATGGCCATTAGTGGCTAAAATCCGACCGCTTTCTATATTAAAAGGGCTGCCATTATAGGCGCTAATTTTTCCTCCGGCTTCTTGTACCAGGACGACACCAGCCGTGAGATCCCAGGGGGAGAGACCTCTTTCCCAGTAGCCATCTAAGCGTCCAGAGGCCACGTAGGCTAGGTCTATTGCCGCAGAACCGCCTCGGCGAACTCCTTGGGTGAGATGGGTGAGATGGCAGAATTGGGCATAGTTATTATCGTTGGTTTCTCGGCGATCGTAGGCAAAACCGGTGACCAGAAGGCTATCGGCTAAGGTGGGGGTGGAGGAGGTGGCGATCGCCTGCCGGTTTAGGGTGGCTCCTAAGCCTTGGGCGGCGCGAAAGAGTTCTTGACGGGATGGATCGAAAACTACCCCCACTTGGGGCACGCCATCGATTAATAAGCCAATGGAAACGGAAAAATTGGGATAGCCATGGGAGTAGTTGGTTGTGCCATCGAGGGGATCGATCGCCCACAGATATCGACTTTGGCGATCGCCCAATTTTCCCGACTCTTCCGCTAGAATGCCATGGTCGGGAAAATGGCGCTGCAAAATCTCCAAAATCACTGCTTCGGAAGCCTTATCTGCTTCAGTGACGATATCTCCGGGCCGGCCTTTTTCGCGAATATCTTGTAATTTTCCTTGGTAAGACATCACCATTGCCCCCCCAGCTAGGGCGGCTTCTGTGGCAATCTCTAGATAGGTTTGCAAAGGATCACTCATGGAGTTAGGGCGCTTGGTGGGACTTACTCCCAAGAACATATCAGAGATCGGGTTAGAGGGCATAATCATGCTGTAACTATCAATTGTTAACAACTGCTATAATCGCCTCTCGTACCCATTGACAGCAGGGGAATTTACAGGTATGTCAGACTGGCAAGTAATCGAAGGCGGAGTAACCGCCCCCAAAGGATATCAAGCCGCAGGAATTACAGCAGGATTAAAACCTTCAGGACAACCAGATTTAGCCTTGATTGTATCGGATGTGGAGGCGATCGCGGCTGGAGTGTTTACGACGGTACAAGTGCGCGCTGCTTGCGTAGACTATTGTCGTCAGCGTCTGGAGCAAAAAGCGAGCGCTAAAGCGATTTTGTGTAACTCCGGTCAAGCCAATGCAGCGACAGGGGAAGCGGGATGGAATGATGCTCTAGAGAGTGCATCCCTGTTAGGAGAGGCTCTCAATATCGATCCTAATTCCGTTCTTTTGGCTTCTACGGGGGTCATCGGTCAACGCATCAAAATGGAAGCCATGCGCTCTGGTATTCCCCAAGTGGTCTCTAGTTTATCCAGCGAAGGCTCAGAGAGCGCCGGAAAAGCCATCATGACCACGGATTTAGTGCCAAAAACGATCGCTCTAGAGGCTCAATTTGGCGATCGCCCCGTGCGAATTGGCGGTATTGCTAAAGGTTCCGGCATGATCCATCCCAATATGGCCACCATGTTGTCCTTCGTCACCTGCGATGCCACCGTTTCCCCCCACTTGTGGCAAGAAATGCTCGGCCGAGCCGCCAACCGCAGCTTTAACCAAATTACCGTCGATGGGGATACCAGCACCAATGATACCCTGATAGCCCTAGCTAACGGTCAATCCCGCACCCCCGCCATTACCAACATGGGGCCGGAAGCCGAAAAGCTCGAAGCCATGTTAACCGCAGTATGTCAGCATCTAGCCAAGGCCATGGCCCGCGATGGAGAAGGAGCCACCTGCTTAGTAGAAGTCGAAGTTTCGGGTGCAGAAAATGAACAAGCCGCTAGTCAAGTGGCCAAAACCATTGTCGGCTCCTCATTGGTCAAATCTGCCATTTTTGGCCGTGACCCCAACTGGGGAAGAATTGCGGCGGCTGCGGGTCGTGCTGGAGTCCACTTTGCTGCCGAAAATCTTAATATTACGTTAGGGGAGTTCAAAATGATGGAGGGTGGACAACCTCTTAACTTTGACCGTAATGCTGCCAGTGCCTACATGAAACAAACTGCCGAAGGCGCATATTTACAAGCCGATACGGTTAAAATTGGCGTTTCCATTGGCCATGGCCCGGGAACCGCTAAGGCTTGGGGATGCGATCTGAGCTACGATTACGTGAAAATTAATGCTGAGTACACGACGTAAGGGTAATGGGTAATGGGTAATAGCTCCCTTCGACTCCGCTCAGGGAGCGCCCGTGTCTCCGTGTCCCCCCATTCCCCCACTCCCCATCTCCTTATCCCCAAAAGGCCCCAAGGGGGTTAAAATAGGATGCCAACGATCGCATAATCTATATCAACCCAGCGTTTTATGATTTCGAGCAATGATTTTAGAACGGGCGTGACCATTGAACTTGATGGCAATGTGTGGCGGGTGATCGAGTTCTTGCACGTTAAGCCAGGTAAGGGATCTGCCTTTGTACGCACTAAGCTGAAGAATGCCCAAACCGGAAGTGTGATTGAGCGCACGTTCCGTGCCGGAGAAACGGTTCCTCAAGCGAATCTGGAGAAGCGGACGAAGCAGTTTACTTATAGAGATGTAGATCAGTTTGTGTTCATGGATATGGAGACTTATGAAGAAAGTCGCCTGAATGAAGAGCAAATTGGCGATCGCGTGAAGTATCTCAAAGAAGGTATGGATGTGAATGTCGTCACTTGGGGCGAGCAAGTTATTGAGGTCGAATTGCCGAATTCGGTAGTTTTAGAAGTGACTGACACTGACCCAGGGGTGAAAGGAGATACGGCGACAGGAGGAACGAAACCTGCCACCGTGGAAACAGGCGCTCAGGTGATGGTTCCTTTGTTTATCTCTATTGGAGAAAAGATTAAAATTGATACCCGCGAGGATAGTTATTTAGGTCGAGAAAAATAATCGCCTGTGTGCCTGCCATATTGTATTCTAAACATCTAGAGAAAGGGTGAAGAAACTGTGAATTTGAACTTTGACGAGCTGCGCGAATTAATTACGACTTTAGGTCAAACGGATATTGCCGAATTGACCTTAAAGAGTGATACGTTTGAGTTGACGGTTCGTAAGGGAGAAACTGGAACTCTACAGAGTGTATCTCAGGTTGCGGTTTCTCCTCCGGTTGTCCAAAGTCCAGTTCCTCCCCTGACAGAAAATGCTCCAGTTGTGTCTCAAGGGAGTGAACCGTCTCCCCCTCCTCTAGAACAAAAGTTAGAAGAGATTAAGTCGCCGATGGTGGGTACGTTCTATCGCGCTCCAGCTCCGGGCGAAGCACCGTTTACAGAAGTGGGCGCTCGGATTCGCGTTGGGGATACGGTGTGTATTATTGAGGCGATGAAGTTGATGAATGAGTTGGAGGCGGAAGTTTCTGGAGAGGTGGTTGAGATTTTGGTGGAAAATGCTCAACCCATTGAGTTTGGACAGGTGTTGATGCGGGTGAAAGCTACTTAGAGTTTAGATTTTACTTTAGAGCGTAAAAAATGGTTTTTCCATTACCCTTCTGCCGCGCGTTTCATGTCTGCGAAGCAGAAAGCGCTTTATTGACGAAGGCGATCGCGAAACTCCATGACGGCATCAAATTGTTCGTTGGGTTTGACGCAACGGGTTAAAAGGGAGATATCTAAGTTGGGGAGCAGTTCACTTTTGGCGATCGCCTCATATCCCGTCGAACGTAAGTGATAAAGCGAAAATCCCCCATCTTTCCATTGCCAAACTTCCTTGACTCCCAACCCTTCATAAATCTGCAACTTATCCACCATACCGCTTGTGACCACCACTTCGATCGCCAGATCGGGAAATTCTTTCTTACAATCGAGACAGTAACACTCATCGGGTTCGAGTCCCCTTTGCGCCATCTCTTTGCGAAACGTCGCCGAACCGATAGCATGAAAACGAATCCGCGCTTCTTGAAAATAAGCTTCCAAAAGCATCCCAATCATCGTTTTCAGTTCTTCATGCTCTGGGGAAGTGGCCATAATTTCTAGGACTCCTTCTAAGTAACTCAGTCGCAAATTAGGAAAATCATTTCCCAGAGTGGCTAAAAAGAGTTCATATTGCCGCCAACTAACTCCTGATAAAACCAGGCGTTGTTCGGCAGTGGGGAGGGAAGAAGGAGAGATAGCGAAAGAACTCATAGGTACTGTTCCCTTTTTTCATATTCCTGTGTAATACCATTTCTTGGTGAGAATGTAGGTTGGGTGTCCGAACGTGCATGTCGGGGACAGCCGAAAACCCAACACCAGCCAAACTTTGTTGGGTTTCACTGTCGTTCAACCCAACCTACTGGACTGAAAAATAGCCATTATAGCGTAAAAAATCGTTTTTCCAATTACCCTTCTGCCCATTACCCTTCTGCCGCGCGTTGCCTGTCCGCGAAGCGGAAAGCGCTGTATTGAGCAATACAGCGCTTCGCGCGGTAATGGGTAATGGGTAATAGGTAATGGGAAAACCATTTTTTACGCTATGCGTGCCCATTCTTCAGGCTTTTCATGGGACAACACTCTCAAGGAACATTTCGATTACTGTACCTCATAACATCGA
>NZ_JAQPOK010000092.1 GCF_030068445.1 Roseofilum halophilum BLCC-M91 | reverse complement strand
ACTCGACAACTGTCCTATAAATGCCGATGGTATGGCAGAAACTACATTGAGATAGATAGGTGGTTCCCTAGTTCAAAACGGTGTAGTAATTGCGGGCATATCGTTGAAAAAATGCCGTTAAGTGTTCGGCAATGGGATTGTCCTGAATGCGGAACACACCATGACCGAGATATCAATGCCAGCAAAAACATATTGGCCGCAGGACTTGCGGTGTCAGTCTGTGGAGCGAGTGTAAGACCAGAGCGGAGTAAATCCGTAAAGGCAACTGCTATGAAGCAGAAACCTAAATTGTGAGGTTTAGGAATCACCGTCCTTCTAGGGCGGTGAGGATGTCAAAAGCGTTATGCGTTAGGGGATGGGGGAGTGGGGGAGTGGGGGGATCGCCCATTACCGATTACCGATTACCCATCACCCATTACCCATTACCGAGAGACTGCACTTTGAAGATAGGTTTCTTCGACTACTTTGGCGAGTCTGCCCATGGCGGTGGCAATTTCTTCCTCGGTGGCGGTTAAACTAATACGAATGCATTGATTTTTATGGGCCCACTCTTCTTGCAATCCAGGGAAAAATGTGCTTCCGGGAACCACAATTACGCCGACTTTTTTCAGATTTTGGTAGAGTTGCCAATCGGTAATCGGTAAGTCGCGCAGCCATAGCCAGGCAAAGATCGCCCCTTCCCCTTTATGCAAGAACCAGGGTAAAGAGTTGGGCATAGCCTCGGTTAAACTGGCTTCGAGTTGGGCGAATTTGCTTTGATAATGGGGACGAATGACGGTTTCTGACAAATTTGCCAGTTGACCGGATTGAATGGCTCTGGCGGCGATCGCCTGACCATAGCGAGGGGAGTGGATACACATATTGGTCTGAAAGGCTTCTAAAACACCGATGAGACCCGGATCGCCAATGGCAACGCCAATCCGTTCGCCGGGTAAACCTGCCTTAGATAAGCTCATGCAGTGCAGCAAATTGCCACCAAATTGGGGGGTCATTTGGGTGAAATTCAAGGCGGGGAAAGGGGGCCCATAGGCAGAGTCAATCAGCACCGGCACATCATATTCTGAGGCTAACCCACTAATTTTATGGACTTCCTCATCCGTGAGAACATTACCCGTGGGATTACAGGGACGGGAAAAAATCAAACATCCCGTATCCTCTGTAATTTTCAGTTGACTGAAATCGGGGCGATATTTGAACCGATGATTGCTTTCCTCGATATCTAAGGTGGGTTTATAGGCTTTTAGGGCTTCGGGGGTTAAACACACGCCGCCATAGCCGGTATATTCAGGACTTAAGGGTAAAACCACCTGCTTAAGCGCTCCCTCAGTGGTGTATCCTCCAAAAGCATTGGCGGCATAAAAATAAACCGACTGAGAGCCTGGAGTAATGAGAATGTGGCGATCGCTCAAATTCAACCCATACCGTTGATTAAAATCATTCACCACCGCATCAATCAACGGTTGATAGCCTTGGGAAGAGCCATAGCGACAAACCACTTCCCCATATTCAGGACTAGCGAGTAAATCAGCCGTATACTCCCGCCACATCTGTTCCACGGGGGGTAAAATCACCGGATTCCCCGCACTCAAATTAATAAATTGCTGCCCTCCTCCAGCACGCAATGTTTCAATAATGTCTTTCATAATGGCTCGCACTCCACTGAGACGAGACATCTGAGTACCAAATTGAGTTAGGGCAGGTTCCATAAGCATATTCTAGAAATTATTGGGTTAGCATAGGATCTAAGATGACATGATTTTTCCCAAACGGAATCTCCCGTAAAGAAAACATAACGATTTGGATGGATTCCTATGCAGACTTGGCAAGTCGATTGTTATCGCCGACCTTCAGAAACCGATATCCAGGGGGAATTCTGGGAGTTGTGGATTTGTGAACCCGATCCTAGAACCTTTCGCTATCGGGCAGTTTGTCCCCAGTCCGAATTGAGCGGGGATTGGTTACTGACTCAATTTAAGCAGTTTTCCAACCTACCCGATCGCCTCTACGTCTTCCGTCCGACTACCCTCCATTTACTCGAACCCGTCGCTAAAACCCTCGGTATTGAACTGATTCCCACCCGGCGCACCCCCACCCTCAAACAGTGGATCGCTGATGAATTAAACCATCCTATCAGCTTAGATCGACCCCCTCCCCTTCCCCTACCCGAAGAATTATGGGGCGATCGCTGGCGGTTTGCCACCATTAGCGCTCAAGATCTGCTTCAAGGAATCGGCGATCGCCCCATTCCCATCAAATCCCTACCCCAAGACCTTTGGCCCATTAATCTCGGTCTTCCGTCTACCGTTTCTATTCCCGGAGTCGTTATTGACGGCGATCGCCAATCTCTGCAACTCGCCCAATGGTTCGCCAACGCTAACCCCATCAGCCTCAATTTTATCCCCGGTCAACCCGATGGCCTCATTTTAGAATCCGGATTGAGCGATCGCTGGATTATCACCACCTTTGAAGATAGCGAAGTTCGCCAAGCCGGACACCAGTATGAACAAAAGAAACAACAGAGTCAAGGACTTCATTTCCTGCTCGTGCAACCCGATGATTCTGGCATGACCTACACTGGATTATGGTTACTCCAACCTGAAAACTAATGCAAAACATCAATCCCTATGACTTCCCTAATCACTCCCAAAACTCCCCCCGATACCTCCATCATTTATCCGAGTAGGGACGGTGAACCCGTGGCTGAAACTTACGACCATCTCTATGCACTTCTTACAACCCTAGAAGTGCTGAAAAATTATCTGGCCGGTCAACGAGCCACCGTCCTCGCTGACCAATTTCTTTACTATTCCCAAGGAGTTCCCAAATCGCGAATCGCTCCCGATGTTATGGTCATCTTTGACGTAGAACCAGGCGGTCGAGATAACTATAAAACCTGGGAAGAAGGGCAAGTGCCCAAAGCGATCTTTGAGATGACCTCAGAAAGTACCAGAGATCGCGATCGCGTCTTCAAAAAAGACCTCTACGAACAACTAGGAGTAGAAGAATATTGGCTCTTTGATCCCAAAGGAGAATGGATTGAAGGGCAATTAGAAGGATATCGTTTAGTCGGAGGAACCTATCAACCCATTACCAATAGCCTTAGCCAAGCCCTCAAGTTACGGCTAGTTCCAGAAGGAAAGCTAATTGGATTTTATCGGCAAGATACAGGAGAAAAGCTGTTAACTTCCGCAGAGCGAGCCGAACAAGAGCGTCAGCGAGCTGAACAAGAGCGTCAGCGAGCTGAAGAACTGCAAGCACTTTTAGAGCGTTATCAAGAACAATTTGGAAATCTAGAATAAAAACCAATGACTTCCCCAATTCTCCCCCAAACTTCTTCCTCAACCTCCATTATTTACCCCAGTGAGAACGGTGAACCTATAGCTGAAACTTACGATCATATCTATGCAATTTTAACCACTCTCCAAGTATTAAAAACCTATCTTGCAGGTCAACAGGCTACCGTTCTCGCCAACCAATTCCTCTACTATTCCAAAGGATTTCCCCAGCTTCGCATGACTCCTGATGTCATGGTCATTTTTGATGTAGAACCGGGCGATCGAGATAACTATAAAGTCTGGGAAGAAGGACAAGTGCCCAAAGTCATCTTTGAAATGACCTCAGAAAGTACGAAAAACGAAGATCTGGGATTCAAAAAAGAAATTTATGAACAACTAGAAGTAGAAGAATATTGGCTTTTTGACCCCAAAGGAGAATGGATTGAAGGACAATTAGAAGGATATCGGCTGGTAGGAGAAACCTATCAACCCATCACCGATCGCCGCAGCCAAGCCCTCAATTTACGGCTTTTTCCTGAAGGGAATATCATTGAGTTTTATCGGGAAGAGGTAGAAGCAAAACTGTTGATGAATGATGCATTAATGGCAGCTTTACAAGCAGAAAGACAAGCCAAAAAAAAGACCTTAGATCGGCTTAAAAAAGAACAAAAACGGGTGGAAGATCTAGAGGCGATCTTAGTTCGTTATCAAGAAAAATTTGGACATCTGGAACAAAAATCATGACTAACCTTTACTTAATCCGTCATGGTATAGCCGCTAACCGAGAAGACTATACCCAAGGCGATCGCCAACGTCCCCTAACCTCAGAGGGCATCAAGAAAACCACCAAAATAGCCCAAAGGCTGCAAGAATTGGGGATTACCTTTGATATCATTCTCACCAGTCCCCTGATCCGGGCCCAGCAAACGGCGGAAATTTTGCAAACCGTGGGACTCAGTAAGGCACTGCAAACGTCATCCGATTTAGCCCCGGAAGGCGACCTTTTATCCTGGTGGCAAGATGGAAAAAAATGGCGCAAGTATGAAAATTTAGCTCTAGTCGGCCATGAACCTAATCTGGGACATTGGGCGGAGTTATTGGTATGGGGAGAAGTGAAATCTCACCTGATTGTCAAAAAAGCCGGTGCGATCGGCATTACCTTACCCAATTCTGGTTCTCCGGTGGGGAATAGCGATCTATTTTGGCTCACCCCTCCCCGATTGTTATTGAATTAATTTGGGTATTGATCTATCTCCCCATCTCCCCATCTCCCTATCCCCCATCTCCCCATCGCTATACAATAGCGGGTGGATGTTAACGATTCCCTAATCCCTATGAATGTGTTATTTCAGGAAATCCAAGAAAGTATCCTTAATCTGGTGGGGGCTGGAATTGAGGCGCTTCCGGGTATTTTGGTGGCGATCGCCTTTTTAATTTTTACCTCTTGGGCCGCTAAATTTGCCCGACAGGTGGCCACTCGTGTCACGGACATGGCCATTAAAAACCAATCCCTGCGCTCTCTATTGATTCAATTGAGTTATGTCGCCACTTGGGTTGCGGGGGTTCTTATCTGTAGCGTGATCGCCTTTCCAGACCTGCGTTTGGGCGATATCATCGGATTGCTGGGATTAGGTTCGGTAGCCATTGGTTTTGCCTTCCAAGATATCTTCAAGAATTTTCTGGCCGGAATTTTACTCCTGTTGCAAGAACCCTTCCGCTTAGGCGATCAGATTATCGTCGATGGTTACGAGGGAACCGTAGAAGAGATCTCCATTCGCTCCACCCAAATTCGCACCTATCAGGGGGAGTTGATTGTCGTTCCCAACTCCATCGTGTTTACCTCCACGGTGCAAGTATTGACCAATTTACCCCGTCGTCGTACCGATCTGGCGATCGGGGTAGACTACAATACGCCCCTCTCCCACGCAGTTGAAGTCCTATATAAGGCCATTTCTGGAGTCGATGGCGTATTAACCGAACCGAATCCAGAAGTCGATATTGTTGGCTTTGGGGATAGTTCCATTGACTTGAAAGTGCGTTATTGGACAGTTCCCCATCGAAAAGAAGTACGCCGCATTCAAACCCGTGTGATGTTAGCCCTAAAAAATGCCTGTGATGGTGCAGAAATTAATATTCCTTATCCCATTCGCACCGTTTATCACTATAACCAAGAACGCTTTAGTGATAGTTTTCCCACAAACCTGCCTTCGCCATCTTCTGAATCTAGGCCCTAATCTTCCAAGCAAGTCGATCAAAAAACACTATGATAAAGGAAGGGTGTGAGACTTGAACAGATCCTGAAAAGATTCAGGATTAGCCGGTGCATCACTGACATAAGAGGGTTCTGTAACCCTGATGAAAGCTCTCACAACCCTGACAGTCGCCCTCCCCTGTTGTTTTATGATGAATCATATTGTGTCTGATGCTCAAGAAAAAATGACACTGACCTGGAATCAAGCCGGTCAAGATGTTCGTTGTAACTTATCCTCCGATCGCCTCATCTATTACCGCTTACTCACAGAAACGATCGCCAAAATCCGCTCATCTCTGGATTTAGACACTATTTTGAAGACAACGGTTGTCCAACTGCTTGAAGTTCTCGATACAGACCGAGTAGCCGTGTTTCAATTGAATCCCAATTTAGTTGGACAGGGTGAGGTCATTTGTGAGGATGTCAAATCTCCCTGGAAACCCGCTCGTTCGATTCAGGTGTACGATCGCTGTTTTGGCGAGGAATTTGCGGCTGAATACCTCAAAGGTCGCATCAGTGCGATTCCGGATATTTATGCTCCCCATATTAGTGATTGTCACCGAGATATCTTAGCCCAATTTCAAGTTAGAGCCAATCTAGTCGCTCCCTTAGTCAAGGGGAATGAACTGTGGGGACTCCTTTGCATTCACGAGTGCGGTCAATCCAGGGTTTGGACTTCCACTGAAATAGAATTTGTCAGTCAAATTAGTCAGCAACTAGGGGTTGCCATTCAACAGTCCGATTTACTCGAAAGAACTAAAAATCAAGCCCAAGAGTTAAAGCAAACTCTGGAGCAGTTACAGCGCACCCAAGCCCAAATGATTCAAAATGAAAAAATGGTTAGCTTGGGACATTTAGTCGCTGGGGTTGCCCATGAAATCAATAATCCAGTTAGTTTTATTCATGGTAATTTAGACTATGTGCAAGAATATGCCCAAGATTTATTACAACTTCTGAACGATTATCAACAGGCTTATCCCGATCCAGTGGCTGAACTTCAAGCGTCTTTAGAAGAGAAAGATGTGCAGTTTATCCAGGAAGATTTAGAGCAAATCTTGACATCGATGAAATCGGGAACTGAGAGAATTCAAGGGATTGTGAAATCCTTACGCAATTTTTCCCGCATGGATGAGGCTGAACTGAAAGCTGTGGATATTCACGAGGGAATCGATAGCACTCTGGTGATTTTGAATAATCGTCTTGAAGCTAAAGAGGATAGACCTGCCATAGAAGTTGTAAAAGAGTATGGTGATTTGCCTCTAATTGATTGTTATCCAGCCCAACTCAATCAGGTTTTTATGCATCTGCTCAGTAATGCGATCGATGGGTTAGGGGGTAAAAAAGGAGACCATCGACAGATTAAGATTAAAACAGAACTTGAAGGGTCAAAAGTGAGGATTTCCATCGCTGATAATGGGGACGGCATTCCAGAGTCTATCCGCTCTCAAATCTTCGATCCTTTTTTCACCACGAAAGCACCAGGAAAAGGGACGGGTTTAGGACTATCCATCTGTTATTCCATTATTGTGGAAAAACATTACGGACAACTGTTGTGTGATTCATCTCCAGAAGAGGGAACTCGGTTGACCATTGAGTTACAACCGGAGCTAATCCGGAAAGATTACCCGGATTAAGGGTTGATTTTGCGCTGCACATTGTCAATGGCTTTGAGGGCGTAGGAGTCCCCAGGACGGTATTGTAGGGCAGTTTGAAAGTGTTGCAGGGCGATCGCATAGTCTTGGCGATCGAACGCTCGATATCCAGCGTTCATGACATCGGTATAGGTCTGCTGTTGAAGACGCTGGTTGGTGTTTTCAACAGCTTTTTGGGCATAAATATTATCTGGGCGATCTTTTAAGGCTTGTTCAAAATTAATTAAGGCGGTGTGATAATCCCCCAGATCGAAGGCATGATAACCTACTTCCATGTAGCGCCTAAATTGAGATCGAGATGTATAAGATTTTAGGGAAATTGAGGGTTCATAGCCAGGAGAAGGGTCTGGAGGTGCTTCTACTGAGAGAGCAGGTTGAGTGGGGTAATTCAGCAACACTGGAGTGACAGAAGTTGGTGACTTTCTTTGGGTAGTCCAGCGAGCAATCAGATGTTCAAAACTCCAATTTTGCAGAAGGACTAAGAGGGCGCTACTGACCATTAAAACTACGCCCATGACTTGAGTGAGAAAGCTTGCTTTTACTGATTTCTTATGCCATTTGAGGCTCAGAAAGACAACAGCACCAATCAAGGGTAAAAATAGATAAAATATTCCCCAAAAAATACTTTCCCCAAAGGAGATGACCATTGTCCAAATTGTTCCAAATCCGGCTAAACCTAGCCCAATAAGAAATAAACTAATGACCAAAATTTCCATAAATTGATTGACCCGATCTGGTAGATGTCACTGTAGGGGTCAAGACCCTGGTGGTTATTAACCATCAAGGGTTTCACCCCCCTATCCATGTTTCCTTCTAGTTATAGCATGTACGAATTAAGATGTTAAGTTTTGAGGAAATAGGGTTTAGGTGGAGCAGAACTGTTGTATTGCTACAGACGACGCTAACCTTTTGATTGGGTTTCCTCATCAAATGTGACTCTAAGCCGATACAATGGGATGAGTCTGACAGGGTAATCGTGTCGTTATGGATAAAGTCGGGAAGTGGATCGCGAAACTGATGGCCATGGTTCTGATCGGGTTGTTAGTGGCTTGTAGTGCTACCGGAGGCAGTCCCAGTCAAGCTCTGGTGAAACAGGCGATCGCCCTGCAACTGAATCTGACTCAAGAACAACTCAAGTCTCCTCTGCACCTGGAGCGATCGCCCCAACTCGACGTTAAAGGAATTCAGATTACCAACAGCGATCGCCTCCCTAATCAGAAATTACCCACCTTCCACATCCAAGGAACCTATAACCTCAATATCCAACTCTCTGAGCAAACCATTAAACAGCGCCAAAACCCCTTTGAAGTCTATGTGCAAGAACAGATCGAGGGAGAAACCTGGCGACTCTTGCGCCCTCAAACCACTGCGGAGGGAACTGAGTGGTTGAGTTATCAAATTGATGGAGACTTGGGCAAATAGGGACTACACAGTGATGACCCATGCCCATTACCTATTACCCATCACGAGATAGTTAACCAAAATATAGTCAGATATAAACAAGACATGGATTCTATTGCAAAAATCCCCTTCATTTTGGCTTTGAGAGATTAATTCTCCTTGGGTGAACTACGCACCTCTCTATCCCATAGCCCATAAAGGCATTTGGGA
>NZ_JAQPOK010000091.1 GCF_030068445.1 Roseofilum halophilum BLCC-M91 | reverse complement strand
GAGCGTCTCGCTCCCTAGGGAAGCAGCGAGCAAGATGCTTGCACTCCTGAACACCTTGGATATTTTGGAGTGGGAGCGTCTCGCTCCCTAGGGTTAAGCAGCGAGCAAGATGCTTGCACTCCTGAACACCTTGGATATTTTGGAGTGGGAGCGTCTCGCTCCCTAGGGAAGCAGCGAGCAAGATGCTTGCACTCCTGAACACCTTGGATATTTTGGAGTGGGAGCGTCTCGCTCCCTAGGGAAGCAGCGAGCAAGATGCTCGCACTCCTGAACACCTTGGATATTTTGGAGTGGGAGCGTCTCGCTCCCTAGGGTTAAGCAGCGAGCAAGATGCTCGCACTCCTGAACACCTTGGATATTTTGGAGTGGGAGCGTCTCGCTCCCTAGACTTTTAAACTCCCTTATCTTAAAAAGGGATATGATGATGGGCAATGACTGAAACGGTTGTACTGAGCGGCTTATCATTTGCCATTACCGATTACCCTTCTGCCCATTACCAGCGCTATGCGCTATCGTTAAACCTCTTGAAGATTAACCGGCCTAATCACTGTGAATATTCCGAGTAACATTATTACCTTAATCGCTGGTATTTTCTTAACTCTGATCAGCCTCTGGTTTGGTCAACATCATGGTTTAATGCCCGTTGCTGCTTCCGAGGAAGCCCCCTGGATCGACGGACTTTTTAATACTATGATGACCATTTCTATTGGTCTATTTTTGCTGGTTCAGGGCATCCTCATCTTTTCGATCATTAAGTTCCGTCAACGGCCAGGCGATGAAACCGATGGCCCCCCTATCGAAGGCAATATTCCCCTAGAAATCGTCTGGACAGCTATTCCGGCCATGATTGTTTTAGGCTTAGGGGTTTATAGTTTCGATGTGTATACCAATATGGGTGGACTCGATCCCATGGCTTCCCATGACCATGGTCAAGAGGTAGCTCATATGCAGGGAGCGGCACTAGCCGCCCCCCTGTCGGAAGAAGCTCCAACTCTAGAAAAAGGCGATCGCCGCGTGGCGATCGGTATCGGCGCAGATCCCAAAGACATCGGCAAATCTGCCGATCTAGTGGTTGACGTTCTCGGCCTGCAATATGCCTGGATTTTCACCTATCCAGAGACCGGCATTGTTAGCGGAGAACTGCACATGCCTGTAGGCCGGGATGTGCAATTAAACATCAAAGCTGCTGACGTGATCCACTCCCTGTGGATACCTCAATTCCGCGTCAAACAAGATGCTATCCCCGGCCGGGAAACCCAACTGCGACTGCGGCCCAGGGAAATGGGAACCTATCCCGTTGTCTGCGCTGAACTGTGCGGTTCATACCATGGAGGAATGAGAAGCACTACCATCGTTGAATCGGCAGAAGACTTTGACCAGTGGGTGAATGAGCAAATCGCCTCAGCCGATGGAGAACCTCTAGGAACCCCAGTTGCCAATCTCTCCTCCGAGGAATACCTCGCGCCCTATACCCAAGAAATGGGTATTGATGGGGACATTCTGGACACGGTGACACGGGGACGCGGAGATACGGTGACAGGGAGACGCAAAGACGTGGGGAAATGACCCATTGCCTTTTGCCTACTCCCTATTACCAATTACCCATTACCAATTACCCATTATCTATGACACAACCACAAGAATCAGCCGCTATGGAAGCTTATCGCCCCAGTTGGCGAGATTTCTTAAGCTTCAGCACCGACCACAAAATAATCGGGATGCAATACCTGATTACTTCCTTTGTCTTCTACATTCTAGGAGGACTCCTAGCTGTTGGTATCCGTACCGAACTAGCAACCCCAGAAGTCGATTTTGTCAGCCGCGAACTCTATAACGGTTTGTTTACGGTTCATGGAACCGTAATGATTTTCCTTTGGATTGTCCCTGCTGGAGCCGGTTTAGCCAACTATCTGATTCCTTTGATGATTGGGGCTAAGGATATGGCCTTTCCTAGGCTCAATGCGGTAGCTTTCTGGCTCATTGTTCCAGGGGGCATCCTGCTGATGTCGAGTTTCTTTGTGGGCGCTCCTGGAGCAGGCTGGACTTCCTATCCTCCCTTAAGCACCACTGGCGATAAGGCGGGGGAATTTATTTGGATTATCAGTGTGCTGTTGTTGGGAACCTCTTCAATTTTAGGGGGCATCAACTTCATGACCACGATTGTAAACATGAGAATGCCGGGTATGGGGATTTATGATATGCCCTTATTTTGCTGGGCAACGGTCTCGGTTTCTATCTTGATTTTGATGTCTACTCCGGTTTTAGCGGGGGCACTGGTACTGTTAGCCTTTGACTTGATGGCGGGGACTTCGTTCTTTAATCCTACCGGTGGCGGCGATCCGATTGTCTATCAGCACTTATTCTGGTTTTATTCCCATCCGGCGGTGTACATCATGATTGTGCCCCTGTTTGGGGTGATTTCGGAAATCATACCGGTACATTCGCGCAAGCCGATCTTTGGGTATAAGGCGATCGCCTACTCCAGTCTGGTAATCAGTTTCCTGGGCTTGATTGTTTGGGCACACCATATGTTTACCAGTGGCACTCCCGGCTGGTTACGGATGTTCTTCATGGTTGCCACCATGATTATCGCCGTCCCCACCGGAATCAAAGTCTTTAGCTGGATCGCCACCCTTTGGGGCGGAAAAATTCGCCTCAATAGCGCCATGCTCTTTGCCCTCGGCTTTGTATCCCTGTTCGTAGTGGGTGGCTTAAGCGGCATCATGTTAGCCTCTGCCCCCTTTGATATCCACGTTCACGACACCTATTTTGTCGTGGCTCACCTGCACTATGTCCTCTTTGGTGGTAGCGTGTTCGGCATTTATGGCGCAATTTACCACTGGTTCCCCAAAATGACGGGCAGAATGCTCAATGAAACTTGGGGTAAAGTGCATTTTGTCTTAACTTTCCTTGGCTTTAACCTCTGCTTCCTCCCCATGCACTGGTTAGGTTTACAAGGAATGCCCCGTCGGGTAGCTGAATACGATCCTCAATTTGCCACTGTTAATATGGTGTGTACCGTGGGTTCTATCCTGCTGGCCATTTCTACTTTGCCCTTCCTAATTAATGCCGTTTGGAGTTGGTTAGCGGGTTCCATGGCTCCGGCGAATCCCTGGAATGCCTTAACCCTAGAATGGTTAACCGCTTCTCCTCCCCCGGTGGAGAACTTCTTAGAACCCCCAATTCTTTGGTCTGGCCCCTATGATTATGGGATTGATACGGAAGCCTCGGAAGAGGAGAAATCGGTGGATGAGTTGTTAGCGGAGATGAAACCATCGTAAAAAATGGGGGGATGGGGGAGTGGGGGGACACGGGGACACGGAGACGCGGAGACGCGGAGAAGTTAATTCCCCATTCCCCTATTCCCTATTCCCTGTTCCCCATTTCCTATTCCCTAACTAATTGGAGATATTTTGTATGCAAAGTTCTGCTGAAGCGACATCAACTGTAATGGGATATGCCGAAGAAACCCATGGCGTATCCCATCATGAAGAGCATCCGGATCATCGCATCTTTGGGATTTTGATGTTCCTGATTGCGGAATCGATGATCTTTTTAGGGTTATTTGCCGCTTATCTGACGTTTAAGCTGACCTCACCGGACTGGCAACCGGAAGGCACAGAACTGGAATTGCTTTTACCTGGCATTAATACGATTATTCTGATTTCCAGTAGTTTTGTGATTCATAAGGCTGGAGATGCGATTAAGAATAAGGGCGATGAAAAGGGTCTCAGGCTGTGGTTTGGAATTACTGCCCTGATGGGAATTGTGTTTCTGATCGGACAGTTGTATGAGTATTTTCATCTCAGTTTTGGCTTAACCGATAATGTGTTTGCGAGTACGTTCTATGTGCTGACGGGCTTCCAT
Source organism: Roseofilum halophilum BLCC-M91 (assembly GCF_030068445.1). Lineage (GTDB taxonomy): Bacteria > Cyanobacteriota > Cyanobacteriia > Cyanobacteriales > Desertifilaceae > Roseofilum > Roseofilum halophilum. Next base: position 8,832 of record NZ_JAQPOK010000091.1, on the reverse strand, counting down.
GGTTTGCATGTTTTGTTCGGATTGGTGCTAATTTTGGGAGTATTGTGGCGATCGCGGGTTTCGGGTCACTATTCCCAAGAGTCCCATTTTGGTGTAGAAGCGGCCGAGATTTACTGGCACTTCGTTGATGTGGTCTGGATTGTCCTTTTTACCCTGTTGTATCTGTTGTAATTAGGGTTCAATCCATTCCTTGTCAGATTTGAGAAAGCGGGTTTCTACCAGAAATCCGCTTTGCCGCACCTAGGGAAAATCTTAAACTTAATGAAACTCAATCTATATTGGGGTAATTCTGGATTACAAAGAGTGGATAGACCTTTACTTCAAATCACCTCTATAGCATGACACAACCAACGATTGAATCGATCCTGAAAGAAAAACGTCAATTCCATCCCTCAGCAGAATTTGCCCAAAACGCCCAGGTTAAAAGCCTAGAAGAGTATCAGCAGCTCTGTGAAAAAGCCAAAGCTGACCCCCAAGGGTTCTGGGCAGAACTGGCAGAACAGGAATTAGATTGGTTTGAGAAGTGGGATCAAGTCTTGGACTGGCAACCTCCCTTTGCCAAGTGGTTTGTGGGGGGCAAAATTAATATCTCTTATAACTGTCTCGATCGCCACTTGAAAACCTGGCGCAAAAATAAAGCCGCCCTCATTTGGGAAGGAGAACCGGGAGACTCGCGCACCCTCACCTACGCCCAACTGCATCGGGAAGTGTGCCAAATGGCGAATGTTTTGAAACAGTTAGGGGTGCAAAAAGGCGATCGCGTCGGCATCTATATGCCCATGATCCCGGAAGCGGCGATCGCCCTCTTAGCCTGCGCTCGCATTGGCGCACCCCATACCGTCATTTTTGGCGGCTTTAGTGCCGAAGCCCTGAAAGACCGCCTTCTAGACGCAGAAGCTAAACTGGTGATCACCGCCGATGGTGGATGGCGTAAAGATAATATTGTGCCCCTGAAGCCCCAGGTGGATAAGGCGATCGCCGATAATGCCGTCCCCTCCGTCGATAACGTGCTAGTCGTCCAACGCACCAACCAACAAGTTCACATGGAACCGGGGCGCGACCACTGGTGGCACGACCTACAAGCCGGAGTTTCCGCCCATTGTCCAGCCGAGGCCATGGACAGCGAAGACATGCTCTTCATCCTCTACACCTCCGGAACCACCGGCAAACCCAAGGGCGTGGTTCACACCACCGGCGGCTATAACCTCTATACCCACATGACCCTAAAATGGGCCTTCGACCTGCAAGAAACCGATGTTTATTGGTGTACGGCGGATGTGGGCTGGATTACCGGCCACAGCTATATTGTTTATGGCCCCCTCTCCAATGGAGCCACCACCGTCATGTATGAAGGGGCCCCCCGTGGCTCTAACCCCGGTTGCTTGTGGGATGTGGTGGAAAAATATGGCGTAACCATTTTCTATACTGCGCCTACCGCCATTCGCGCCTTCATCAAAATGGGAGAACATCACCCCAACGCTCGCGATCTCTCCTCCCTGCGGATTTTAGGCACAGTCGGCGAACCCATTAACCCAGAGGCTTGGATGTGGTATCACCGCATTATCGGCCATGAAAACTGCCCCATTGTCGATACTTGGTGGCAAACGGAAACCGGCGGCTTTATGCTCACCCCCCTACCCGGAGCGATTCCCACCAAACCCGGTTCAGCCACCCTACCCTTCCCCGGTATTTTGGCTGATGTCGTAGATCTAGAAGGGAACCCGGTAGAGGATAATCAGGGGGGCTATTTGGTGGTGCTACATCCCTGGCCGAGTATGATGCGAACGGTTTATGGCGATCCCGATCGCTTCCGTCGCACCTATTGGGAACATATTCCCCCCAAAGATGGGCAATATCTTTATTTTGCGGGCGATGGAGCGCGTAAGGATGAGGATGGCTATTACTGGGTCATGGGCCGGGTCGATGATGTGGTAAATGTTTCTGGACACCGGTTAGGAACCATGGAAATTGAATCCGCCCTGGTTTCCCATCCTTCAGTAGCTGAAGCAGCAGTCGTCGGGAAACCGGATGAACTCAAAGGGGAAGATGTCGTGGCTTTTGTTACGCTAGAAGGAACCTATAGTGGTTCAGAAGCCCTAGAAAAAGAGTTAAAGCAGCATGTGGTGGCTGAAATTGGGGCGATCGCCCGTCCGGGAGAAATTCGCTTTACCGATGCTTTGCCGAAAACGCGATCGGGTAAAATTATGCGTCGCTTGCTGCGATCGCTAGCGGGAGGCCAAGAAATTGCCGGGGATACCTCCACCTTAGAAGACCGTAGCGTACTCGACAAACTGCGCGAAGATAGTTGAGCGACAAGGCGGGTTATCTCCAATGGGGGAACCCGCCCCAACACCATCATTTTTAATGTTTAATGTTTAATTTTTAATTGATATGCGTGTGGTGTTATGTGGATACTATGGCCAGGGAAATGCTGGAGATGAAGCCCTGTTGGTGACCCTATTACAGATGTTACCGGACAATGTGACTCCTGTGGTGTTGTCGGCCAACTGCGAGGAAACGCAGCAACAGTATGGGGTGGAAACCTGCTCTCGCACTTCGATCTGGGATCTCTGGCGCACTTTAGCCTCTGCGGATGGGTTTATCTGGGGGGGAGGTAGTTTAATTCAAGATGTTACCAGTTGGCGATCGCCCCTTTATTATTTTGCCCTGATGGCCCTAGCGCAACGGATGGGCAAAATCACCCTGGCTTGGGGACAAGGGATCGGCCCCTTAAATGCTGCTCTGACTCGCCGACTGGCGCGATCGCTTTTCCGGGGATGTACGGCGGTCAGTGTGCGCGATCGCCAGGGAGCGCAACTCTTAACCGATTGGAATATTCCCCATATCCTGGCTCCCGATCCGGTTTGGGCCTTAGATCCTCTCCCCGTTGAAGGTCTAGATCGTTTACCCCATCCCAGAATTGCGGTGGTGTTGCGTCCCCATCCCCAACTGACAGCCGATCGATTGCAAACCCTGACACAAGCCCTGATTGAGCTACAACAGCGCACCCAAAGTTATCTTTTATTATTACCCTTCCAGCCCAAGAGTGATTTAGACATTGCCCAAAGACTCCATCAAGCGCTCCCCAAGGTGAGCGAAATTTGGATCGGCGATAAAGGGACTCATGGCTGGCGCGATACTCCTTCGGAGTCGCTACCCAATCGCCCAGAACAGTATAAAAGTATCTTTAGTCAAGTAGAAATGGCGATCGCCATGCGACTCCACGGTTTAATCATGGCTGCTGGGGTGGCATGTCCCTGCTTTGCCCTCAGCTACGATCCCAAAGTCACCCAACTGATGGAGCAATTTAATCTTCCCGGTTGGGAACTCGACCAGCTCCCAGAAAACCCCAGCCAAATTAGTCAAACTTGGATCGAGTTCTACCAGCATCGGCAACCCCTAACTCCTGCACAACTTGAAGGCATCCGCAGCCAAACCATGGAACATCAACAGCTCCTACATCGTTATCTATCGCCCAACTGTAAGAAGGACTCTTAAATGATACAGCGCTTCGCGCGGTAATGGGTAATGGGTAATGGGAAAACCATTTTTTACGCTATGCGTGCCCATTCTTCAGGCTTTTCATGGGACAACACTCTCAAGGAACATTTCGATTACTGTACCTCATAACATCGAAAAACGCTGTATCAAGTCCGGTTTCCGCAAGCGGACATGAAAATGAGTTATAGCGCTTCGCGCGGTAATAGGTAATAGGTAATGGGTAATAGGTAGTCAGGTTGTAGAATGGGATCGCGCCTTGCTATAGCTTTGATATCGAACAAGCGGGCAAGATGCCATTTTCCAGTATTTGTAAACACTATAGAGCGCAGCGCTATAAACTAGCGGGCAAGATGCCCGCACTCCCTCAATTATTTGATATTACTGGAGTGTGAGCATCTTGCTCCCTACATTTTTAATTATGGTATTCTCCCTCAATTATTTGATAATACTGGAGTGTGAGCATCTTGCTCCCTACATTTTTAATTATGGTATTCTCCCTCAATTATTTGATATTACTGGAGTGGGAGCATCTTGCTCCCTACATTTTTAATTATGGTATTCAAGCGGATTTGATATGAGTTTAAATCAGTTGCTCAAGGGCACATTTTCGACCGATTTGACTGAATTGGGGAGGATCTTCTCCGGTTTTCTCAGCTTCATCAATCAGTTGTTCATAGTCACCATAACTAAACTCAGCTTGAAACTGAGTTAGCACGCATTGACATAATGGTTCTATCAAATCTGGGGGTAAAAACTGGGCTGTTTGTTGCTGACAATTGTCTAGAATATCAGTCACGGCTTGTTCGGGATAAACCGGATCGACAGAGGTAGACTGCGCTCTAGCCATGGGAGTCATCAACATTCCCAAACCCACCCAACCGATCAGGGCGAACCATCTCATTGTGCAAGAATCGATCATCATTATTGTCCTTCGAGCCTAAATTGATTAGAATAACTCAGAAATGTAAAAACAGTGACTTGAAATTGGTTTAGCTAAAGCCTAGAACCGCTTGTCACTTCTACACAAGGTTCACCCTGACAGGGATTGACTTCAACCAACACATGGGAAAGGGAAGACATGGGTTGTAGGAGCGTTTTATAATATTCCGGTTTTTGCGGATAGTGGGTAACGACGGAAATCGTGGCGGCTAAATGCTCTTCGCTCAAATTCCAAACATGCAAATCAACGACCCGATTATCGGCATCGTGTTCAATGCGATGAATAATATCGAGCTTGGTTTGTTTATCGATCGCCCCATCCAACAATAGGGCACTCGTTTCTCGCAAGAGATTATAAGACCATTTGCTAATCACCATGGCTCCAACTATACCCATAGCTGCATCCATCGAGATCCAACCCAGAAACTTACCTGCAAACAGAGCCAAAATCGCCAAAATGGAGGTTAAAGCATCGGCTAAGACATGGAAATAGGCAGCACGAAGATTATGATCGTGATGGTGATGGCGATCGTGATGATGATCCTCATGATGATGATCGTGATGATCCTCTAATAACAGAGCGCTGACCAAATTCACCACCAAACCAATCACCGCCACAATAATCGCCTCATTAAACTGAATCGCTTCCGGTTGCAACAAACGACCGATGGACTCCACCACCATCACACAAGCCACCACTGCCAGAGCTACCGCACTGGCAAACCCTCCCAGGGTGCTAACTTTACCCGTGCCAAAGGTATATTTGGGGTCATTGGCATGATGACGAGCGTATTGATAGGCAAACAAGGTAATGCCAAAGGCAGCAATATGGGTCGCCATATGCCAGCCATCGGCGAGTAGAGCCATGGAACCAAAGATCGTACCGGCGACAATCTCAGCAACCATGGTGACAGCAGTCAGAGCGATCACGATGCGGGTTTTTTGTTCAGCTCCATGGCGATCCACTAAGAAATTATGGGAATGTTGCCATTCTTCTAGATTATGAATATGCATGGGGAATTTGGGAATTGGGGAATGGGGGAATTGGGGAATTGGGGAATTTGGGAATTGGGGAATTGGGGAATTTGGGAATTTGGGAATTTGGGAATTCGGGAATGGGGGAATTCGGGAATTTGGGAATTTGGGAATTGGGGGAATTTGGGAATTTGGGAATGGGGGAATGGGGGAATTCGGGAATTCGGGAATTGGGGATAGGGAGCGAGACGCTCCCACTACTTCATAACCCATTAACTGGACTTGATAGGGTTGCCCAGTTTTGACTTAATGACTCAACTTAATAGTCTACCAATTCGGCTCGCAATCCAGCATTGCGGACTAACTCCAGCCTATCTTGGGCTTCTTCCACCGTGGCAAATGCACCCACTTGAAGCACCGATCGCCCTTGGTAAGAACTGCGAAAGGCATCCGGGACTACTGATTTAACCCGGTTTTGCTCTTGAGTAGAGGAAGCATAAACAATCACCCGATAGCGCAAACCCAAGGCAGAAGCCACGCTTGTCGGGGGAGGGGGAGGACTTCCCGGCACACTGGCACGGTTGGGAATGCGATCGGCATAGCTGTTATCTCCCAAGGGAATATCCACATTGGGAACCGGCAGGGGTTCTAAGTTCGGGACTTGAGAGGTTACCGAAGAGCTACGGTTTGGCGGAGGAAGGGGAGATTGCCGAGGGGCAGGAGGCGCAGGAAGGGGGGTACTCGATTGGGGAGGGGGTACGGGGATGGGAATCGGTGCAGGGTTAGGCGAGGTGTTCGTTGGCGGAGGAGCAACGGGACTCGAAGGAGTGGGAAGCAGAGAGGGAGGAGAAACTCGACGCGGGGTTTCTGGAGCGGGTTGAATCAGCGCAGCCGTTCCTTGGAAGTCCAGACGACCCACAATACGGCGGGTAATCAGTTGATTTCCGTAGACGGGAATGGTGTTTTTTGCACCTTGGGCATTAATGTCATATTCACCGTTATTGCGGAATTGATTATTACCGGGTTCGTTGGCTGTACCGAGATTGGGTTGGGATTCAGAGATGGCTACCAACCCGTTGCGTTGGTTATTTTCGATGCGATTTTCCCGTAAAATCGGCGTAGCTTTGGCTTGTACCACTACACCATCGCGATTATTGATAATTTGATTGTTGACAATTAGAGGGGTGGCATTCTGATTGATATTAATCCCAAAACCCGTATTATCAAAGACATTATCCCGGACTTCCGGATTTGATGTGCCATAGATCGTAATCCCATTGGCTCCATTGCGGGTAAAGTGGTTACTGCGAATGACGGAGCCACTTCTTCCGGTGATGGAGATGCCATCATGGACATTGCCGGTAAACGTATTATCGGCGACGACTAAGGAACTCGATTCTATCCATAATCCATAGCCGCGCCCATTGGGGTTGGTTACCGTTACCCCAGCCAGAGCCGCATCGTTGGCTCCCAGAAGCGTAATATTTTGTCGGGCAAAGGTGGGACTGATGAAGCGTCCTCCCCCTTGAATAATTGTGTTTTCTCCTTTATTGTCCGGGTTACCGACTACAATCACATTCGGTTTGAGTTGAATGGGAAACACTTCCCCGGTTTGCTGAGAATAGGTTCCCGGAGCGAGTTGAATCACACTGTTGGGCGAAGCCATGCGTAAGGTGTGGGTTAAGGTGCGATAGGGCGCTTGAGCTGTGCCATTTCCCGATCGATCGTTTCCGGTTTGGGGATTCACCCATAGGGTTGGTCGTTCGGTGGAGACTTCTGAGGGAGTTTGAGCGATCGCCTCAGAAGCGATCGCGGGTTTGGGGAAAATCGCCGCACTCAAGCTCAGAGTCAGCAGGGTGAATAGAACTGTACTGGAGTTAAGGATCGTTCTGTTCAAAGGAACCTCTCTGGTGGTAAGGGGATGAGGACAGTTAAGAGTTGCACATTATGGTATCACCTAAGTCTATGGGAGTATAGATTTAGGGGATAGGCATTTTTGAATGCTTACGCGGCGATCGGGTTCCCATCAGGGGGAGTGGGGGATGGGGGGAGGGGAAAAACCTTGGTATGATAACAGGTCGGGTGATTAAAAATAGAGAACTATGAAACAGGGACAGAAAACTCGCGTGGGGGCGATCGGGGGGGGACAGTTAGCTTGGATGATGGCTCTGGAAGCTGAAGCATTGGGTCTAGAATTGATTGTGCAAACCCCGAAATCGAGCGATCCTGCCGTCTCTAGAGCTTCGGAGGTCATTTTTGGGGCGATCGCCGATGCGACCACTACAGAGCAATTAGCGCAGCGCTGTGATGCGATCACGTTTGAAAATGAGTTTATTGATTTAGATGCCCTTGCGCCTCTAGAGCAGTCTGGGATCTGTTTTCGTCCCCGTTTATCTGCCCTTAAACCCCTATTGGATAAATACGATCAGCGCTGTTTTCTGCGAGATTTAGGAATTCCGGTTCCCTGGTTTCAGAGCATAGATTGGCATCATCAGCCAGAAAATTTGCCCTTTCCCGTGGTTTTGAAGACCCGAAGACAGGGATATGATGGGCAAGGAACCCTGATTTTAAAAGATCGAGAACAGTTTAATCAAGCGGCGAAAACCTTTGCTGATGTCCCGGTTTTAGTAGAAGAATTTGTGCCCTTTGAGCGCGAATTAGCAGTAATGGCGGCGCGGTTTTCCTCCGGGGAAGTTGTGGTGTATCCGGTCGTCGAAAGTCAACAGATTAATCAGGTCTGTCGGTGGGTTTTGGTTCCCGCAGAGGTAGAAGAAACGGTGCAGAAAAAGGTTAATCAAATGGCTCAGACATTGCTGAATGAGTTAGAGGTCGTGGGCATTTTTGGCATTGAGTTTTTCTTAACTCCAGATGGGCAAGTTTTAGTGAATGAAATTGCGCCGCGTACCCATAATTCTGGTCATTTTAGCTTAGATGCTTGTCAGACTTCCCAGTTTGCCCAACATCTGCGAGCAGTGGCCGATTTACCGGTGGGCGATCCCAGTTTGAAGTGTGGGGGAGCGGTGATGGTGAATTTATTGGGGTATGAAGATTCGGAGAGCGAATATTTAGACCAACGGGAGGCTATTGCCCAAATTCCAGGGAGTCATGTGCATTGGTATGGAAAGCCAGAAGTTAGGCCAGGGCGCAAGTTAGGCCATGTTACCGTCTGTACGGATAGCACAAAACGGGAGCAGTTGGTGGCGATCGCCCAGAAAATTGAATCGATTTGGTATCCAGGATAAAAATCTCTAATTACCCCTAGCCGCCAACAGGAATTTGGCTTACAAATCGCAATACAGCGTTTTTCGATGTTATGAGGTACAGTAATCGAAATGTTCCTTGAGAGTGTTGTCCCATGAAAAGCCTGAAGAATGGGCACTCTAGCGTAAAAAATGGTTTTCCCATTACCCATTACCC
>NZ_JAQPOK010000090.1 GCF_030068445.1 Roseofilum halophilum BLCC-M91 | reverse complement strand
TATGACACCACGGGGAAAGTCAGCACTGCCAAGATTCTGGAATACATCAACGACCCTCATCACGGCGGTTGAAACCGCCGTTCGCTTTTCCGCCCCGCGTTGAAACGACGGGGCTACCAAGCTCTCGTCATTTTTCCGTGTCAGATACTGCATCAGATATTCTATCAAACAGTGTAAAGCGCCAGTGCCTCTATAGTGAGACCCGACGCTTTACCAGGGTAAAATATTTACAGGGATTTATCTTTAGGGTCTTTATATGAGCTGACCCCATTTGAACTAATTTTAATAATTGCATTGATTTGTTGCCGATCCCCGATTCGTAATCTTTTCTTTATATTTCACTTTTTCAGGTTTTATCAAAATTTGTAAACTTTTGTACAGATGGTGTTAAGCGAGCGCCCAACACCTGAGAGAACCACACCTCAAAGGATCGAACGTGAAAGGGTTGCCGATTTTGGCGGGGATCGACCATCGGTTCGACCAGAATTGTAAACATTCCTAAACGATTGCCTGCTAACACATCTGTAAACAAGCGATCGCCAACCATAGCCACTTGATCGAGAGGCAAACCCATATTATCCACGGCCTGGCGCAGTTTTCGCCGGGAGGGTTTGGCAGCGCCCATCATAAACGGTAAGTCTAAACACTCAGCGATCGCCCGAATTCTCAGCCAATTTAGGTTATTACTCACAAGCCAAATCGAAACCAGGGGCCGAATTTCTGCAATCCAGGTTTGCAGTTCATCGGAAGCCAACTGTGTATTCATGGGTACGAGGGTATCATCTACATCTAGAACCAGGCCTTTGAGACCATGCAAACGCAATAAATCTGGCGTTAACTCTAAAATTGGGCCACCGAGTACGAGATCCGGTTGCAGGAGAAGATTGGAAGACATAAGAAAAAAGAAGACCCATTCAGGGTTGGTTAACGTTGTTGGGCAACTTGGGTAATTGCTCGGTTATGTTCATCTAGAGTGCGACTAAAAATATGAGTCCCATCATAACGAGCGACAAAATAGAGATACTCCGTTGTTTGCGGATAAAGCGTTGCCTCTAAACTCGCTTTACCCGGAGCAGCGATCGGCGTAGGCGGTAATCCCGGATTCAAATAGGTATTATAAGGGTTAGGCGTATTCACATTCTTTAAGGTCAAGGGGCGATCGGGCGTTTGCTTAATCCCCAAACCATATTCCACCGTGGGATCTGCACCTAAAGTCATCCCCTTTTGCAGTCGATTATGAAATACCCCCGAAATCACCCCCCGTTCTTGAGCCACCACTGACTCTTTTTCCACGATACTTGCTAGAGTCACCCACTCCAAAAGACTCAAATCCGTTTGTTCTTTAGCCTCTTCATACAAAGGTAGGGCTACCTGTTCAAATTGGGTTAACATTTGCCGAACCACCCGATCAGCCGTCAAGCTATCCCCACCAATCTGATAAGTATCCGGGAATAAAAACCCTTCCAACTTTGGCACAGCAGGTAACCAAGGATAATCTTGAGGAGAAATTCGGTTAACTGCCTCTAAAAACTCTTCAGCACTAAAAAAACCTTGGGCTTCAAAATAATCCCCCATTTGAGCCAACGTCCAGCCTTCAGGAATCGTATAGGTTGCTTGGATCACAGTCCCAGAACGAATTTGAGCCGCAATTTCTGGTAAGGACTGAGTAGGAGACAATTGATAACTGCCTGCTTGGAAATAGCCTTCTAACTCGGGTTTGAGTTTAGCCTGTAATCTGAGCCATTTCGTCCAAATCGCCCAAGCCCGTTCTGAGCGAATCAGCTCTAGATCGGCTAAATCTGCACCAATTTGTTGTCCTGGAGTTCCCAGGGCAATTTCGACTAAAACTTGATTTTCTGCGCGATCGGCACTTGGAGGAAGGATAGGACTAATTGCCCAACTCCACCACCGCCATCCTTGCCACCCAAAAAAGCCCACTACGACGGGAAAAAGGATCAAATAAAAGAACCACTTGGTGATTCGTGAATTGCCGGTTGTCATAACTGGTTAAATATTACATGGTTTTTTACTGCTGCACCCTGGGAAATGTGTTTATGTTTTCTTTCCCCATTCTGTCAATTAGTCCAGAGTATTCAAGATCTGTTCTTCTAAATTTTGTTCAATCTCTGGTAATAAATGTTCAATGGACTTGAGGTCAGAGGCTGAAAGTTCTTGGGCTTTGCCCTTGCCGTCCATTTTTGCTAACAAAAACAACGGATCTAAAGGCGTGGAAATTTCATACTCATCTTCACCATAATAGAAACTGGCTAATAACTGAAATGATTCCGTACTCAAATCGACTTCTTCCTCTTCTTCCTCTTCTTCTATCTCTGGGATCTCTCCTTCTACTGTCAGGGTGATCCCCGTGCGTTTAAGCTTCAGATTTTGTTCAGATAATACGGACTTAGCCAGGCCAAAGAGTTCATCGATCAGAGAGTCATCTTCGAGTGCAACCAGGTCTTCGCGATCGCCAGATGTTTGCCAGACAAAAATCTCTACGGGGATGTCTTTGGGTAATAAAACCAAATAGTTTTGGTTGTCATAGGTAAAGGAATATTCAATTGTACATTCTAATTCCTTTCCCCTGGCATCAGCCAAGAATACGGTTAGGGGATCATTCTCCATTGCTTCTTGATCCATGGGGTTACGTCCTATTTACCAAGATGATTGGGGATTCACTTCAACCTTTCATCATATCTTATATGCGCTGCGCAGGGTAATCGGTAATGGGTAATCGGTCATGGGAAAACTCGATCGTCGAGCCAACGCTGCAAAATCAAGGCGGCAGCTTGGGCATCAATTAATCCCTTATTGCGAGAGGGGGAGCGTTTTCGGGAGACGAGGATTTCTTTGGCTTCCAGGGATGTGCAGCGCTCATCGACATACTCAACGGGTAATTGAAGGGTCTGTTGCAGGCGATCGCTATATTTTTGCACTTGTTGGGCTTGAGTGCCGAGTTGACCATCCATGAGATAGGGCAAACCGACGATTAAAATACTCACTTCCCGTTCAACAACGATGGGCTTGAGCATCTCCACATCTTTATCAAAAGACTCGTGATAGATGGTGGTGAGGGGGGTAGCCAGTAATCCTAGGCGATCGCACCCAGCCACCCCAATGCGTTTCTGACCAATATCCAAACCCAAAGCTGAAATCAATGATCCACCCATGAACCGTTCTCCCCAGTTTCATCCCCTTCAACTCCAGGATGGCTCTCTTTGCCACCAGGGGAGAGATCTTCGGTATTCTCTTCCAGACTCAAGGAATGGAGAATCGACATCCGTCCGGGAATCGGTTTTCCAGCCGGTTGTAAACCTTGCAGCATATCCGAGAGTTGCAGACCATCCAGAGAGACTAACTTAGACTCCCGCAGTTTATGCCAAACCGATCGCGACATCATCAAAGTATGGCCGATCCGACTTGCGCCAATTTGCTGTAGATATTCCTCCCGTTCCGGTTGATAATCTGCGGAAACCAGATGTAACGGTTGGGGAGGGAACTCTTGGGTAATGCGAGCCATTTGGGCCATCAATTCCGGATACAACCAAGTATAGGCAGGGTGAACCGTCAACTCGGCTTGATGGCCAGCTTTCCCCTGGCGCTGTAAGTGCAACTGAAAATAACCGATCGCCGCTTGCCGTTGGGTTTCAAACACATACCCACTGACGACCTCGGTTTTCGTCCACCATTGCTTAATTCCCTCAATCACTGATTGTAATAAAGGAGTCTTAAAGTCTTCCATATGGCGGTCAAATACTTGGCGCACAAAGGGCGGCATAGCCACGGTATCGAGTTGATAGAGGGGCCCCGCATCCGCATTGCTCACGGGTAGGAGATTGGGCAGATCCGGCTCCCGTTGGGCTAATTTAGCGAGCTGTTCCGGGGCGATCGCCCAATAGGTCATCTGTGCTAAAGGCTGAAACCCATTTTGGCGATATAGGGCAATCTCGTCCGCCTCATTCACATCCACTTCCAACAACCAAGTTCTCGCTTCCCGCACCGCTTGCATACAATGGCGGAGCAGCAGGGAACCAATCCCCGGTCGCGATACCCCTGGTCTCACGCCTACGCGATCCACGCGCCAGGTCGTTCGAGTGCGGTTAAAGGGAGAAATTTGGATCGCCCCCACCACTTGTTCCTGGGCACTTTCGGAGCTATGACGCTGCTCCGCTACATGAACCGAGAGCTTATAGCGCCAGGGATTGGGAAATAAACTCAACACTTTCAACACTCCAAACCACTGGCGAATTTCCTCGCCCGAATAGGGTTGATCCTTACCCATCCCTGGGGATGAAGACCCTGTATCGAGCAAAGTTTCCACCACATCGAGGTCTCGATGTTGCAAACTCCGAATTTCTGTCTGTTTTTCTAAATTTTGGGGAGACGCTGGCATCATAGGATATTCTCTCAATCGACAGGGGGGTGGGGAAAAGGCAGTAGGCAATAGGGGGAACCGGGTTTAACCCTTTTCTTGAACCTGTCGCCTACCCTTGGGGTCGAATTAGAACAATGGGGGTTTGTTCATCCGCGTTACCGGCTGGGTTACTTCTGAGGGCTTGGGTGAGCAACTCCGTTGATAATTCTGGAGTCGCTGCTAATATTTTAACGGCTTTCAAGTCATTGACATCGACGATCGCCGCCGATAATCCCGTTTTTTCTTTAATTTTGGCCACCACTTGCTCTGGTTTCTCTGGCCCTAGGACAATAAATTGATCGAAGGGGGGCAGGGTTCCGGTTACATCATCAATTAATCGGGCTTGCTCTCCTGCCAGTTGGTAAAAGACACCGGGTTTACGCAACAGGGCTTTGGCTATTGCCCCGACGACAAAGGCAAACACTACCCGAACTGGGCCCACCAGATCCACCAATGTCTGCATTCCGCAAGCGGTGGCTAAACTCGATGTGGGGAGAAAATAATAACAAATTCGTTTGGCGACCCATCCCGGTTTTACCGTCGTCGGATGGCGAAGCCGACCTTGCATCAGGGCGATCGGGGTTTCCCCAATCGTCACCATATCTCCCGGTTGGGCATGGGGCAAAACATACCGTTCCACTACCGCCACCGGATCGTCTTGATCGGTCAAAATATGGGTGGGAATTGGAAACACTCGCGCCCCTTCTGCCTCTCGTCCTGCTGGCAATTCTGAGCCATCCGGATACTGGAGAGAATAGACCGAATGACCGGTTTTCGGAATCCGTCCTTCTGGCCCATAGGTGACATAATTGACTTTAATCCAAGCGGTTTGCACCCGATCTAGATTGGGCCCCGTAATATCAACACTAATCTTGAACCGCGTCTGTTTCCCCACTTTGACAATATAGGCAAACCAATAATCATCCGCTCGGCTGGGGACATCCGAATGCAGGGGAACCACGCGAGTTTTCCAGCTTACTCCTTCTAACGACCCCTTACTGAGTAGTTCCACCTCGACTTCCACCTCTGGAACCATAATTTCCAACGTCGAGGTTTCATTGACAAAAACCCCTTCTCCCACCAACTGATAATGGTCAGCCGCTAGAAATTCCCCCTGCCACTGTTCAAACTTCAGGGAGAGTTGATTCCCAGGGCGACCTCGATACTGATTCTCAATCGCCCATAGAAGCAGGAGGACTAGACCTCCGAGACCGATGCCAATACTTTCTGCAATCACAACTGAACCTAACCCAACTCTTGATGATTTGTCTCGATTCACTATACCTGAATGGCTTGAAATTGCGATCGAGTCCGTAGGTTGGTTTCACTTGGTGAAACCCAAGCAAGCATTACTGGTGTTGGTTTGAGGAACGAAACCCAAGCTACACTCTTACCAGAGTAAGGTGGTTCACCGCGATCGCATAGTTCAGCCACAAAAGCCAGCTTCATCAAGACATGGGATGACTGGGTGAGTTGAATTTTATGGGACTTCTGTTTACATTACTTAATAGATTCATATAAACCGGATACCAAACTTTATGAAGCCACTTGAGATTGCCCAACGAATATGCCTGATGGGTCATATCGCCACCATGCCCTTTGGCTGGGTGGGGTTGCTCTTCATTCTCCCGAACCCAGAGATGATTGTGAACTTGCCTCCCATCGGTCAAACTTTGTTTCGTGTGAGTATGTCCGGAGGGGGAGTGGTCAATATTTTATTAGGTGCAGCAGCCGTTGCCCTCTATGCCTATCGGACGTTGGGAGTGCGCCGTTGGTTGGGATTTATGGTTCCTGCGGTTTGTTTGTCCCTGAGCAGTGAACTGATGGGAACTTGCACGGGGTTCCCTTTTGGAGATTATGGGTATTTGAGTGGATTAGGTTATAAAATTGCGGGTTTAGTGCCGTTTACGATTCCCCTGTCTTGGTTTTATGTGGGGTTGGTGTCTTATCTGATTGCTTTGGGGGGCTTGCAAGTGGCCCAAAACCGAACGATGATTAGACAGGTTGGGGCGATCGCCGTGGGTGCTGTCCTGCTCACTGCTTGGGATTTTGTCCTCGATCCCGCCATGAGCCAAACGATTATCCACTTTTGGGAATGGGGACAAGAGGGGCCGTTCTTTGGGATGCCCTATCAGAATTTTGCCGGTTGGTTGGCTACGGGCGCGCTGTTTATGAGCGTGGGAACTTGGATTTGGGGTCAAGAATTGCCCCAAGTGAGTCGCCCCCAGTTGGGATTTCCTTTGGTGGTGTATTTGAGTAATTTCACGTATGCGGCGGTTTTAAGCGGATTTAGTGGATTTACGATACCAGTGGTTTTAGGGATGATCGTGGCAGTGATGCCAGCCCTAATCTTGTGGTGGATTACACCAGAAAAAGGGGATGAAGGAGAACGATTGAATTCTCCTGCTGGAGATCGAAACCGGGTGACACAGACTACAGTAAACGTAGTCGCTAAGTAAAAATTAAGGATAGGGAGAAGGGTATGGATGGGAGCCAGATGTTAACTTGGGGATTGATGGTGATTCAAATTCCGGCGATCGCCATTCTCCTGTTTCGCTTGCTCAAAGGCCCCTTCCGCCATGCTCCGATTCAACCCCAATCCGCCGCTCTGGAGATGCTGGGAACGGTGAGTGTGGTGGTTCCGACGCTCAATGAGCGCGATCGCCTCTGGCCCTGTTTAGAAGGCCTAACGCGCCAAAGCTACGAAGTGCGCGAGGTGTTGGTGGTCGATAGTCATTCCACCGATGGCACGGGGGATCTGGTGTTGCAAACAGCCGCAAAAGACCCCCGTTTTCGCTTGCTCCATGACGATCCTCTGCCTCCGGACTGGGTGGGACGACCTTGGGCACTGCATACGGGATTTTTGCACAGTTCCCCGAAAAGTGAGTGGATTTTGGGCATTGATGCGGATACCCAACCCCATCCGGGATTAGTGGCCGGTTTGATTAAAATGGCGGAAGCAGAAGGGTATGATTTAGTCTCCCTCTCCCCTCGGTTTATTCTGGAATATCCGGGGGAATGTTGGCTGCAACCGGCCCTGCTGATGACGCTGGTGTATCGATTTGGCCCCACGGGAACCGTTGAAAGTGCCGATCGCGTGATGGCCAATGGTCAATGTTTTTTGACCCGCAGACGGGTGTTAGAGGAGTTAGAGGGCTATACAACAGCTAAATCCTCCTTTTGTGATGATGTCACTTTAGCCCGCATCGCCGCCCAACGGGGGTTTAAGGTGGGCTTTTGGGATGGCGCTCCGGTGCTAAAGGTGCGCATGTATGAGGGAGCCTGGCAAACTTGGCAGGAGTGGGGGCGATCGCTAGACTTAAAGGATGCCACTTCCCCCTGGCAACTCTGGACTGACTTGTGGTTTCTCTTCTCTGTTCAAGGTTTACCCCTAGCGGTTATCATTTTTGGCATCATCGGTGCATTTCCAGAAGGGATCATTTCCCAGACTCTAGTTAATCTCAATCTGGCCTTATTAGCCATTCGGTTTGCCCTCGGATTCGCCATCTTTCCCTCCTACGACTTATCACAAGCTAGGTTTTCTCTACTCTTCTGGTTCTCCCCCTTAGCCGATCCCTTAGCCTTTTTTCGCATTCTACAATCGAGTTTTCAAACCTCGATTCAGTGGCGTGGTCGTACCTACAGCGCTTTGCGTGGTAATGGGCAGAAGGGTAATGGGTAAACCATTGTTCTTAAAAAACGGTTAATGAGAATTCTGAGCGATCGCCTTCGCTTGTAAAATCAAGTCTCGATCCTGGGCGCAGATCTGCCATCCTTGATGATCGCCCAATTGCTCTAAAACCAACAGAGCAGCATACTTGAGATCGAAAATTGACGTTTCCAGAGCCTTCTGTAACCGGGGGATCGCTTCCGTTGCCCTTAAATGTCCCAGGGCGATCGCCGCCGCAGCTCTGGATTTTTGGAATTGAGGCGCTTGATTTTCCAGGGCTTCTATCAGTAAATCATAGGCCGGTGTATACCCTAACCATCCCAAGAGTTTCACCACATGATAATGAGCGCCATAATCATTATGGGCCTTATCCGCAAACGTGGCCAGTAAAGCCTCTGGTGCATCTTGCGGGTAAGTATGCAGCAGGGTATAACTGGCCAAATAACAGCGCCCAAAATCCGTACTATAGAGTTCATTAATGGCAAACTCTAGGCTCGGAGTTTGGTCATATTCATGGACAAATTCCAAAGTATCGGGATGATCGCGGATCGTCCGATCGAAATAGGGTTCAACCTCCGCAAAGGTCAATTTCTGGGCAGAGATCCCCGTTTGAGCCAGATGTCGGAGTCCTCGCAGACGAAATACAATGGAAACCGGACATTGGACAATTTTGGGCAGAGCCGGGTAATAATTCGTATCCATTAAATCTTGAATGCAAGCGCGGCGCACATTAATATTGTCACTATGCAGAAATCCCACCACCCGATCCATCAGGCTGAAATCACCGCTTAACTTCGACGTAGCGGCGATCGCCACACTGGCAACACAAAGATCCTCCGAATTCATAAACGGTTTAATCGCCTCTAGAGCAGATTTGTAGCCTAACTTGGCCAAAACTTGAATAATCACCCGATAGCTTTGATGCGGTTGCTGCAACAGTTGGGTTATTTCTTCTAGAATTTCGGGATCGTCTGTACCAATTTCTCCGATCGCCCAAACCGCATTTTCCACCGTATACATATCCGCATCCGTTAAACACTCGCGCAGCGTCGGTATGGCGATCTCAGCCTTCAATCGTCCCAAGCTTTCTGCTGCCTTACGTCGGGCAATGCGATTATAGAGTTCGTCCTCTTGATTGTGAATCGCCTTAATTAAAGCCGCGATCGACCGTTCCGTGGGATAGTGCATGAGGTGACAAGCCGCCACATAGCGATCGCTCGGATCGCTTAACCGATCCAAAGGCATTTCCAACAGGGCGATCGCCCTGTCTTCACTTAAATTAAAAAGCTGAGAAAATCGTTTATCCATACCTCTATCATTGTAAAGGATTGTTACCTTGTTTATCATAAACCGGGTCTGGTTAACCCTCATCTCCTATAGTCGATTATGACCCGTTCCCGTAACGGGTTACTTAAATTCAACTATTGAGAGGGAAACATTTCAATGCTTGACGCTTTTTCGAGAGCTGTGGTATCAGCAGATGCCAGCACTGCCGCTCTGAGCAGTGACAAAATTGCTGAACTCAAAGGCTTCATTGCTGAAGGCAACAAGCGCCTAGACGCTGTTAACGCCGTAGCCAGCAACGCAAGCTGTTGCGTGTCTGATGCCATTACCGGCATGATTTGCGAAAATGATGGCTTAATCCAAGCTGGTGGTAACTGCTACCCCAACCGTCGTATGGCTGCGTGCTTACGCGATGGTGAAATCATTCTCCGCTATGTCACCTACGCCCTGTTAGCTGGTGATGCTTCCGTTCTCGAAGATCGGTGCTTAAATGGCCTAAAAGAAACTTACACCGCCCTGGGAGTTCCCGCAACTTCCGCCGTTCGTGCTGTACAAATCATGAAGGCGATTTGTGTTGCCCATATCAACAACACCAACAAAATGTACGAGGGAACCAGCAAATTCCGCAAAATGGACACTCCTCAAGGAGACTGCTCTGCTTTAGCGTCTGAGTGTGCTGGATACTTCGATCGCGTTATTGCCGCTTTAAGCTAAAAACCGAAAGCTAAAAACCGATAAATAACTGCACCGAAGATCTACGGGCAATCGTCCATTAAAAAGTAAAACCGATCGCATAAAACTGGAGATAGTAAAGAAATGAAATCAGTTCTCACCACGGCTATTACTGCTGCTGATGCTGCTGGTCGTTTTCCTACCAACTCTGACCTAGAGTCCGTTCAAGGTAGCCTGCAACGCTCTGCCGCTCGTTTAGAAGCGGCTGAAAAACTCAGCAGTAACATTGATGCCGTTGCTCAGGAAGCTTATGATGCTTGCATCAAAAAGTATTCTTACCTGAACAATGCGGGTGAAGCCAACTCCACCGACACCTTCAAAGCCAAATGCCTGCGTGATATCAAGCACTACCTGCGCTTGGTTAGCTACTGCTTGGCTGTAGGCGGTACTGGCCCTCTTGATGAATGGGGAATTGCTGGACAACGTGAAGTCTATCGTGCTTTGGGTCTGCCCACCGCTCCCTATGTTGAAGCTCTGACCTTCGCTCGCAACCGAGGTTGCGCTCCTCGCGATATGTCTGCACAAGCTCTAGTTGAGTACAATGCTCTCCTAGACTATGTTATCAACTCCTTGTCCTAGTCTATCCCTGGGAAAACATTGAGTTGAGTTCTTGAAGCTTAATGTTCAACAATTAAGTTCAAGAATGAACCCTTAGAGAACTCTAGGTCTAAAACTTGGCTGGCTTCCTGTTCAGTCAAGTTCAAGACTTAGAGTTCTTGCTCTGTTCATTATTACTGATTAATCCTATGACCACGGATACCGACGCTTTATTTGCACAGCTTAAACATCCCAACCCCAATCTACGAGAGCGGGCCATGATAGAGTTAGCGGAAAATCGCGATGAACACACGATTGGCCGCTTAATTGAGATGGTGAATGAGGAAACTGTAGACATTCGCCGAGCAGCCGTGAAAGCCTTGGGGGTGATTGGCCCAGATGCGGTTTGTGCAATTGTTTCCCTATTTGAATCCAGCGATAATGCCACGATTCAAGCCAGTTGTGTCAAAGCTTTGGCCCAGGTTGCCGTGAATTATGGCCCCGATGCTTTTCCCGAAGAAGGGGTAGAAGGCTTAAAAGTAGCACTCAATCATCCCAATCCGGTAGTGAATATTGCCGCAGTCATGGCGTTAGGAGCTGTAGGTTCGCCGGTGTTAGATTTGTTAGTGGAAACCCTACAAACGACGGAGAATTTAGCGTTAGGGGTATCGATTATTAATGCTTTAGCTTCTATGGGAGATAGCCGCGCTACAGAGGTGTTAACCCAATTGGCCAATGATGAATCGGTGGATACTTATATTCGAGAATCGGCCACCCATGCTTTACCCCGGTTAGAGCAAACCATGCAATACCCCTCTTTTGTCAGTGTGCCGAAAGAGGGATAGAATCCGAATTACCAAGGGGAACCAATCATCGTAAACCCTGACCAGTAATAGGGATGGGCTAAAGGCCGCTCTGCTACATTCGCTAATACTGGTGGTAGAGAAACATTACCCCCGCGACTAGCCCGCAATTGACCCCCTTCAATACGCACTTCACCCCTGAGCATGGCAAGCTGCGCTTCTCGCAAAGCATCAGATTTCAGTTGTGCATTTCTCAAATAATCATAGAACTGAGTCATTAGGGCTAATGTGCCTTCATCGGAGACATACCACAGACTAGCTAGGGCGCTTTTTACACCGGCTTGTACGGCTAAACCCGCAAATCCTAATTCTGCTGATGGATCGCCCACTGCGGTACGACAGGCACTCAAAACCAACAGTTCCACTTGAGGATTATCCCATCCTAATGTCCTTAAATTGTCGAGAGTGAGTTGTTCATCCCACAGTTGGATATAAGAATTTTGGGGCGATCCCGCGTTGAACTCTGCATGGGTGGCTAAATGCACGATCGCCGAAGGCGCAAACTCCCGTTGAGAGACTAAATTATTACGAGTAAATTCATTATTCAAAAATCCTTTGCCTGACCATAAATTTCTAGTAATTGTCTCGATCTCCACCGGAACGGCGGGCAAAGGGGCTTGTTGGCTAAACTCAGAGGCTCCAAAGGCTAAGACTTCAGCATTTTCTAAGGACTGGTATTTAGTATCAGTCAAGAGTACAGAAGGAATTAAGCCCAAATTATATTTTTCAATCAGGAATTGTTCTCCATCATGCAAAGCAGCTACCGGAAGAGACCGTAACCCCACATCCATGCTGAAGACTAAAACATCGGTTCCTGCCTCTTCTAACTGATCTTCTATGGGCGCAATTAACCATTGATAAAGTTGTTGTGCATAGGGTAAATAACTGGTGCTATTGCGTTTACGGGGATTGGTTAGTTCGCTTCTAAAGTTTTCAATGGCTTTGAGGACATCTGCCCGTTGAGTGTTGGGAACGCTTTTGTAAATGGCTTGACCCCTGGGCGTAATTAAGATGAAATCCAATTGATTCGGGCGGGACAAAACATAGGTGACGACTGTGGTTTTGCCGGTCAGTTCTTCAATTTCGGCTAGGCGCTCTTGGAATTGGGCGATCGATTGAATGTCATCATTAACTTCATATTCTTCTCCGGTATACAGAGATAATTGATCCATGAATAAGTTATCAATCGATAAGGTGGCTTGATCTAAATTACCAGCATCGAGTTGAGTATCAATGTTATTGCGAGCTACTTGTAAGGCTTCTGACCGGGCAAGGCGATTAGAAGTATTAGAAGTGTTCTGGCGAGGTTCACCAGAGTCTTGTGTGTCTTGGGGTTGGTCGGTTTGTCTGGTATCAGGTTGGTCTTGTGAGGGAGCTTGGTCTTGTGAGGGTTCGGCCGCTTGAGTTTGGCGATCGGGAGCCTGTTGTAGGGTGGATTCTCCACTGCCAGGATTTTGTAGACCTGGTTCTCCTAATGAACTGGTAGTGCTAGGGCCTTCGGGGCCGCGATTTCCCACCGGCTGATTGGGGGATGTAGGATTGTGTAAACCTTCTTGGGTGGGATTCAACTGCTCAACTCTTCTATCCTGGGGCGGTTGCTCTGCTCCTCCATCCTGGGGCGGTTGCTGCCCTCCATCCTGGGGAGGTTGCTGCCCTCCATCCTGGGGCGGTTGCTCTGCTCCTCCATCCTGGGGCGGTTGCTCTGCTCCTCCATCCTGGGGCGGTTGCTGCCCTCCATCCTGGGGCGGTTGCTCTGCTCCTCCATCCTGGGGCGGTTGCTCTCCTCCTCCATCCTGGGGCGGTTGCTGCCCTCCATCCTGGGGCGGTTGCTCTGCTCCTCCATCCTGGGGCGGTTGCTGCCCTCCATCCTGGGGAGGTTGCTCTGCTCCTCCATCCTGGGGCGGTTGCTCTCCAGTTGGTGGAGTTGTGGTTTGGCGTGGGGGGGGTTTTGTTTTTTTGTTTGGGGTTGGGGTGGGGTTGGGGTTTGGGTTGGGGGTTGGGTTTGGGTTTGGGGTTGGGGTAGTCGTGAGAATTTGAATCTGTTCTGTGTCCTGAGTGTGACTTTCTAAGAATTCGTTGGTAATACTGATGGTGGATTCTGTACCCGTGCCTCTGGTAATTACGCCTGCTGTACCATTGGTGGCGGCATCACCGACAATAAAAGGGGTTGTGCCGTTGCCACCATGGGTAATGGTAATGGTTCCGCCATCTGTTTCCGTGGCTCCAGAAGTAGAAATGCTGGCGGTTTCAGTATTGCTTGCGGTGAAGGTTCCGGTAACGCGCACAAAGCCGTCGGTCGTGAGGTCAACATTGCCTCCAATACTTCCTCCTTCTGCATTAATGGAGGTGACTTCTATGTCATTGGGGGCACTTAGGACAACATTACCGCCTCCACTGGAGCTACTGGTGGTATTGATGGTTCCTGTGGTGATACTGTCCGATGTAGACAGTAGAGTGATATCTCCTCCATCACTGGTGGTGTTAGAGGTATTGATATTGCCTAGAGTAATGGTGCTATCAGCGCTGATACTGACTAAACCTCCACTGGTGGTGAAGTTTCCTGTGGTGACTGTGCTATCAGCAGTGATATTAATTGCGCCTCCACTGGTGGTGATGTCTCCTGTGGTAATCTGATTGGCGATCGCCGTAATCTCTCCCCCTCCAGTATTCAGTGCAGCATTTACATCGATGTTGGGTGTATCTGCTGTGGTTGCACCGCCGAGACCAATATTCCCTCCACTGGTAGTAATGCTCTGATTAACGGTAATGGAAGCACTGCTTGATGCAGTGCTGCTGTTTTGGAGTACAGCAAAGCCTCCCCCTGTACTCAGGGGAGCATTAATATTGATGGTGGGAGCGTCGAGGGTGAGATTGCCGGTAGTGGTGGTAATGCTGGCATCCACATCGATAGAGCTTCCAGCTTCAGCAGAGAGTCCCACAAATTCAATGGTCATATTAACTGCTTCACTGAAGGTGATATTTTCGGTCGCTTGTAGGGTGACGTTGGTTTCTGCTCCGTTAATGGCACTAACGTTAATGCGGGTAATACTTTCGGTGGTATTGAGGTCGGGATCGCTAAATTGGTCTACGTCTTCTAGGTCACTGGTGTCTCCTCCTTCAGCAACGACTTCTATATTGGTGGGGTCGAGTAGTAGGGTTCCGGTGAGTCCTTGGGGTGCAGTGGTGTTGACTTCTCCTTGGTAGTTTAGGAACGATAGACCGGATATTTCGACAAATCCGCCATTGCCAGAAGTTTGGCCTCCTTTGGCGCTAATTTGACCGAAAAATTGGGTGGTCTCATCGCTCCAGATGATGATGTCTCCCCCATCTCCATTCAGGAGTGCATCGGCATTGATGATGCTGTTTTCGTTAACGAGGGTAAAGTTACTGTTGGGAAGGGGGCCCTTTCCTTGGAAGGAACCGCCAATGTTGATGGTTCCACCTCCTTGGGTTCCGGAGGCGTTGATCTGAGCATCGATGATGCCAATGCGATCGCCTAAAATGCCGATCTTTCCACCGGTTATACTAGAAGTATCGAGGGTTCCGGAGGCGATCGCCAACCCCGACATTTCCGGAAGTGTAATTCCCGATCCCGTTAACACCACCTGGCCCTGGGCATTCACCGTTACACTTTTAGCATGGTTGACTTCACTACTGGTCAACAGCTCCGGAAGGGTTAAGGGGGTAATGGCTTGGGAATGGGCATTTTCGGAATTCACCGGCAGGTCTAAACTTAAGAGATGGCCCTCTTGGGAGAGGCGTACCGAATTTTCTCCCGGAACCGCAGCCATGGTAATGGTTCCCCCCGGTGCAGATAGGGTTCCCAAATTAAGCGTATTCCCGCCAATTAAACCCAGGGTTTGCTGCTCATTAACTTGTAAATTGCCCAAATTAACAATACTGCCCGGTTTAGCATCCTCAAACTTAAATTCTGTGGGGTTTCCGGTTAAGCGACTCCAATCATTAGAACCGACTACATTAAACCATTGATCGAGTCCTAGTCCAATGCTCGTTGCTGTCGTGGCATAAAAATCGGCGGGCACATTTAAGCTGGCATTGGGCCCAAAGAGAATCCCCGCAGGATTAATTAAATAGAGGTTAGCGCTGCTATTGCTCAGTTGAATTAAGCCATTAATCACGGACGGATCGCCCCCTACCACACGACCCAAAATATTTTGGATATCCGGTTGAGCCATAAAGTTGGCAATTTGACCTTGGGTTAATCCAAATTGCTGAAAACTATGAAACAGATTTTGCCCCGCTTTGGTTCCCCCTTGGATATTAAACTGTTGATTATTCCCTGGATAAACCAGTGTTCCTGTACCATCTTGAGCGGGAATAATGGACTGCCCTAGAGCTGGACGATCTAAGCCTCCATAGAGATGTAGGAGGGTACTGGCCACCAGAGAATAAAGCCACCAAGATGTACTGATATATCTAGTATTATTCACTCTTTTTTTCATCTTTTTGATCTCCGGGGTCATTATTTTGTTAGGTCAATCATCAGGGGGGTTGGGTGAAGGCAAAATAGGATTCTAAATTTGGTTCGAGGGACGAGTTAATGTCAAGTTCATGGCAAATCAGCCTATGTTAATAAATTATGTTAATAAGCATTGTTAATCCATGATAGCTTTGGCAAGCAGCAGAACGTAATAAAAATTCATAATTTCACAATTTTTTCAGAATGATCGACTAAAATGGCTAAGTAAAACTACTGTGCGAGTTATAACTAGGCATGGGTAGGAAGCGATCGCCGATCCCATCCTGACCTGTAGGATAACCGTTGGTATGCATCATCAATTATTGATGTTGACTGGTGTTCTCAGTGTTTTACCCCTGACCTGAGCGATCGGCTGCGATCGCTCTACCCATTACCGCAGGTTTTGGACTTTCGGCTGCGCCAACATGCACGTCCGACATGTTCATGTCGGCGACAGCCGATTCATGTCGGCGACAGCCGATTCATGTCGGCGACAGCCGAAACATCTCCGCGAAGCGGAAAGCGCTGTATGGGTGATAACCCCCAAAAAAGGAGACGATCGGATCGTCGGCAAACTTCAATTTACCTATAACATCTAATCCTACTAGGAATTGATCGATGAAATATCGAACCTTAAAATCTCCAAAAAAGTCTTTACTAAAAGTCTTTTCCTTATCGAATCAACTTCGCTATAGCCTGATTTTAGTTGGTTTATTGAGTGTAATCACTACTGGAGGAATCCTGGGGTATTTGAGCTTAAAATCGGAGTTACAAAAAAATCAAGAGTTACAAGAAAACCGATCGGAATTAGCTGCGAGTCGAATCAATAATTATTTAGATGATCTTAAGAGACAATTGGGATATTTGGCACGAGTTCGAGGGTTAACGAATTTAGAATCTCAAACTCAAACCCGGTTTCTAGAAGGCTTAATTCGTCATAATGATGCCTATCGATCGGTAGGAATTGTCAATCGTCAAGGTGAGGTAATTAATCTAGTATTTCTAGATCCGAGTAGCACTATTAATTCAGGTCAAAATCTGTCGAATTCTCAGATATTTATTCACTCTTTTGATCTGCAAGAAGAATATGTTTCGTATGTCCATCTCGATCCCAAAGATCGATCGCCGAAAACAATCTTATCAGTGCCGATTCGTAATGAAGAGGATCGGGTTGATGGTGTGTTGATGGCTGAAATTGATTTAAGGTTCCTGGGCTTTGTTGTGTCAAATATGTTAGTCGGAAAAACGGGATATACTTATATTTTAGATGAGCGCTATGCGATCGTTGCCCAAACCGGAATGAGGCAAGATAATTTTGAGCTGCAACAAATTTCCGATCCAGAGTTATTGCAGAATCTTTGGCCTCGAAATAATACTCAACTGAATATTTATTCAGGACTGTACGATCAAAAGGTATTAGGCGCAACAACGATTATTCCCAGTATGCAATGGAAATTAGTGGTTGAATTACCGGTAAAAGAAGCCTATGCCCCGATCGCTAGAATGCTGCGAATTACGATCATCGCTTTGTTTTTAATTACACTGATTTCCATGGGGATCGGATTTTACCGTGCCCATCGTATTCTCTCTCCTCTCAAGCATCTGACCGAGGCAGCCCTGAGAATCCGTGAAGGCAACTTTAATACAGAAGTACCGATTACGGAAGCCAATGAATTAGGCGTTTTAGCCACCGCATTTAATCAAATGACGGCCCAAGTGCGAGAATTGTTTGAAGAGTTAGAAGAAGAAAAAACATTACTCAAACAGGCCAAAGAATCCGCAGAAGTCACCCTGAAAAACTTGCGAGCGACCCAAAGCCAACTGATTCAAGCGGAAAAAATGTCCGGTTTGGGGCAATTGGT
Organism: Roseofilum halophilum BLCC-M91; assembly: GCF_030068445.1. Lineage (GTDB taxonomy): Bacteria > Cyanobacteriota > Cyanobacteriia > Cyanobacteriales > Desertifilaceae > Roseofilum > Roseofilum halophilum. Next base: position 93,397 of record NZ_JAQPOK010000090.1, on the reverse strand, counting down.
CGCCGGAATTGCCCATGAAATTAATAATCCCATTAGTTTTATTCATTCTAACCTGGCTCCTGCTCAAAATTATGCCGAAGACCTGTTAAGCTTGATTGAATTGTACCAAACCTATTATCCAGACCCTCCCTTAGCGATCGCCGAATTGATGGAAGAGATTGAATTAGAGTTTGTCTTGAACGATTTTCAGAAAATTTTATCTTCTATGAAGACTGGTTCGGAACGAATTCGGGAAATTGTTAAGTCCCTGCGTAATTTTTCCCGTTTGGATGAAGATGGAATCAAAGAGGTTGATCTGCACGAAGGGATTGAAAATAGTTTATTGATTTTACAAAATAGATTGAGGACTCAACGGGAGGTTCAAGAAATTCAGGTGATTAGAAATTATGGCACTCTCCCTAAAATCGAATGCTATCCGGGTTACTTAAATCAAGTGTTTATGAATATTTTAGCCAATGGTATTGATGCCTTAGAAACTCAACGAATCCTAACTGACGACTCTAGCCCTAAATCTTTACCCACATTAACGATTACCACGGCTTTATGCCAACCGAATCGGGTGATGATTACCATCGCTGATAATGGGCTAGGGATACCTCCTGGGGTTCAAGAACAAATCTTTAATCCCTTTTTTACGACTAAACCGATTGGCCAAGGAACGGGTTTAGGCCTATCGATTAGTTATCAAATTGTGGTCGAGCGTCATGGGGGGAGCTTATCGTGTCATTCTGAACCGGGAGGGGGAGCAGAGTTTCAGATTGAGCTTCCCATTAGTCAAGGACTATCGAGAGAAAGTAAACGACTCTCTCAGAAATCATCCGTGGAAACTGGGGTTTCTTAGTCTCTGTCTGAAACGAGAGTTTACATTTTGTAACTAAAATCTCTAGCGATCGTTAAGCTTCATTGCGAAGGGTTCACCTCCTCAAAAAGCCATGATACGCTCTATGCTGTTGGCAAAGCAGTGATCGTAACGGCAGGAGAACACCTTGAATTCACAGCAAAACCTAACCCAAAACTCGTTACATCGTGAAGACTTTAGTGAGTATGTGGCCCACCTCCAACTTCACATGGCGCTACAAGCTCGCAACTTGCTCCCCAACTATAAACAGACTGCGGATAGTCGGGAGCAACTGCTCCAGCAAAGCCAAGCGGACTTAGAGAAGCTGGCTTCTCGGCAAGTGGTCTAAAAGATTTTGTGTCCATCGTTTCCAACTCCATCTTCACTCCCAGGGCAGGATTGCCCTGTTTTTTTTGTTTCCTCCAGGATAGGGTTACCCTGACTATACTAAGAAGGGTTGATTCTAGGGAGATATATGAAGGTTTTCCTAACCCTGAGTGCGAGTGAGCGAAAAAATCTGCTGTTGATGTTTGCTTCGGGTTTACTCTTTTGGTCAAGTATTGGCTCTTTGTTACCCACTTTACCGCTCTATCTCCGATCGCTAGGGATAGCAGATCGACAACTTGGTATTGTCATGGGAGCGTTTGCCATTGGCCTGTTATTAGCTCGACCTTGCATTGGGGCGATCGCCGATAGCCATAGCCGCAAACTGGTGATCTTGATTGGTACAGCCGTTTGTGGTCTCGCTCCCCTCGGTTATCTCCTCGTCGAGTCTGTTTCCTCCCTGATGCTCGTGCGGAGTTTCCACGGCATTAGTTTGGCAGCCTTTACCACCGGATATATTGCCCTGGTCACGGATCTGACCCCCCCAAAAAATCGGGGTGAAGTTCTGGGTTATATGAGCTTGATTAATCCCGTCGGTGTGGCCTTTGGCCCCGCTTTAGGGGGATTTGTACAGGAAGCTTTTGGCGATCGCTCTCTGTTTCTGTTAACCGCGAGTTTCGGGTTTCTCGCCCTTTTGATTATGACTCAAGTCCAAGAAAAGCGGCGCACCGACCCAGAGAAAGCCGACTCCTCACCCGCCATTCAACCCGGACTATGGCGCTTGCTCCTGAGTCCCCGCATTCGCATTTTAAGCCTGGTTCTCCTCCATGTCGGTCTGGCTTTTGGCGGCATGAGTTCGTTTATTTCCCTCTTAATTCAGGAAACCGGAGTGAACTTTAACGCCGGATTATTTTTTACCGCCGCCGCGATCGCCAGTTTTAGTATTCGTTTAGTTGCCGGCCCGTTAAGCGATCGCATTGGTCGAGGAATTTTTATTACCTTCAGCATCTTCCTCTATGCGATCGCCATGTTCATCCTCACCTTTGCCGATACCGCTTGGCTCTTCTTACTCTCTGGATTCTTAGAAGGCGCTGGTTTTGGCCTCCTCATTCCCACCACCTCCGCCATTATCGCCGATCGCGCCTATCCCCACGAACGGGGACGCTTATTCGGTCTCTGTTTAGGAGGCTTCGATCTCGGCATTGCCATAGCCGGCCCCATGGCTGGCATGATTGCCCAAGCCTTTTCCTATCAAACCCTATTTATCTATATCACCATTACCCTGATCCTCGGTTTACTGGTATTCTTAACCCAATCGAGTAAAGACTTACCCCACTCCCTCCGCTATGCCTTGGGACGAGGACAAGATATTTACAGCGTTTCCCGCTAGAGTAGGGGGAATAGGGAATAGTTCACTTTCTTTCTTCTGAGTTTATTACGATATCCTTAAACACAGAAACCGAAATAATTACCTTTCAAAATAGCCGAAATTAAGATATTTGTGTCAATGACTACTTTCACTGCCCGCTCCGATAGGCTTCAATCTCCGCCGCCATGTCTGCTTCCGTAATCTCTTCAATCCCTGCAATAGAGTCAGTTTTCTTGAAGAGATTTTTTATATCTTGACTCAGGCTTTCTCGATCGCGCAAGCGATGCGGAGCATTATCGCCATCTATGACTGTATTTTCAGATCTGGCTTGTTGTGTCCTCAATTGGGTTAATTTCTCAACCAGTAGTTGTTTAGCCGACTCACTTCCAGCAATCGGAGAGACTAACTTCAGAGTTTCTTGTTCTTCTAGAAGTTTCAAAGCCTGACTCACTACTTCCTCCGGAGTGCGATATTGACCCCTTTCCAGTTGCGCTCTTAAAAATTTTTCTTGTTCGAGAGTTAAGGTAATCTGCATGGGACAATCTCCAAGTTTATATCTTAGTTTATTTTAGTCGCACTCCAGGCGATCGCGTCCCTTCTCTTTCGCTTGGTATAAAGCGCGATCGGCTTGGGCGATTAACTGTTCTGGGGATTGGGAATCTCCAGGAATCACCGCACTCACCCCTAAACTTAAAGTCACCGAGGAACTCACCTGAGAATAGGCATGATCTAGCTTGAGTTGATGAATCACTTGGCGAATGGTTTCCGCCACTTGTCTGGCTTGCTCTAGGGAAGTCTGGGGCAGAATGATGCCAAACTCTTCTCCCCCATAACGAGCGGCCAAACTTTCGGCAGTCGGTAACTGTTGGGAAAGGGTTTGAGCGACCTTAATCAAACAGCGATCGCCCGCTTGATGGCCGTAATTATCGTTATAGAGCTTAAAATAATCCACATCCGCCAAAATTAACGCCAAAGGCTGTTGCTCCACCTTCAACTGTTGCCATTGTTCGGCCAAATACTGATCGAAATAGCGACGATTCGCAATTTGTGTCAAACCATCAACATTCGCTTGATTGCTTAATTCTAAATTCGCTTGTTCGAGTGCCAACTCAATTTGTTTGCGCTTGCTAATATCTCGGAAGGTTACCGTTAACCCATCTCCGAGCTTCACTAACAAAATCTCAAACCAGCCTTCAATGCCATCGTGGGCATAATAGATTTCTTTTTGAATCGCTTGTGAAGTTTCCACCACCGAGATAAACTCATCCAATAACCCATCGAGTTTTAAGCCCGGCAGCGCTCTCAGTAAAGATTTACCCTGTAATTGAGATTTGCCCAATAATTGATAGGCCATGGGATTGAGCAATAAGCAGCGAAAATCGATAATCTTTTGCTGTTCATTTCGGCGTGCTTCCAAAGCAGCAATGGCATCTAGGGAACTATTTAAGATCCCTGAGAGTAGGGAACGGGATTGAGCGAGAGACGCTTCGATCGCCTTGCGCTTTTCGATTTCTGCGTATAAATGTTCATTTTGGCTTTGCAGTTGCTGTTGCAGCGATCGCAACCGGAGCTGATTTTCAATTCTGGCTAAGACTTCTATACTTTCAAAGGGCTTCGTAATATAATCAACCCCTCCCACCCCAAACGCCGTTACCTTATCCAAGATCTCATCAGAGGCACTCAGGAAAATAATCGGAATATCTTGGGTAATCGGGTTTAATTTCAAACGCTCACATACCTGATAGCCATTCATTTCCGGCATCAGAATATCGAGTAAAATCAGGTTCGGAGGCGAAGAAAAGGCAGAGCGCAGGGCAAACTCACCATTGCGAGCGACTCGCACTTTATAGCCTTCCTTGGATAACAATTGGGTGAGTACACTTAAATTTGTTGAAGTGTCATCAACCACCAAGATCTCGATTTGAGCTTCATGTCTCTGATGGCGATCCATAGCTAGTGAATAGTTGATAGTGGACATTAGATGATCAAAACTTGATTGTTTTCGTCTCATGTCCAGCATGAGAAGCACCCTTTACCCTCTCAACTCTAAAATAAGACCTTATGTTTAGACTTCCTGAAGGTATTCCCAATTTACCCGATCTTACCCATGCCGACGAGTTAATGCAGTTTGGCTCTCATATTTTTAATACTTTTCTGATTTTAATTCTGGTGGTGGCAGGATTTGGCTTAGTGTTAGCCGCTTTGGGATTTGCCCTGCGACGCGATCGAAATCCGTCCCCTTGGAGAGACAATTGGACGAATAAATGGTTACAGCGCTACGATCTGCTGTTGGAGCTGCTGCAACATGGTGTGGTACTGTTGATGGCGATCGCCATCGGCTTTTTCTTCTGTACCACCCTGGCTAACCGCTATCATCATTGGGAACAAGCCCAAGTGGTTGAATCTGCCCAGATCTTGACAGGGGAACGATTAGAACAACCCGCTCCCCAGGTGCGTTACACCATCCCCGAAACCTATACATTTAACCGCTATATCGATGGCGAGTATATCGAGGTGGAGGAGGAGCGAGAGGTAAACCGCTATTTAAGTTTAGAAGCCTCTGAGATTCAGGTATTGCTCAATCAGGCGCTGAATGTACAAACCAATCAACCCGTTTATCAAGTTGCTTTTGAAGCTCAGTATCAAGTCACTAACCTCTTAGGAGAGCGGGAAGATTTTTTCTTTGAAATCCAGCCTCCCTATGGGTATACGATTCTCCAGAATTTTCGCGTTGAGCGGGATGGAGAACGGTTAGAACCCATTAATCCGGGAGATTATGGCTTTCCGTTTAGCTTAGACTCCCAGGAAACGGCGCGATTTCGGGTTACCTATCAAGTTCAAGGGTCTCCCAGATGGGTCTATAATGCCAATGGGCAATTGTTATCTAATTTTCAGTTAACGGCGATCGCCAATTTCCCCAAAGCCGATTTTGCCAGTGGCATTGTCCCCACCCAAACCCTCGAAGAAGGACAAGGAAAGCGCTTTATCTGGGTATTTGAAGATAACGTTTCTGTCCGTAATCCCTTCGGTGTATTTACCGCGACTAATCCCGTGGGCAGAACCGGAGTCTTGCCCCGCCTACTGTTGCTCACTCCCGGCTTGTTGCTCTGGTGGCTTATCTTGTTGTATTTGTCACTGCCTCTACAACTGCGCGATGTGGCGATCGCCTGTAGTGTCTTTTTTGCCTGTATTTTCGCCCTCACCTACGCCAGTCGCCTCCTTAACCCAGAGCTATCCTGGATACTCCTCTCCTGCATTCTACTCCCCCTAGCCTGGGGATTAGGCGACAACCGTCGCGAATCCTCTGCGGCAATCATTGCCACCATCTCCGGAGCAGTGTTACCCGTTTTGGGCTTACTCGTTCCCTACAGTGGGTTAACCTTAAGTTTAGCCGCCCTCCTATCTGTCACTTGGTTAGCCGTTCATCACTGGTATGGGTGGTATCGCATTCCCCCCAGAAGTTAGGGGAATGGGATGGGGAGACGAGGAGACACGGAGACGCGGAGACGCGGGGATGGGGAAGATGGGGAGGATCAACTTTTGCCTTTTGCCTATTACCCATTACCCATTACCCATTACCCATTACCCATTACCCATTACCCATTACCGCGCAAAGCGCTATATTTTATGTTTTCTCAAATCGCTTTAGTCTCAATTCTTACTATTTTCTCCCTTGAGTCCTTGCCAATCGTCCCGTCTGGAACTCAATTAATCTCCTTAAATCCCTTGCATCGGCTTGATTCATCTCACACAAAAGAGGCTGAAGAACGAGCAGCCATCCAAGCCCTGATCGACGAAAACTTAAACGCTATCAATGCAGACAGTGTTGAGAGATATATGAACACGATGCACCCAGATTCTCCCCAATTTGAAATCACAGAACAAACGGTTATTCAGAGCATTGAGTTAGTGGATTTAAGATATGAACTTGAGGATTGGGAAATTCTTGAAGTCACTGACGATAAAGCTCAAATCATTGCCACTCAAACCACCACTAAAATTGGAGGTGAGGCTCAATTTCGGGATAACCGACTGCTCATTATCCATACCTTGAGAAAATATAAGGGGGAATGGAAATTTTGGACATCGGAAATTCAAAGTGTAGAATTTTTGAATTAAGAGATTGTCCCGCTCGGAAAAACACCCCTGACAACCCTGTTAACGATTACCTGTTTATCCAATGAGTAGCCAAACATCAGCAGCAGTCCAAACCGTTAAAGTCACCCTGCTTTTAGCTGGAGGCCATCAGTATACCCTGTCTTTGCCTTCCAATTCCCCCATTCTGGTCGCCGTGATGAAAGTCTTAGCTTCCCAGACTGGAAATACAGTCAATAATGGAAGCTCTCCTTCCCAATTATTTCAAATTCCCTTAAATGACGATCGCCAAGCCCTCTGTTTTCCCAGCCATCAATTGATTGGGGTATTGACAGAACCGCCGTTATATGTACAACAACAAAAAGCACAGCAAATGGCGACTCCTGCACCCCAACCTCCGGCTCCCGTATCCCATACCATTACTTCTCGCTTTGTCCATTTAGATAACTTCCTCAGCGACAAAGAGTGCGATCGCCTACTCAAATACGTCAAAAAACGTCAAAAAGACTTCACCAGTACCACTACCTCCACAGGACAAGCGGACTATCGCCACTCCACCGTTCTTTATCACTTCCCTGAATTCTCCGAGATGATCGTCGAACGGATCAAAGGAATGATGCCAGAAGTTTTACCCCAACTGGATCGCCCCCTCTTTGAACCCCACGATATCGAAGCCCAATTAACCGCCCATAACGACGGTCATTATTTTAAGCTCCATAATGATAATGGCTCTCCCGATACAGCCAACAGAGAGCTAACCTATGTTTACTATTTCCATAATCAACCCAAAAACTTTACTGGGGGAGAACTGCTCGTTTACGACAGTACAATCAAAAATGGCTATTATGCCAAAGCCGATACCTACCAAAGAGTTGAACCCCGACACAATAGTATTGTATTTTTCCTCAGTCGCTATTTACATGAAGTCCTACCCGTGCGTTGTTCCTCGAAAAAATTTACCGATAGTCGGTTTACCATTAACGGTTGGGTAAGGCGATCGTCGTAGCAATAGCTACTATATTGACCGATATACAGAAAATCCCCCGAAGATTGGGGGACTTTCTCGGCGATCGCCCCATCGACTTGGTTACCCGCAATGCGATCGAAAACAGCCATAATCCCATCCGCCGCCAAAACATTCTCAGTCATACTTACACTATCTACTGCCGATGAGCCGCGATAAAACTCCGTTTCGCTGCGCGATCGCGAATATCTCCTTGATGCTATCCAAGCCTGTACTAAGATCCTGGAATTTAACCACTAGAGTCTAAATTATAAAGAATCATTACAAGATCCGCAATTTTGCATAAAATCAGCCTGAAAAAACAGAGTAACTTATAGGAGGGTCGATCGCTTTCGGGAAAAACACCCCGAACAGTGTTCTGTGAGATCCTCCTCGTTTAGTCAAAATCGAGGTAAAACCCATAACGATGGTTACAACTTGGCAAAAACTCTCTATCGCTTGTGCTGGAGCAACCGTAAGCGCTCTGATGATGTCTCAAGCGTCCCATGCTGCGGTGATGTTTTTCACCGATGTCAATGACTTTGATACGGTGACTGAAACTACTTTGGTTGAAGATTTTGAGGACTTTACACAGAAAGATCGCCGTATACCCTCTTTTGTAAATAACAACAACACCTATACCGGTCTTGCTGGTGGCTCTGTTCCTAACGTATGGGTGTCTTCACCAGGATATAGGAACTTTGGTGTTCCCATCACCGAAAGTAGTATTTTAACTGCCAATGGTGATGAGGATTTTACGGTAGAATTCGGTACACCCATGGAAGCGCTGGGCTTTGATACTTATCTCAATGCTTTTGGGCCTGCAACGATTCAAGTCTTTGGTTCTGGGGGTTTGCTAGACAGCTTTGTGTTGCAGCATGACCCGACACAAGTTGGATTTTTTGGGGTACTCGCTGACGAAGATATTACGTCAATGCGTTGGACAACTGTCAATGGAGGAACGATTAATACTGGAATTGATAATATTGTCCAAGGCACAGGAATTCAACAATCTGTACCCGAACCGAGTTCTGTCATCTCATTGCTGGCCTTGGGTGCTTTGGGCACAATTTCCCAGGGAATCAAGCGTAAGAAACAATAGAACACACTGGCGAAGGTATTGGAGTTGTAGGGTGGGCAAGTCTATCGGGGCAAATTATCAATTCTCTGGTTTTAGCTTGCCCACCCCTACAAGAGCGAATACAATAACCCCTAGATTCTAAGGAGATTAAATGGTGCAAATTACACTTGACATTCCTGATGAACTTGTTGACCATTTTAACCCAAACCATCTAGCTCGCGAGATTTTGGAAGCTTTAGTCGTACAAGCTTATCAGACCGAAAAAATTACCAGTGGGGAAGTCCGTCGCATTTTGGGTTTACCTTCTCGTTGGGATGTTGATGCCTTTTTGAAGCAGCATAAGGCTGATTTGCATTATGACGAGGCAGATTTGCAGCAGGATCGGGAAACCCTTCGCCAACTCCGTTATGATCGTCGTTTCTGATACTTCGCCGATCAACTATTTATTGCTAATTGGCCAGATTGACCTGCTCCCCAGCTTATTTGAGCAAATTATCATTCCTGATGGGGTTCGGGATGAAATGCAGGATTCCTCCGCACCAGCAGTTGTACGTCAATGGAGCGCTAATCCTCCTTCCTGGCTTACTATTCAAGTTGTTTCTAGGCTTGATGAAACCCTGAATTCTCTCGATCGCGGCGAACAGGCTGCGATTAGTATAGCCCAAACCCTACCAGCAGACCTACTGATTATCGATGAACGCTTGGGGAGACGCATAGCGAGCGATCGCAAAATTCCCGTTATCGGCACTCTGGGAATCTTGGATGAGGCGGCCCATCAAGGTTTAGTCGAGCTTTCAGAGGCGATCGCGCTATTGCAACAAACGAACTTCCGTATATCCCGACGCATCATTCAGACATTGCTAGAAAATCGACTATAAATCCTACGGAACAAAACGTAGAGACAAGGCGTGCCTTGTCTCTACGAAATGATTGGCAATTAGGCTCAGATGACGTGAGAATTAACCCAATCTAATCATCAATCCCTTCAATACGGTCTTCTGCTTCCTGATACAACTGACGCAGACGGTCGAGATTGTCCTCGCTGGTTTCCCAGTAGCCGCGACCATTCACCTCTAGGAGCGTACTAACCATCTTGCGGAAAGAATGGGGATTGAGGTTGAGCAACCGTTGACACATGGCCTCATCCTTGATGAAGGTGTCGTTGGTTTCCTCATACACCCAGTTATCCACGGCTCCCGCAGTGGCACTCCATCCCGAAGTATTCACCAGGCGCTTGGACAACTCGCGCACCCCTTCATAGCCGTGGGAGAGCATTCCCTCATACCATTTGGGATTGAGCATTTTTGTCCGCGCATCCAGGCGCACGGTTTCCGATAAGGAGCGCACCTGACCTTTAGCGGTGGTGGTATCGGCAATATAGGCAGCCGGTTGTTTGCCATCTTTGCGCAGGGAACTCACCACCTTCGTGGGGTCGCTATCGAAATAGTGGGAAACATCGGTCAAGCTAATCTCAGAAGAGTCTAAGTTCTGGAACGTGACTTCTGCGCTCTTGAGGGAAGACTCGAACACCTGACGGCTCTCTTTCATGATGCCGGGATTATCGGCATCAAAGGCGAAGGATTTGCGGTTGAGATACATCTCTTGCAGTTCGGACTCTTCTTCCCAGGAGGAATTTTCCACGGCTAGGTTAACGTTAGAAGCGTAGGAACCACTGGCATTAGAATAAATCCGGCTGGCGGCTTGACGGAGGTTAATGCCTAACTCGTCGGCTTGCTCCATGGCATGTTTGCGAACGAAGTTCATTTCTGGATGTTCGTCTGCTTCGGCAGCCATTTTCACGGCTTTATCCATCAGCGCCATCTGATTAACAAACAGATCTCGGAAGACTCCAGAACAGTTAACCACCACATCAATCCGGGGCCGTCCCAATTCTTCGAGGGGAATCAATTCCAGTTTATTCACCCGTCCGAGGGCATCGGGAACGGGTTTGACTCCCACAAACCAGAGGATCTGAGCTAAAGACTCGCCGAAGGTTTTAATGTTGTCGGTTCCCCAGAGAACGGTGGCAATGGTTTCGGGGAGTTGGCCGTTGTTGGTGGCTTTATGGCGCTCCAGAAGTTGATCGACTACCCGTTTGGCCGATTTGATGGCTGCTTCTGTGGGAATGGATTGGGGATCGAGGGCGTGGATGTTTTTACCGGTGGGCAATACGTCCGGGTTGCGGATGGGGTCACCCCCGGGCCCGGGGAGAATATACTGGCCTTCTAGGGCAGCGAGCAGTCCACCCAATTCGTTATCGGCACAGATCTGTTCGAGACAGAATTCGAGATATTCCATTAAGGTCTTGAGGGCCGCTTCATCGACGTTGGTGTAGCCCAATTCATGGAGTTTGGCGACCCAGGGTGCTTTTTTACCCATGTTGAAGAAGTTCAACTTGGAGACGAGGGATACCCGACCTTCGGCGTTGGTTTGTTCTTCGACGAGGGCAGTGACGGCAGCGCGGGTGGCTTGGACGATTTGGTTATAGAGTTCTACGTCTTCGAGGACTCCTAAATCGCTGCTTTCATAGATTTGGTCGATGTCGCGGTCGATACTACGAGCGATGATCCGGGGCAGGCTTTCGATGCCGTCTTCGGGGCGATCGATGTTGGAGATGTTGACCAAGGTGGCGATCGCCTCTGTCGCTGTCGGTGGTTTCCCGACTACATGCAACCCACAGGGTAACAACCGTGACTCGATTTCCATCAGTTTGTTGTACACCTGACCGACCAGATTATCCCGCTCTTCAGCCGATAGGTTGGGGGCGGCTGTAGGGGCGGGTTTCAAACCCGCCCCTACGGTTTCGGGGAGGGCAATATCTTGGTCTAGATTCACCTGGCGGCATTTCTCGATGATGGTGAGTACAATTTGTTCGCCCCTGGGGGTATCCTTGAGCTGTTGATAGGAGCCGATCAACTCGCTCAGTTCGGCTAAACCTCTGTACAAGCCCGCATTTTCGGCTGGAGGAGTCAGATAGGAAATGGTGGCTGCATAACCTCTGCGTTTGGCGATCGTCGCCTCCGAGGGATTATTCGCCGCGTAGTAGTACAAGTTCGGAATCGAACCAATCAGATTATCCGGGTAACACTCCCCCGACATCCCCATCTGTTTCCCTGGCATAAACTCCAAAGAGCCATGGGTTCCGAAGTGCAGCACCGCATCTGCGCCCCAGATTTTCTCCAGGTAGGTGTAGTAAGCGGCAAAACCATGGTGGGGAGAAGCCGATCGCGAGAACAGCAGCCGCATGGGGTCACCTTCATACCCAAACGTGGGCTGTACCCCAATAAACAGGTTGCCAAAGTGTTTCCCATACACCAGCAGGTTTTGACCATCGCTGTTCAGATGTCCCGGAGGGGGGCCCCAGTTTTCCTCTAGGCGCTCCGAATAGGGCGTTAGTTTCTCGTATTCCGGCACTCCCATGCGATAGGCCACATTCAGCTCCGGGGAAGCATATTGGGCACTGGCATCGTGGATCACCGCTTCCATCAACTCTTTGGGAGATTCTGGCAGTTCCCCAAGGTCATAGCCATTATCCCGCAGGGCGCGAACCACTTCGTAGATGCTGCCAAATACGTCTAGATAAGCTGCCGTTCCCACATTTCCTTTATCGGGGGGGAAGCTAAAGACCGTGATGGCAACTTTCTTGTCCAGTTTGGGTTTGCGCCGCAGGTTAGCCCATTTGAGGGCGCGAGCAGCAACGGACTCGATCCTATCTTGGAGGGCGATCGCCTTTCCGGTGGCTCCATCCCGTCCCGAAAGGATAATCGGCTCAATCGCCCCATCGAGTTCCGGAATCGCAATTTGCAGCGCTACCTGTACCGGGTGCAGTCCCAATTCCGAGGCTTCCCACTCCTCCGTGGTTTGGAACACCAAGGGCAGGGCCACCATATAGGGTCGGTTGAGGCGCTTCAGGCTCTCTACTGCCTTGGGATGGTCTTGACGAGCAGGCCCACCCACCAGGGCAAACCCGGTTAAGGAAATCACCGTATCAACGATGGGTTTCTCAGTCCGTTGATTCCAGAAATAGGCATCCACGGGTTTAGAGAAGTCTAAGCCCCCCGCAAATGTGCCCATGACTCTGGCTCCTCGGCATTCAAGCTCTTGAACGATCGCCACATAGTGAGCATCATCACCGGTCACCAGGTGGCTGCGCTGCAACACCAGACCCACACAGGGAGCGAGGGGGTCTTTGAGGTCATCGTCGATGTCGTCCCGGCTATTGTACCAATCCCAATACTCCTGTTGGTCTTCAAACATTTTCGGGGCCATGGGATGCCACAGACCCATATCTGGATACACTACCGGGTCTTCGTAGCTCAGTTGCTGCTCGGTTTCCAGCACATACTTATCCGCCAACATCAGCAAGAAGTTGGTCAGGTTTTCCGGCGATCCCCCCAGCCAATATTGGAACGAGAGCATGAAATTGCGAGCGTCCTGGGCCTTTTCGATGGGCATGTATTTCAGGACTTTGGGCAAGGTACGCAGGAGTTTGAGCATTCCGTCTTGGAAGGAGGAACCGCTCGACTCCTTGCGCTTTTTCATGAATGAGGCGATCGCACTCTTTGATTGCCCCAACTGCGCCATGCTAAAGCTTCCCAACTTATTCAGGCGCATGACTTGGGGCATGGAGGGGAAGATCACCGCCGCATCCAGGCGATCGCGATGGGGAGCAACCGTGGCGACAATGCGATCGGCCAGATCTTCAATGAAAATCAGAGAGCCAATGAAGATATTGGCCGTCTCCATATCCTGCTCAAACTCGGCATAGTTTTCGGGGTTGCGTAGCTCTTCAATTAAGTATCCACTTAACTCTATCCCCACTTGATTTTGATGTTTCGCCGCACTGCGGTTAATGGTTTGAGCCGCTTGGGTGAGGGCACTTTGGTATTGCGCCTCCATGACGATGTACACAATTTTGATCACTTTTCGCCCATTGGCGGCAGGGGCGGCAGACTCTAGGTCAGGTGCGCCTTCTAGAGTCTCTTGGCCGATCAGTTCTTCGGCGATCGCCTTTAGGGTTTCCCCATCTATGCCATTAGCTGGCTCTGTTTCTGGTACAGTTACACGACGAATATTGGATTTAACCTGGGTGTACATATTGGAGGTTCCTCTATGATCCTTATTCCCTTGAGTAGGTTGGGTGAATTGAAAATTAAGTCCTAACCGCCTTGGCAGTTACACTATTTCGGCGAGAGCCGATATGGATATGATTCCGACTAGGGGGAGGTTTCCCTTGTCCGCTCTGGAAACGGGAAACACACAAGAAAATATTAAAATACCCCTACTGTTTACTCCATGACCTAGGGTTTGGGTCGTCTTTGGCGACCACAACCTGTCAGGGTAACGTGGATAAGACGTTTTCAGCAATTTTAACCTTTCTGGAGTCCCAGAAGAGCCAAGTCAACCCATGGGATGAGTTTTCCCCTTGCTGTCCGCTTGCGGAAAATCCCGATTGAATAGGTATTTTTGCGTCTATCTAACCTAATTTTATAAGAACTTTGGCCATCCCTTAACATTTATTGATATATCTTTTCCCCCATTGATTATGTTCCCCTTCCTAACCATTGACAAAGTAACATTTTTATGTTATATAAAAAAGATCTAAAAATTGTGCCTATTCCCTATTGCCCAAATCAACCCGGAAGCATCATTTCATAAGACGCTTCAATCCCCTTAATTAAGCATACGAGAGAGGTTACCCCCGTCACTAAAATCAGATAACTCACAATCGATTGTTCAGAAACAGTAAACTTAGCATTGAGAACCAAAGCGTACCTCAACTCATTACGGCTGGCAATCAAACCCTTGAGTAAATAGGGAATCTCTTGAATAGCAAAAGAAGGCATAGAAAAATTAAGCTGTCCCCCTCGCAAATGGCTTAACATAGCCAAATAAGTGTTGAGCATTACATTGCCAATTTCCGTTAACACTTCGCAACCCGAAACCGTTAAGTTGGGAGTAACGGATGGAAAGCTTGAGTGTCCGAAGTGAGCTAACTTAATAGCTGACGGATAATCGAGAACAAACAAAGCATCTCCAGCCAAGGAATTTTCAAATTTTTGATGCACACAGACGACTGGATCGCTAAAGTTTTCCGACCAGTTTTGGGAAAGAATAACTAAGGAATTGAGGGAAACATCAGAAACATCTAAGCTAATAGGAAAATGCATCAAATCTGACAGCAAAAAAGCACTCTTTTCCGAGAGAGCTAGGGACATAAACTCCATTAAGGCATATTTTTGATGGTCAGTTAATAGCATAGTCTTCCCCTGTTAATTGCATGTTTATTAGTTCCAAGAGAGCTTCCTCATGACTGGTAATAATTTTATCATGTTAAGCACAGCTAAAGAGGAGTTCATTGATGGCATGGGCCATCGATTTTAGGGACGCACTGCGATCGCTCAACCCCGCTTCGACAACAGAACGGGGCATTCCATACACCACACAACTGGACTCAGATTCAGTGATAATCATCCCTCCATGGGATTTAATTTGAGCTGCACCTTGTTTACCATCCGATCCCATCCCCGTCATCACCACCCCCAAGGTGCGATCGCCATAGACTTGAGCGCCAGATTGAAATAAGACATCCACAGAGGGACGATGGGGTAAATCAAAGGGCTTAGATTGCTGTTTAGCCACCACCACTCCTTCCTGGTTGCGTTCAAAGCCTAAATGGTATCCGGCCGTAGCAATCAGCACTCGACCCGGACACACCAGATCCCCAGTATGGGCTTCAATGACTTCCAGGGAACAGTAATGATTTAACCGTTCAGAATAGAGTTTTGTATAGCCTTTCGGCATATGTAAGACGACGGCAATAGGTACAGGAAAATCTTCAGGAAACTGGGGAATCAGATAGGTCAATGCTTGAGGGCCACCAGTAGAAATGCCAATTAAAACAATATCAAATCGAGGGGTGCTAGAAGGACTGATGGCCACAGAAGGTTTCACATCAGGAGTGACTAAATTGAGGGCCGGAGGATAAGGATTTAAGGGTAATTTGGCCGCTTTTTTCACCTTCTGAATCAGATCGTCTTGAATTTCAAATATTTTATCAGTGGCTAAGGCCGTAGGCTTATGAATAAAGTCTACTGCTCCTGCATCTAAGGCATCTAAAACCTTTTTTCCTCCCTCATCAGCAATACTAACAATCACAATGGGAAGCACTTTCCGCAACATTTGCTGGCGAATAAATTCAATCCCATCAATTCCTGGCATAATTAAATCCAAGGTGACCACATCCGGATTGTGTTTGGCCACTTGTTCTAACGCATCTTCCCCATCATGGGCAATCCCGATCACCTCAATAAATGGACTGTTGGATAGCATTTTTTTGATCACTTTACGCACATAGGCTGAGTCGTCTACGACTAGCACTTTGATTAAATTGGGATTGTTGGGTTGGGTTATACTCATGATCGATATTAATAGGGGTCAGGTAAATGGGGGGGAGCATTAAGGCTGGTGTTGATTTTGCTTCATATAGATAAACGATCGATTAATTTCACAAACGCGGAATTGGGTATTAAGTTTAATAATTGATTCCGACGATCCGAGAAATAAACAACCATTGGCGGGCATTTTTTCAAAAAACATCATCGTAGTCTTTTTGATCGAATCAGGGGAAAAGTAGATAAACACATTGCGGCAAAAAATAAAGGGGATATTGGTAAATAAGATAAAATCGTCGGGATTTAATAAATTAGCCGTTTTCCAGTGAATTCGATGATGAATATGGGGCTGAATGCGCCATCCTGCGGTTTCTTGAGTAAAATACTTTTCTTTTAAGGCTGGCGACAAAACCCGAAAAGAATGCTCCCGGTATACTCCTTTCTTGGCTTTAGCGATCGCCCGTGATGAAATATCCGTGGCATAAATTTCAATCGGTAGCCGATCGAACCATCCAGCTTCTTCTAAGGCCATGGCGATCGTCAGGGGTTCTTCACCGGTGGAGCAGGCTGCACTCCAAATTTTTAGGGGATAGCTATAACCATAAGATAATCCAGATGGTTTTTGTTGATCTAAATACTCATGAATGAGTTGGTTGATTAGCACCTCTATTTGATCGAATTCTCGCCAAAAAAATGTTTCCGGCACAGTAATTGTATTAACCAATTCTTGCCATTCTCGATTGGCGCTTGTGTCATACTTCAATAGATAGTAATAATCCAGAAAAGAATGAATTCCTTGCTCTAAGAGTCTGGGGGAGAGTTTGTCAGCTAATAAATCTTGTTTGGACTGATCGTAATAAATACCGGTACGTTCGTGAATTAAATTTCGTAAAATCACAAAGGTACTGTCAGACATTCCAAAAGCACGGGTTGAAAAGATCATGTTTTCCAATCACAACACCAAGTTTTTTCATCCATAGGATGACCTCAAGCGGGCGTTCTCCTTTATTGGTGAATGGCCTTTTGAGCTGCCCGACGAACTGCCAAAGAGGGATCGGTACGAGCTAACACTAATAACTGAGGTTGACAGCTTTGATTTCCTAAATAGCTTAGGGCTTCTACTGCTGCCAAGCGTACTGATTCGTCGGAGTCACCTAGAGCAACAATCAAAAATTCTGAAGCATAGGGATGTTGAAGGCGTTTTAGCACTTCTACGGTACTACAGCGAACTTGACTATGGGCATGATGGAGACCGGCGGCGATCGCATCAATATAATCTTCTTTGAAGGTTTTCTGACGACTGAGGACTTCAATACAGAAATGGCGATTGGCCGGATCGAGGGTAAGTTCGAGTAAGGAGGCGATCGCCTCTTGGCCCCCCAAACGGCCCAAAGTCTCAATGGCCGCTAAAGTCACCCGCTCTTCTGGATCGGCGGCTGCCATCCATTGCAGAGCCACGCCTGCCTCTTGACCACCCCGCTCCTGGAAGGCTTGCATGGCATCTAACCGGCGTTCGGGATTGGGAGAATTGAGGGCATTGAGCAAGGGGGCGATCGCCTCCCCCGTATCCAAGCGCCCCAAAGCAATCAGGGCCGCTCGTGCCACATCCCCAGGCCCAGATTCAGCCAACTCAGTTAACGGCCCAATACTATTCGGAGCAACCCGTCCCAAGCATTCGGTCGCCGCCGCCCGTACACTAATACAAGGGTCACTTTGGGCTAAACCAGTCAACTGATCCGTCAACTCGCTCCAGTCACCGCCATGGCCAGTTCCTATCAACTGGCCAATGGATCGCAGGGCACTATAGCGCACCCATTCTTCCCGATCGAGCATTGCTCGTTTGAGGGCAGGTAAGGGAGTTTTCTCCCATCCGGCCCCATTCAAGTTGCTGGGCATCTCCAGCTCTCCCAGGGCGCGAGCGGCTGCCGCCCGACAAACCGGGGTTTCCTGGGCCAAGGCATCGATTAAATAGTCCATGACTTGGGGATGATCCAGATAGGGCAAATGTTCGATCGCCGAGCGTCGCACTTTTTCCTCCGGATCTTGGAGGAGATCGATTAACACCTCAATGGAGTCTGGAAAGGCGAAATAGCCAGCAATTTTTACCGCACATTCGCGCACCCTGGGATTGGGATCGCTCAGACGGATTTTGATCTGCTCGTCCAGATGGGGAGGACGACAGGAGTTGAGAGCGGCGATCGCCCCTAGACGCACCGCTCCATCCTCATGACCGAGTAGAGATAACAAGGATTCCGTCGCCCCTCGATCGCCAATTTGGGCTAGGGCAGCCGTTGCCGATCTAACCAGCTCTACATCCGTTTCTTCCAGCAATTGCTGTAGTTTCGCCGTGGCTAGGGGGTCACCAATGCGACCCAGGGCAACCACCGCCGCCTTTTGTCCTTCCAAATCCAGTTCCGGTAAACTCTCTAACAGCAGTTCGCTGCCGAGGGAACCATAACCCACCAGGATTTGAATACAGTTCTCCCGCACCGTTTCATTGGAGAGTAGGGAGGTAAAGGCTGGGGCCACGAGGGGACGGTAGTCAGGGGGAACTGCTCCTAAACAGAGGAGCAAGGCTGGTAAATTGTCCTGGGCAGCGTGGAGGGTTTCTTTCATCAGGGCCCTGGCCCCGTCTTCATCTAGGGTTTGCCTAATCGGGTCGGTGATGGTCGTGATTTGATGGGTTTGGTCGTAGCGATCGGCAATGGAGGCGATGGCCGTGGCTAAAGTCGATACACTAGCTCCCGGTTCAGATAAGTGCCGTACCAGGGGAACCACCACATCCACATCGCCCAGAGCGCCCAAGGCTTCGGCCGCTTGGGGAGCCAGTAGGGGGTCATCCAGGAGGGGAACCAGGCGATAGGCGATCGCTCGCTCGCCGATTTGGGTGAGGCTACAGAGAGCCGGGAATGCGAGGAAAAAGTCTTCTTGGGTGGCAATGTCCAAGAGCGCTTCTACCGCTTCATTAGCTTTGAGTCGTCCCAAGGCTTCAATGGAATGGTATTTAACGTTGGGATGATCGTCCTTGAGAGCCTCCATCAGGGGGCCAATGGCTCTCGGATCGGCGCGATCGCCCAATGCACCGGCCGCATAGGTACGCAAATCCGGATCATTGGGATCTTCTAGACAGCCCACCAAAGCGGGAATCGGGTCAACATCCCCCAGGATCAACACCTGAAGCACACTGTTGAGGACATTGGGATTGCGGTGTTGTTGCCGTAGCAAGCTCAGTAAGGAACTGGTGAGATCGCTGTTGCCATGGAGGGCAATTTTATCCACCGCTTCCCGTCGCACTCGCCAGTTGAGAGTACGAACCAACAAAGGAATTAATCGCGGGGTCACTTCCGGATCGTCCATTTGCATCAAGGCATCGAAGGCCCCAAATGCCAGGAAAAAATCATCGGATTGGGCAATTTCTACTAATTTGTCGATCGCCTCGCTGGCTTTGAGTTTGCCCAAGGATTCAATAGCTTGATAGACCACATTGGTATCGGGATCGTCCAGGGCCTTAATCAGGGGTTCAATGGAGCCAGGATGGTGGCGATTGCCCAGGGCAAGAGCCGCATAAATCCGCAGCTCTGGATCGGGATCTTGTAAACATTCCCACAACACGGGTGAAGGATCGATCTGGCTCTTACTCAACACCGACAGCACGCTGTTTAAGAGGGTCGGATGGCGGTGTTCCTGACGTAAGACATCGATGACTTTCCGGGTAATTTCCGGAGAGTGTTGGCATTGCTCGATCGCCTTGCGCCTAGATGCCAGCACATCCCAAGAAGACGTACTGCGCTCCTGAGACCGGAGACTAGAGAAGGGGTCAGCCATATCCGATGCTTCGGCGCTCATTTGTTTTTCTTCAATTAGCCGAGCGGTCACATCTTCTACTGTCACCAGTGTGCCCACAATGTTCTCCCCTTCTCGTAGGGGGACAATTGTCACTCGCTGCTGCATTCGGTCGAAATACTCGGAAGCAATGGGGGGATCGCAGGGAATCAAATAATGGTGCAAGGCAGGGGCGAGGGTTTCAATGACCCCTTCTCTTAAAACTCGCTTAAAGTGTTGGAGTAATCCTCTGGTCTCTAACTCAGGAATAATCGACCCTAGCGGCTGGTTCATGGCTTCTTGTGGAGTCAATCCGGTCATGTCTGTTAATTGGGTATCCCAGGAGCGAACCTTTAACTGGGTATCGGTGGTGAATATGCTAATGGTCATAGTTCAAGGGGGGAGAGTGGGGAGAGGGCTGATTAGGTCGCGAACAGTTGGGCGGTTAAGGTGTGAATGGCTTCGAGAGATTCTAAGGTACTTTCGCCAGAGTCTCCCATGGTTTGTAACATTTGGGCTAATTTTTTGGAGCTACGGTCGTGTTCCTGATTGGCTTGGGCAAGCAAGTTGACTTGTTTGGCGATGTTTTCTGTGGTTTGAGTCATATCGCGCACAGCTCTGGCCTGTTCGCCCATGGCTTTGGCTACCTGATCGGATTGCGATCGCATACTGTCAATGGCATTGGTAATTTGTTGTACGTTTTCCGATTGCCCTTTCATGGATTCACTAATACTGTTAATGAAGCGCGATAGCCTGTCCATTTCTTTTTGGATCTGATCGGCTCCTTGGGATTGTTCGGCTAAGACTTTATAGGTACTGGACATGCCGCGCCGCATACTCTCGACCGCCTGCATCACTTGGGAGGCTCCACGGGCTTGCTCTGAGGTTGCTTTTCGCACTTGCCCAGCCAGATGACTGGTGTTTTGCGCGGCTTTAATCACTTCTCTGGCTGCTTTGGCCTGTTCGTTCATGGCCTTGGTGACCTGTTTGGTAATTTGCCGCATGTGTTCGGTGGATTGCACAATTGAGATGGCTGCCTTCGATTGCTCGCTGGTCGCACCGGCCACTTCTTTGGCTTGTAGGGCTGTGGTATTAATGGAATCAACTACCTGTCGCCCTAAGTGGCTCTGCTTCTGGGAAGAGTTGGCAATTTCACTGACTAAATGAGTGGTTTCTTCTACGCCGGAGAGGATTTTGCCCAATCCTGCTACCCCTTCTTCGGCTAAACGGCTGCTGTCTTCGGTTACCCTTAAGCCTTCTTCTGAGGTTTTGACGGCATCTTGGACGACGGACTGTAGGCTTTTGATAATGGCGGCAATGTCTGAGGTGGCGGTGGCGGCGCGATCGGCTAGATTGCGGATTTCTTCGGCTACGACGGCGAACCCGCGCCCGGCTTCTCCGGCTCTGGCGGCTTCAATGGAGGCGTTTAGGGATAATAAATTGGTGCGTTCGGCGATTAGGTTAATGGTATCGACGATGGAACTAATTTCATAGGTGCGATCGCCCATATCTCGAATTACATCAGCCGTGTTAACCATAGATTGGCGTACCCGCGTTAAACCCTGAATCGCCTTTTCTACGGTGGCTCCGCCTTCTTCGGCATCTTGGCGCACTCGCTGGGTAATGTCATCGGCTTTTCGGCTTAAGTCCGTCACCGAACGAATGGACTCTTCGAGATCTTCGGAATTCTTTTGGGCTGTGGTTGCCGCTTGGGTGATGCGTTGACTATTTTGGGCCACTCCTTCAATGGAGGCAGCCATCTCTTGAATCGCTCCAGAAACTTCTTCTACGGTGGCGCTTACATTCTCGGTGGTGGCAGATACTTCCTCAATGGAAGCTGCCATTTCATTAATGGAGGCGGTGGTTTCTTCGGCTGCGGCTGTCAGGTCGTCGGAGTTTTCGGCTACTCCTTGAATGGAACCGCCCATTTCTTCAATGGAGGCGGCGGTTTGATTGACGGAGGCGGCTAGATTTTCGGTATCGCTGGTCAATCCTCTAATGTTACCGACCACTTGGTTGATGGAGGCACTGACCTGGGTCGCTGATGCCGCCATTTCTTGAGTATTGGCAGCTACGGATTGGGTGGATGTATTGCTGTCTTTGATGGAGGTGTTAATTTGGTTCAATCCGGTAGCGACTTCGGTACTACTGGCGGTGACTTCTTCAATGGAGGCGGCCATTTCATTAATTCCGGACACCACTTCCTCTGTGGACTGGGCAACCTCATTGGTTTGCTGGGCGCTTTCTTCTAGGGATTTTCCCATTTCTACGATCGCGCTGGTAGTGTCTATAAAGCGCTGGTTATGTTGTTTCATTCCAGAGGTGATTTCTTGGGCGATCTTCTGGATTTGTGAGGCTGCTTGAAGGGAAATTGAGGAAGGGGAAGGGATGTTTTTTTTGTTGGGTTTGCTTTTAGCCATGTTTACCTCCGTTTAGAGAATAGGGAATAGGTAATCTCCACCCTTATGGGTAGTTACTCTTAAGGTTCATGTTTCAATGATTTTTTCTATATCTAAAATGAGAATAACTCTCTGGTCTAAGGTGATGATGCCGGATAAGTATTGACTATTGACTCCTGATAGTCCTTCTGGAGGGGGTTGGATTAAGTCTTGGCCAATAGCGATGAATTCTCTGGCACTATCGACAATCAAACCCACCCGGCGATAATGGGAACCATCCCTGGCGCGATCGCCTTCTGTTATCTTTTCGGTTGGGTGAGCAGGTTGCTTGGGGTCACTCTGCGAGGAAGAGGATTGGGTATGGATGACAATCAGGCGGGTGAGCAGATCGTAGGGTTGGCGCTCAAATCCTAAACGGATACGCAGATTGATCGCCGGAATCACCTGGGAACGACAAAAGACGACACCTTCTACAAAGGGGGCCGCATTGGGAACGGGGGTGATTTGATCGACCATTTCGATCTGTTGAACTTGGTGCGAAACAATACCATAGGTGGTTCCGGCCAGTTCAAAGAGAATGAACGGTAGGGTGATTTCAGGGGTTTGAGGATGAGCAGGAGAAGCGTTGATCATAGGTTCTTAAGACACAGAAAGGGGAGCATTATCGTGCCAGGGATGGGATGTGTCATCGCTAATTAAGCCGAGGATGTCTAGAATCAGGACAATGCGCCCATCGCCAAGTTCGGTCGCCCCGCTAATGCCACGAACCCGTACCAGGGGGTCGGTCAGGGGGCGAATCACGATTTCTCGTAAACCCAGTAGGTTATCTACGATAAGGGCAATTAGGTTGCCCGTGGTATGGAAATGGTCTCCCATATCTCCTCGACCGACGATGACGACTTTCAGGGTTGTTGAGGGGGGGGCGGTTAAGCCGAAAATTGAGTAGAGATTGAGTAAGGGAATGGCTTGCTGGCGGTAATTGAGCAGTTGATGGTGGTCAATGATGTCAGTCAAACCCACTTCGATGACTTCCCGGACGGCGTTTTGGGGAATGGCATAGATTTGGTCACCAACTTGAATGATTAAGGCGTTGGCGATCGCCAACGTTAAAGGCAGTTGAATGATAAACTGGGTTCCTTGTCCTAGCTCGCTACTGACTTCGAGGACACCTCCTAATTCTTGTAGGGTACTGTTGACGACAGCCATACCCACTCCCCGTCCACTGGTTAAGTCGGCTTCGTCTTTGGTGGAAAATCCAGGAGCGCATAATAAGTCGAGCAGAATGCGATTGCGGTAGCTTAAGGGGATAGACTCGGAATGCAAGGGGTCATCTTCAGATGGATTCAAGAGTCCTTTGGCTTTCCCCCGTTCTAGGATCTGCTGCCAATCTATTCCCCGACCATCGTCTTCGATGATCGCGGTGACCATTTCCCCAGAGGTTCTGGCTTTTAAGGTGATTTTACCTTGGGGGGGCTTGCCTTGGGCAATGCGATCGGCTTCGGGTTCGATGCCATGACTGATGGCGTTGCGAACCATATGCAGCAAGGGGTCCATCATCCGCTCGACTACGAGTTTATCGATTTCGGTTTCTGCGCCGATAATCTCTAGGGTGGTGGATTTACCGCCTTCGCGTGCCAGATCTCGGACGACGAATTGCATTCGGGCGAAGATTTCGCCGATGGGAACCAGGCGCACTCGCATCACATCTTCCCGTAAGTCTCGCAGTTGTCGCTCTAGGGTAAGGTTGAGATGTTGGAGCGATCGCGCGATCGTGGATTTGCCATTTCCATTTTCTGCACTAGAGTGGGTGGCGATCGACTTAACCAACTCTTCTAACCGAGCGCGGGTAATCACTAAATCCCCCACTCTAGCGATCAAATCGTCGAGTTTAGATAACTCAACACGCACCACAGAAGGAGGCGCAGAAGGCGTTACTGGTGTTACTGGTGTTACTGGTGTGGCCGGAGCTTCTGGCACTTCTGGGGGCGATAAGTATAACTCCCAGGTCAACCCTTCTGTTTGCTCAACCCATTCTTGGGGATTGGCTGGACTGGCGACCAAAAAATCAAAGCAAATATCTTGCCCATTGATCATTCGGGGAGAGGCATGAATCACTTGTGCTTTTTCGTTTAAATGCCCGCGAACACGATTCACATTAATGCCTTGGGCGGTTAAATCGGCATCGGGTGAAAAAACAAAGCGCCATACTGAAAAACCTTGGCCGATCAGGTCTTGGACTTCTTGGGATATATTCCCTGGCAGCTCTAAGGTAGAGCTGATAATATTCCCCGCTTTTTTGGGGAGACTCTCCTGGTTTTCCGTTTCCTGGGATTCCGGTTGACTGACTAACCCATTAATCCGATCGAGAATTGCCGTCATGTCTGGACTTGGTTGTTTTTGACGATAGGCATGAATCACTTCTTCTAAGGTTTTGGTTCCCATCATCAAGGTATCAAATCCAGCTTCTGATAGGGGAGTTTCTCGATCTCGCAGTAGCCGCAGATAGTTTTCCAAATGGTGTGCTAATGCTTCAGCTTGTTCTACGCCAACCATGCCGGATAAGCCTTTGAGGGTATGAAAACTGCGAAATAATTGATTCAGCAGTTCCATGTCCACTGTATTTTTAGGGCTAGACTCTGACGCAGTGATGTAGGATTCTAAGGACAGCAAGCCTTGGCGAACAGAAGTCAAATGTTCTTCACATTCAACAAAGTAGTCGTCTAGAAACTCACTAAATAGATTGTCATTGTCAAGGGAATTAGACACAAGCAGTTAAGATCCTTGTTTTCACTGGGTTCTACTTTTTAGGAACGCTTTTGTTCCCCAGAGTGTTACTATCTGGCCAGAGGGCGATCGCTTATTGCAATAAATCGTGGATTTGATCGGACAAGGGTTTAGGTTGGAACGGTTTAGTGAGATAGCATTTGGCTCCCGCATCTAAAGCTTCTTTGCGGCTTTCTTCATCTCCTTTGGTGGTTAAGATGACAATTGGAGTGGATTTATATTGATGATTCTCCAACACAAATTTGAGAACATCTAAGCCGTGCATATCGGGCATATTGAGGTCTAAAATCATTAAATCAAAGGGGCTAACTTTCATTTTTTCAATGGCTTCTAGACCATTACCCGCCTCATCAAAATTCACATCCTGTAAATCTCGTAAAGAGACTTTCACCATTTTACGCATGGTTTGGGAATCATCAACGATTAAGATCTGTTTCATAACCATAACTCCTGTTTTGGATCTCAGGGATCAGTTTACGGATGCTTTGCTCTATGCTTATTTTACCAGCATCGTCCTGTAGAGATGCCCAATCAATCATAAAGATGGCTCAAAGCATACATATTAGTTAGAATGTCATTAAAATGTGAGGATTTTGTGAAGAGTAAGAGATTACCATTTTCTGTGAATTTTTATGAATTTTTATGAATTTTGTTGACATTTTTATTAATTTGAACCTCAAGGATTGAAAACGACCAATTTTTGCTCGGAGAAACCGTAGCCCAATCATGGTATGCTGGAAAATTAGAGACTTTCCCATCCTGTGTAAAACGTCCTGTAATTCCTATGACCCTGGCAGAAGAGAAAACCCTAGTAGACGATAAGACCATCGTCAAAGACTACTTTAACCAAACTGGTTTTGACCGATGGCGCAAAATTTACGGTACAGATGAAGTGAACCGCGTTCAACTTGATATCCGTAAGGGCCATCAACAAACCGTCGATACTGTTCTAGACTGGTTAAAAGCGGATAATAACCTCAGTGAACTGTCCATCTGTGATGCTGGGTGTGGAGTCGGTAGCCTCAGTATTCCCTTGGCTCAAGCTGGCGCTCAGGTGTTTGCCAGTGATATCTCAGAAAAAATGGTGGGTGAAGCACAAACCCGCGCTCAAGATGCGTTAAAGAATTTGGATAATATCCAGTTTAATGCCCAAGATTTGGAGCAACTTGAAGGTGAATATCATAGCGTAATTTGCCTGGATGTGCTGATTCATTATCCCCATGAAAAGGCAGATGAAATGATTGGTCATCTCTGCTCTTTGGCAAAATCACGGGTAATTCTCAGTTTTGCTCCGAAAACTTGTGCTTTGGCAATTTTGAAGAAGATTGGTAGCTTTTTCCCAGGCCCGTCTAAGACGACTCGCGCTTATATGCATAAGGAAAAGGATGTGATTGCTAGTTTAGAGAAATATGGCTTTAAGGTGGAACGGAATGCGATGACGAAAACTCGGTTTTATTACTCTCGTATTTTAGAAGCGACTCGTTCTTAGATCGGTTGTATACTATTCCCTATTCCCTAGCGCAAAGCCCTATATAGCGCTCAAAGATACCCCCTGCTTAAAAAGGGGGACTTTTGCTGTCCCCCTTGTTCCTATTTGAGGATATCCCAGTTCTAAAGTGTCAAAGATTCAGGATTATTTTCAATTAAATCTGCCAAATCTTTGAGGAAAGCGGCTGCATCAGCACCGTAAATAATGCGATGATCGCAGGTAATGTTCACCTTCATTTGTCGGCGCACACCCATTAAACCATTGTCCATGGCAACAACTTGGGGTTTGGATGCGCCAATGGCGAGAATTGACCCTTGACCAGGAGGCAAAATAGCGTCAAATTGGTCTACACCAAACATGCCTAAATTGGAAAGGGTGAAGGTTCCGCTATTGTATTCTTCGGGTTGTAATTGTTTGGTACGCGAGCGGGCGACCAAATCTTTCCAAGTGCGTGAGAGGGAATAAATATCGATTTGATCGGCATTTTGTAGCACGGGAGTAATTAACCCACCATCATCCATGGCTACGGCTACGGAAACATTAATACCCGATGGATATTGAATACCTTGCTCGGTATAGGCAGCATTGACGAGGGGATGTTTGGCCAGAACTACTGCGACTGCTTTAGCGAGCAGGGCAGTCATGGTGACTCCCTTAGACTTAATTTGTTTATAGAGGGCATCGAGTTTATCGGTGGTCATGGTGTAGGCCACATGGAATGTGGGCACACTTAGGCTGGCCACCATATTGCGGACTACTGCCTGTTGTAAGGTATTTAAA
Organism: Roseofilum halophilum BLCC-M91; assembly: GCF_030068445.1. Classification (GTDB taxonomy): domain Bacteria; phylum Cyanobacteriota; class Cyanobacteriia; order Cyanobacteriales; family Desertifilaceae; genus Roseofilum; species Roseofilum halophilum. The sequence continues at coordinate 66,019 of NZ_JAQPOK010000090.1, read as the reverse complement.
CCTACAACCTGACCGGGGGTAACTGCCGGTTTGGGAGTGGGGGCAGGTGTAGAGATGGGCTTCGGAGCAGAGGCGGGTGCAGAAGGGGCAGAGCTGGGAGTCCCGGCTGCGGCTTCCACATCTTGGGCCACAATGCGTCCATGGGGGCCACTGCCCACTAAGGTGGCTAAATCTACTTTGAATTCTTTGGCTAGTTTCCGGGCACGGGGGGAAGCGATGGTACGGCCGTTACGACGAGCGGGCTGGGCTGCGGGCGCGGGGCTAGGGGCTGGAGCAGCAGCCGTTGGCGCGGGAGCAGGGGCTGGAGATGGAGCTGGGCTGGGAGCTGGACTGGAGGAGGTGGAGCTGCTGGCCTGTTGTTTGGCGGTTTCAATTTCGGCTTCGGTTTCGGCGATTAAGGCGATCGCATCTCCTACTGGCGCAACTCCACCTGCGTCTACAATAATGGTGGCGAGGTAGCCTTCATAGAAGGCTTCTACGTCCATGTCTGCCTTATCAGACTCGACAATAACGACGGTTTCTCCTTTTTCGATTTTGTCCCCTGGGGATTTTTCCCAAGAGACAATTTTCCCTTCAGTCATGGTGGAACTGAGGGCAGGCATGAAAACTTCATGAATCATGGCGCTGTTATCCTTAAAAAATTAATGTGGTAATGGGTAATGGGTAATGGGTAATGGGTAATGGGTAATGGGGTAATCGGAAAAAACGTTTTTCCCTATTGCCTTTTGCCTCTTACCTATTGCCTTTTGCCGTGTTCTAGGCTAAATCTGACCTCGAATTTCCTCGACTACCCCATCTCGGAGAACGATTTCTACCTGCATTTTCTGGATCAGGTTTTCTCCTGGGGTAATGGTAAAGAAGCTATCCATTTGGCCTTGATCGACTTCCTTGTCTAACTCTAGGGTTTGTACCTGACTCAGTTGGTTCAGGAATTGATTTTTTTGTTGCAGTAACTCATTTTTCTTCTGATTCAACTGAGCTTGAATCTGGGGAATCTGTTGGGGATTTTGATTTTGCATGTTCGTAATCATGCTTTGGCCCTGCACCTCTACCTGTTGGATTTGTCCATCCATTTGGTTGAGCTGGTTTTGGAGTTGTTCTTGGACTTCTTCCTTCCATCGAGGAGTCACAATCACTTTAATCCGAACGGGTCGTTTGAGCAGCAGGTTTTGAGTATCCATGTTTAGCAAATTCACTCTCTGTAAGTCCAGTGCAATTGAGGGTCAAAAACAGGCGATCCTGTTTCTACGATGATTAAGTGAACATCCCGTTAATCATATCGCGATACTGTTCTTTCACAATGGGACGTTTAATTTTCAAGGTTTGGGTCATCATGCCATTGTCGATGGAGAAGGGTTCGGTAATCAAACGGAAGGGGCCAATGCGGTCATCGGGGCGATACCCTGGACGATTTTTGACTTCCCGGTTGAGTTCGCCTCGGAATAGGTCTTCAATGGCCGGATGCTCAAGGTTGAGCTTGAAGCTGCCATCGTCGAGGGTTTCGGCAATTCCCGCAGCATTGGCATGATGGTCTTTGACCCAGCTTTCTAGGCTCTCGAGGTTGGGGACAATTAAGGCTCCGAGCGATCGCCGATCTTGTCCGACTAGCATCATTTGATCGATATACACACTACGGATACAAGCGTCCTCAATGGGTTGGGGTTCGATGTTTTCTCCATTGGTCAAGACAATGGTATCTTTTGCCCGTCCGGTAATCACCAATTGTCCCTCTGGAGTCAGGAAGCCTAAATCTCCGGTATCAAACCATCCATCGGCATCAATGGCTTTGGCGGTGGCTTGGATATTGCCATAATAGCCTTGCATAATTTGGGGGCCTCTGGCCACAATTACCCCTGTTTCGCCTTGGGGAAGGGGTTGGCGTGTGTCTGGACTGATAATTCGGATTTCGGTTCCGGGTAGGGGTAAACCCGACGATCCGCGTAAATTGCGATCGCACCGCCGAGCGGTAAGTACGGGAGAGGTTTCTGTGAGACCATAACCGACTAAAATTTCAAAGTTAATCATCTCAAAGAATTTATCGATATGTTTGGCCAGGGAACCGCCCCCACTAATCACCCGTTTCATCTGTCCGCCTGTGGCTTGTCGCACTTTCTGATAAATCAGGCGATCGCCTAAATAGTGTAAAGGAGCCAGCAGCCCCGCCTTTACTGTAGCAGAGAGCTTGTCAGAAGCAGAGGGGCTGAGGTTCTCTAGCTCTAGTTGTTCCTGAATCCGTTTGGCGCTGACATATTGATCGGAAATGCCTAGAAAGGTTTGAATTAATTTTTGCCGATTTTGGGGCTGTTCTCGGAATTCTTTCTGAATGCCTTCATAAATGGATTCCCACAACCGAGGCACACCAATCATGTAATGGGGTTTGTAGCTCTTGAGGTCTTGTTTGAAGTGACGAATACTGGTGTATCGTTGGGAACAACCTTGGGAGAGCAGATAGTATTCAATGGTGCGCTCGTACACATGCCAAGAGGGAAGAATGCTCAAGATGCGCTCCCCCGGATCGGGAGCTAAAACGACTGGGAAGGTATTGATTTGATAAAGCAGATTACCATGGGAGAGCATCGCCCCCTTGGGTTTGCCCGTGGTTCCGGAGGTATAGATCAGGGTAGCTAACTGCTTGGGATTGTGTTCTACGGGTTGATAGGATTGCCCTTGGGCGCGGTTACACAATTGCCCAAAATTGAGATACAGGGGCGCATCGCCAGAAGATTGTGGTGGCTCTTCATCGCTGAGGAGGATAATTGCTTGTAGGGTTATCGAGTCTAAGCGAGGAGCGAGTTTATCCAGGGTTTTGAGGTTTTCGACGATTAGGAAACTGCTGCCGCTATCTTGGAGAATATAGAGCAGTTCTTCAATATCTGCCTGGGAAGAGCGAACGGCATTGGCTGCTCCAGCCATCATGATCCCTTGATCCACTACAAACCAGCGCGGGCTATTATCGGCAAACAGGGCGATGCGATCGCCGGAATTCACCCCCAGTTGTTGCAGGGCGATCGCCACTTGTTGCATCTGCTCGTACATTTGGCGATAGGTGAGGGTAATCTTCTGTTTGCTATGGATATCTTCCAGAGCGACAATATCGCCAAATTTCTCGGCGGCGATCGGCCAGATTTGGGCGATCGATCCCAGGTGACTATAATTAACTGCTTGGCTTAAATTCGCTTTTTCTGTAGCCGACAGATTAGGATAATCAGATGCCACAAACCCATTACTCATCTTAGTTGGTCTCTCATACTCAAACTTTCTCCAGTTTATAAGACCCTAGAAGGTCTGCCGACTAAACTTCTCCTGATGATTCGGGGAAGACTAACCGAAACAAGGCCCAAATAAACTTACTTTCATCAGGTTCTATACCATTAACATCAATGACTTCTTTGGCCACATCAAAAGCGAAGGTTTGTTGATGGAAGGGGAGCGTGCGTAGGGCTTTGTAGGCTAACTGGAGCGCCAGGGTAGGGTTATTGGCCGCATCTTGCACATTAGCGATCGCCCGATCGAGTTCCTCATGAACCAAATCTGGAGTCACTTCCAGTTTATGGGCCAGGCGATCGACAATCAATTGCTTTTCTTCATCATTAGCAGAACCATCGACTACAGCCGCCAGAGCGGTTAAGGTGACCACATTTTTTAAGAAAGGATTCATAGTATTTTGCCTTAAATCAAAACGATATAGCGCTTTGGGCTGGTAATGGGTAATGGGTAATGGGTAATGGGTAAATTAATCCCCCTATCTCCCCATCTCCCTATCCCCCCATCCCCCACCTTGATATTTTTCTGGGGAGAATGAAAACCCCCTGCTTTTTAAGGGGGGTTTCGGCTGTCACCGACATGAAAGGGGGGATCGAGAAACACTAATTACTCAACTTCCCCATGGGTGCGATACCAGTCAATCGTTCGTTTCAGTCCTTCGCGAAACTCCATATTCGCCGTAAACCCAAACCAGTCCTTTGCCCGTTGGGTGTCCAAACATCGGCGCGGTTGACCATTCGGCTTATCCGTTTGCCAGACAATTTCGCCCTTAAAGTCCATTAACTCACAAATCAGTTCCACTAAATCGCGGATGGTGATTTCGTAACCGGTTCCTAAATTCACCGGCTCAGAGTCATTGTACTTCTGAGTGGCCATCACAATGCCCCGTGCTGCATCGGTGGAATAGAGAAACTCCCGACTCGGCGAGCCATCTCCCCAAGCGAGAAGGGTTGCATCTCCCCGTTGTTGAGCTTCGTGGACTTTGCGAATTAAGGCAGGAATCACATGGGAACTGCTGGGATTAAAGTTATCTTCTGGCCCGTATAAGTTTACCGGCAAGAGGAAAATACCATTAAATCCATATTGTTGCCGATAGGATTGGAGTTGAACCAGGAGAGCTTTTTTGGCAATGCCATAGGGGGCATTGGTTTCTTCGGGATAACCGTTCCAAAGGTCTTCTTCTTTGAAGGGAACGGGGGTAAATTTCGGGTAGGCGCAGATGGTTCCCACACAAACAAACTTTTGGATACCCGCTTGGTAAGCTGCATGGATGAGCTGGGTTCCCATCATCAAGTTATCGTAGAACAGTTCTGCCGGTTTTTCCCGGTTGAGACCAATTCCCCCCACATGGGCAGCCAGGTGGATGATGATATCTTGATTTTGCACAACTTGCTCGCAGGCACTCATTTGCCGCAGATCGCGATCGCGCGATCGCACAATGGTAATCTGCTCAGGATTCGCCCCTGCTGACTGAAGCTGCTCGATCACCTGACGACCGAGAAACCCCGCGCCCCCCGTGACCAAAATCCGCTTATCCTGCAATTCTATGGTGGTCATCTTTTTTCCTCAATCTGCCTTAGTCAAATCCATTGCCCAACTGTTTGGTTTTCTCTAGCGCTTCTCGATCTGAGTCCACCATTAATTTTACTAGCTCCTCGAAGGTAACGGAGGGTTCCCAACCCAGTTTTTCTTTGGTTTTGCTGGGGTCACCAATGAGTAAATCTACTTCCGCAGGACGCAGATAGCGCTCGTCAAACTCCACATAATCTTGCCAGGTTAAGCCTACATGGGTAAAGGCAATATCGAGAAATTCGCGAATGGAGTGGGTTTCATTGGTGGCGACTACATAATCATCCGGTTGCTCTTGCTGAAGCATCAGCCACATGGCGCGTACATAGTCTTTGGCGTAGCCCCAATCCCGTTTTGCGTCTAAGTTCCCCAGATAGATTTTCTTTTGCAGTCCGGCTGTAATCCGAGCAACGGCACGGGTGATTTTACGGGTGACAAAGGTTTCTCCCCGACGGGGGGATTCATGGTTAAACAGGATGCCGTTACAGGCAAAGAGATCGTAGGATTCCCGGTAGTTGATAGTTTGCCAATGGGCATAGACTTTGGCGCAGGAGTAGGGACTACGGGGATAGAAGGGGGTGGTTTCTTTTTGCGGCACTTCTTGGACTTTCCCAAACATCTCCGACGATCCGGCTTGGTAGAATCTGACCTGATTGCCGGTACGATGTTGGTAATCGCGAATGGCTTCTAGGAGTCGTAGGGTTCCCATGGCGACGGTATCAACCGTATATTCGGGGGAGTCGAAGCTGACGCGCACGTGGGATTGAGCGCCTAAGTTATAGACTTCCTGGGGTTCAATTTCTTCTAAGATCCGGCGTAGGGTTGTGCCGTCGGTGAGATCGCCATAGTGGAGGAAAAATCTGGCTTTTTCTTCATGGGGATCGATATAAATGTGATCGATGCGATCGGTGTTGAAGCTAGAACTGCGGCGAATGATTCCGTGGACTTCATACCCCTTTTCGAGTAAGAATTCACTCAGATAGGAACCATCTTGACCGGTAATTCCTGTAATCAGCGATCGCTTACGTTGTGTCATCGGTAATTTTCCTTGCGTCGTATAAATTAGAGTTTAATCGTACCTGATGCCGACCCTAAAACCTATGAGCATTCAGAAAATGCCCAATCTAGCTTAACACCTAGTCCTTGGGTCTTAGGCGATCTCAGTTTTCCTTTTTCCTATTTTCTAATTCTATAACCGGATCGATCCGTTCCCAACCCCCAATAAATAGGGAGTCCAGGTTATTTCTGAACTCCCTATCTCTTAGAGCCGGTTTTAGAGCCGTTTACTTTAGTATGGGTAGTATAGGGCAGGCATTAATCATATATGGGGACTTGTCAGAGAGCAAAGATTGTCCCATTACCTATTACCCATGACCTATTACCGCGCTTTGCGCTGTATTAGTAAGCTCCATTTCCTTTGGGGAAAATGACCACCCCAATGGTTTTAATCACAATCCACAGATCCATCCAAAAATTCTTGAAATTTACATAGTACAGGTCAATTTGAATTCTCCGAGGGTAGGGAATATCATTGCGTCCTGATACCTGCCACAGCCCCGTGATTCCCGGCTTAATGGTTAACACTTTGTCAATATGTTTACCATACTTGTGCAGTTCTTCCGGAACCAGGGGACGGGGGCCAACAACGCTCATATCTCCCTTAAGGACATTCCAGAATTGGGGAAATTCATCCAAGCTAGTGACTCGGAGAAACTTACCAATCCAGGTTATACGCGGATCGTGTTTTAGCTTAAAGTTAGTCTCAAACTCTTCCCGCATCTGGGGAGAAGCGGCCATCATCTCGGAGAGAACCCGATCCGCATTGGGAATCATGGTTCTAAATTTGATACACTTAAACAGTTTGTAATCTTTTCCCACACGCTCTTGTATGTAAAATACAGAACCCTGAGAGTTCAGTATAATCAACAGGGTTAGAACAAGATAAACCGGGGAAAACAAGACGAGAACAGCCAGCGAGAAGAAAATATCGAAGGCCCGTTTAAAAAACTCTCCGTTGAGACTGATGGATAGACCTTGATGTCTCGCTCTAAATCGTTGAGGACGAAATCCGCGCTTGACATAGATCCGAGCAGTCTTGCCAGAGATAAATTGACTCTCAGCAGTCATCGTACTCCTCTATTTCACACCACACACACCTAATCATAAAGCCACTGACCCCGAATCAGAAGAATTTGATTCCAATTATTCTGAAGTTAGGGATCGGGGCTGGGAAAGTTATACCCATCAGAACTTGCCCATCAGAACTGTTGTAAGTCTTGATAAGCCCGTTTGAGTAGATCACTATAACGCTCTTCAAAGACTTTCGGGTGAAACTGGGTCGAATGGGTATGAATTTGTTCGGGGTTAAAGGGCGATCGCCCCAATTCCTCAAACTGTTCCACCACTTCCATCAACGATTCTGGGGTTTGCTGAGGGAATAATAACCCGGTTGCGCCCTCTGGGTGAGTCCGAAAATCGCGAACCGTTTCTAAAGCGCCTCCTTCTCCATAGGCAATGACGGGAGTCCCACAGGCTTGTGCTTCGACAATAGCCATGCCAAAGTCTTCACAAGCGGCATACACAAAGGCTTTAGCCTCACTCATGTATTGATTCACCACTTCATTGGACTGAAACCCCAGAAACTCAATATTGGGTTTGGCCATCTCTTCGAGTTCCTCCCGTTGAGGCCCTGTACCAATAACTACCAGATGCCGACCCAACTGGTTAAAGGCCTCCACCATGAGCCGTACTTGCTTGTAGCTCACCAAACGGCAGACGGTGACATAAAAATCCTGTTTTTTGGCTTGAAACGGAAAGCGATCGATATCGATAGGAGGGTAAATCACTTCTGCTTGACGGCGATAGCAGCGCCAAATTCGCCTGGCAGTATGCTTGGAGTTGGCAATGAACCGATCCACCCGATTGGCCGATATCACGTCCCATAGCCTCATTTTGTGGAGGATATAGCGACTGACCCAACCGGGTATACCCCGGCCTAGTTTGCTCTGCCTCAGATAGTCAAAGGTCAAATCCCAGCCATAGCGCATGGGAGTATGGCAATAGCATAGGTGCAGTTGTCCGGGACGGGTGAGGACTCCTTTGGCGACTGCATGGGAAGAGGAGAGGATAATATCATACTCGCCTAAATCCAGTTGTTCGATCGCCAAGGGCAGCAGAGGCAGATAGTTTTGTACCCCTCGACGGGCAAAGGGAAAGTGCTGTAAAAACGTGGTTCCAATCTGGCGCTGATAGAGATAACTTTCGGGGTTCGTGGATTCAAAGTCAATCAGAGCATACAGATCCGCGTCAATATGTTTGAGAATCTCTTTAACCACCAGTTCAGATCCCCCCGTGGCTAAGGGGGTTAACCATTCATGGACAAGGGCATATTTGAGTTCGGGCATGTTGAAGAAAGGGGCGAGTCATTTCCTATTGACTTTGTACTTCATCGGCAAAGTTTTCCCAACGGACAAACTCGAAGGGGCCAGCAATGGAACCCCAAACCCTTTCATCGGTTTCTAGGTCACGTCCGCGATCTAAACTAATCAGTCCTTGTGGACTGACTTCAAATTCGCTGTCCAGATAAGTCGTTTTACCGTTACGAACCACTACACAACCTTTTCCCGGTTCGACTGTGGCTTTGAAACTATGGCCCGTCCATTGCACTTGGAAGGTACATCCGGGCAGTTTTTCGATCCGGTCTGCGGTCAATTTCTGGAGGCGATCGGGTTGTCGAGATGCACCATAAAACTCTTGTTCATCGAGAACTTTATGATTTTCGACTTCAATGTGATTCTCCTTAAGGACAAAGTTCAGAATACGGGTGCGATAGGGTTGAGTGACATCTAGATCGTAGGCTTGCTCTAGATATAAACTAATATTGCCCATCAGATCGAAAGGTAGTGGACGCATACAAACGCGAATATGGGCAAAAAAGGGCGGATTTTCAAAAGCTTGCTCTTGATTACTAAAGTCAGCGGCCATCCAACGGGCTAGGGTAACAATATCTGTAGAATGGGTCATAACCATTAAAACTTCAAAATTCAAAGTTATCTTCTATCGCTTCCTGAATTCTACGCTAAACAACAGGAAATGGAAACCCAGGTCTCAGAGGTGCAACATGCAAGTACGGCAATTTTTGGAAAATGGAGCTTTATCTCATACGGTATCTAATACGGTGCGCTTTATTCATTCATTTCTTTATAGGTGGCAACAGAGGAGGGAGAAATACGGTTTAGGTAGCGGAAAATCCAATACTTAAAGACGGTATCTAGAATAACGGGAAAGGTGGCAATGAAAAGGAAAATAAATTCTCGACTTTCGGGAAGTCCAAAATGCCGGGATAAGCCTTCGAGAATGACTTCCCAACCGTGGGGAGAGTGGAACCCAACGAACATATCGGTAAAGAGGATAATAATAAAGGCTTTGGCACTATCACTTAAGCCGTAAATTAGGTCATCCATGAATGATTTAAGAACGGTAATTTCTCGCTTACTGGTATAAACAACCCAGCCAAAGGCGACAAAGGCAAAAAAGTCAGAAAAAACGTTTTTTACTGCGTCGGAACTGTGCGTTTTGAACTCTTCTTTGATTTCTTCGGCTTTATGATGCAGTTCTTTTCGTACCTCTTCTGGAGTCATTTCTGGTAGCTCGCCAATGAGCATTTCAAATTTGATTTGGCTTTCAAATTTCTCTAACTCCATGAAGGCTTCGGCTTCCATGTCCTCATTCAAAAATACGGAGATTTGCTCCCGATCTTTGAATTTATCGACAATTGGCCCGACGATGAAGTTGCTGGCAATTTGTTGGGTTAATAGGGGGATCAGAAACGCCAGTAAAATAAATCTTAGGGAAATAATTGTCTTGAATTTGGAGATCCGAAACCGATTCATTAATTCTTCTTCGGTTTTGGGATCGAGTTCTTTTTGAACTCGTTTGAATGTCCCTAAAATAGTGCGGGGCAGAAAGCTGGATTGATCGGAAATGGTTTCGGCGTTGGTGATTTCTTCGACCGTCGGTGGTGGTAGGGATTTGGAGCGATTGGATTGAGAAGATTTGGATTTGGGTACAGTGAGGGATTGAGATTGATCGACGGGAATGACGGCTTTAGAATCGGATGAGGGTTGGGAACCGTATCGAGTTAAGACTCGATCGATGGTGGTGAGTTTCTCTAGGGTAAGTTGGGAGTCTTCAATGGGATTTTTGTCGAGATTGATGCTGCTGGATTGCCACAGGCTATTGGCGAGTTTTCGAGAGGAAGAGTTGACGAAAAAGCGGCTGGTATTGAATTCAGATAATCGAATGCGAGCGGCGTTTAAGTTGTTAGTCAGTTCTTGCTTAAAATAAGACTGAACTGTGCTATTATATTGGGGAGAATTAGGAACAATCTTTTGTCCGCCAAAGTATTCATCTTCGATCGCCTGAATTTTCAGCACAGCTTCGTAGGCATCATCTAAGGCGCGATCGGGGGTTTGCCAAAACCAGCGATTGAGAACGCGAAAGGAAGATTGCAACTTTTGCCAGGGAGAGCCTTTAGCCATGTGATTCCAGGAAATTCAGAGAAAATGGAGTTCAATTACCAGCGCCTGGCGCTATGAATCGTATCTTATCAGAAAAATGGGTTGAAAACCCCGTCCTTTTAGGACGGCTTTGCGGTATAATAAAGTTGGTCGACCCACCCGCGACGATGGAAACAGAAAGCCTAACTTCAAAGTTTGCGGAATCCGCAACGGCGCAGAAAAATCGGTAGACCGGGAAAAGAGGATGGGGCAATGGGCAGTCCAACCCTTGAATCAACAAAGTAAATCAAGATTTCTTCTTTGAGATTTCAACACATAAGGCGGCAGGGCTTGCCGTGTCAGTCTGCGGAGCGAGTGTAAGACCGGAACAGAGTAAATCTGTGAAGGCAACTGCTATGAAACAGAAACCTAAATCGTGAGGTTTAGGAATCCCCTCGCCTTTAGGCAGGGGAGGATGTCAACAAATGTCTTCTAACTCGTGTAGCGTGTCTTTCAATTCCTTTTGGATCGTGGGGCCGTCCCGTAGTGGTAAAACCCGTCGCCTGGTTGAGTATATCGGCGAGCAAGTCTGGTCGGAATGGGATGCTGGCTATACGGCTAACCCGATGATTCTGGTGTTCGCGGCAACGGGGGATAATCGTCTAGATTTGGACGATCGCCTCACTCGCTTAGACCCCCCTCGCGGGGGATTGTTGAGCCAAACCACCACTCCCCTAGGCTTTTGCCTCAATCAAGTCAGTCTCTTTTGGCCCCAATTAATGCAGCACCTGGCGATCGAATCCCAGTTTCCGGTGCGTCTGCGGCCCGAAACCGAGCAAGAATTAGCCCAAGCCCTATGGCAAGAGGATTTAGAGCGGGGAGCCTTAAGTTTAGAAGGGGTGTCTCCCGTGCGGTTGGTACGGCAACTGTTGGATACCTGGGCCCTAGGGGCTGCCAGTGGTGTGGCGATCGCCGATATTCCCACAATTCTGGAAGAGGGAGAACTGGGAAGCTGGGCCAAAACTCCGGATATTTGGGATAACATCGGCGTGGCGCTCAAGCAATGGCGCAGTTGGTGCTTAACCCATGGCCTTCTCACCTACGGACTGGCGCTGGATCTGTATGGACAATATCTGATCGGCGATCGCCACTACCAAACCTATCTCCTAGAACGCTATCAGAGCCTCTGCGCCGATGATGTAGACGAATACCCCGCCATCATGCGCTATTTGTTCGAGCTATTTCTGGAGCATGAGCGCCCCTGTCTATTCACCTACAACCGAGAGGGGGCGATTCGCATTGGCTTAAATGCTGACCCCCAGTACATGGGCCAAATTGCCCAGCGTTGCCAGATTGAAGATCTGGGAAATCGCCCCAACCAAGGACTAGCGAGAACTCTAGACCTCGACCAAATCGAACAAGTCATTAACCCCCTATTCGCCCAACCCGTGCGACTGCCTCCCGAATCGATCCAATCTTTGCAAACCGTCTCGCGATCGCAACTTCTACGGCAAACCGCCGAAACCATCATCGATGCCGTTCAGAACCAACACATCCCCCCCCAAGACATCGCCATCATCGCCCCCGGTTTAGACGACATCGCCCGCTATACCCTGCTCCATCTCCTGGATCGAGCCGATATTCCCCTGCGTCCCCTGAACGAACAGCGCCCCCTGATCGCCTCCCCCCTCATTCGCGCTCTGCTTACCCTGCTAACCTTGGTGTATCCCGGTTTAGGGCGACTGGTGAACCGAGAGGCGATCGCCGAAATGCTAATTATCCTCAGCCATCCCCTCCTGGGAACCGCCCAACCCAACCAACCGCCCCCCTATTGGATTGACCCCGTGCGAGCCGGTTTGATCGCCGATTACTGCTATGTTCCCGACCCCGATCGTCCCCACCTACTCCCCATGGAAGTCTTTGACCGATGGGATCGCTTAGGCTATCGTCCCAGCACCGCCTACAATCAAATTAGAACCTGGATTGAGAATCAAAAACAAGAACACTCAGAACGCCTACTCACCACTCCCCTCATCTTCCTCGATCGCGCCATTACCCGGTTTTTCCTCACCCATACCCTGCCCTACGACCAACTAGCCGCCATCCGGGAACTGATGGAAACGGCCCATCACTATTGGCAGATCCATCATCGCTTGCATCCCCAGCACTCCCCCCTCAAGCAATTCATCCAGCTCCTGCGCCAAGGGGCGATCGCCGCCAACCCCTACCCCGTGCGACCCACCGGCCCCAAAGCCAACACCGTCACCCTGGCCACCATTTTCCAATACCGTTCCAGTCGTCTGTCCCACCGATGGCACTTTTGGCTCGATGCCAGCTCTCCCCTCTGGCTGAAAGGGGGAGCCGCTAATTTATGGGCCGCGCCCCTGTTTTTACAGCACCGTTTAGGTAAACCTTGGACAGTAGAACAGACTCAAGAAGCCGATGAAGAACGACTCAGACGCATCTTACTCGATTTACTCAGTCGCGCAGAAGAGCGAGTTTATCTGTGCCATAGCGATCTCGCCGTCAATGGTACAGAACAAACGGGGCCCTTGTTTGCTTTAGTGAGTGCGAGTCTTAAGTTCAGTCATCAGTAGCAAATGAGAAATAAAAACCCATTCAGCCAGCGTCCAAGATATACTCGACATAAGACGACCTACTTGTTTTGTCAGATTCTAGGGCAAGCGATATGAAATCCTATGCAACCTCCTCTGCGAGAGCAGAAATGAACGAACTGCGCCGCTTAAAAGGCTTATTGCCGCCAGAACTGCAAAGTTGGGTGATCGTAGAGGTGGCAACAGAAATGAACCCTCCCTTGGTGCGATCCGAAGAAATTGGCAATGATGAAGTGGAAATTCAGATTGATTTAGCCAAATGGGATCAACTGGCGATCGACCAACGCAATCTTCTCTTTTGGCATGAAGTGGGGCGGATTCAGAATGATACGATTCCCAAAGATGGCTGGGAAATGGCAGCCCTAGCCATTGGTTTAGGGGGCGCAGTGGGAGAGCTTTGGGTACAAGATGGCTTGTTGCTTCTGCTCGCTCTGGCGTTATGTGGCGTTTCCGGTTATCGCCTCTATCAGAAAAATAACCCTGAAAAGACTTTACACGAAGCCATTCAAGCGGATGAAAAGGCGATCGCCTTAGCCACCCGTTTTGGCTATACCCTACCCAATGCCTACAAGAGTCTCGGTAGTGCCTTAAAGATCTTAATTGAACAAAACCCGAAAAAACGCCAACGCAGCCGCTATGAAGCCCGTTTGCAAGCGCTCAAGCGCAGTGCATCAAAGGCGAAAGCTAGAGCTAAGGGTAAAACGGATGCTCCCTTTGCTGCCGAACCGGAAGCTGATTATCGTTCGGAAAATATCTTTGGTTGAGTCTCAGGAGTGAGGAGTAAGGAGGAATTTTTGGGCCTCCCTATTCCTTATTTCTGTCTTTCGGTTGCGATCGCTCTTTATATCAGATAACTAGGTTAGCCAAAGAAGCGTTCATAATCATCATGATTGCCAATCCAAAACCAGGTTACTGTATCGTTTTCCTTGAATCCCAAAACTCGATAATTGCGCGTCACTCGTACTGACCAAATCTCCTCCTCTGAGTTAATACACTTAAAATGGAGAGAGGGATGAAAGGGATTGTCCGCCCATAGCCGATAGGCCTTGCGAGTACGTTCTCGAACTTCATGATTAAGCTGACGATACTGCTGCCAAAATGAAGGCAGAACCTCAGATTTCATAACTGCTCATAATCCATTTTTGTCGCTTTTCCCGCAGCCCGTTCTTGTTTCGCTTGTCGTGCGGCTGCAACTAAGGCGGATTGGGTGCGACGAAAGGACTCATCCCACTGTTTTTCATCCTGTAAATCGGCAATATACTCGCGCACATGAGCGACGATTTGTTGTTGGATTTCATCGGGTAAAGGCTCTACCATCTCTACCAAATCTTTAATGGCTAATGACATGATCTGCTCCTATTAGGATTTCGTTTGATGATTTAGAGAGCTGCTTGTCTGGATTTTGGCGATCGCCATTTCTCTCGATTCCTTCTACTTTACCGCGATTCATGACGATGATGCGATCGCTCATAAACTTGACGACGCTCTTCACAGAACACTTGTTAAGGGTTTTTGCGACCTGATCGCCTCCTAGCACTGCACCAGATTAACAGTTTTACGCCACCCCAGGCTAATAGAGCGAAGGCAAAGCTCACCAGAAGGGCGATAATAAAGGGATGGGGGCGATCGCCATGATGCTCTTGCCAGGGCAATGTCCAGGGTTCCTGGAAGATGAGGGTGGAGGTGGAGGCAACGATCGCACCCACGGCAATGGCACTCCCAAAGGTTTGGATCTGATGCTCTAGGTTGCGATCGCTCTCTGCTTGGTCGATTTCTACTGTTCCTCGGATGGAGGCGATCGCTGTATTAAACAAATCTATCCCGTTATTAAAATAGCCTAAATCTGCTTCAATTTGGCGATCGAAGTGTTGCCCCTTATTGTCGCTAAACTGTTGGATAAATGATAGTTCTTCCTTATCAAGTCCTAGTCTATCACAAATTTGTGCAACTTGCTCATTGTAATTGTAAACATTTATTGCAATAGTCTTCTTAAAATCTTCCAGTTTTCCCAAGTTGCGCGTGTAGGGGAGAGACTCCTGGGCAAAATATTTCAAGCTGGTTTTGAACGACTCCAAATAATCATCACGACTGGCATCATTGTGGCGATCCAGTTCTTTCTGTAAGTTGTCGAGCTTGGTTTCTAGAATATTGTAAGCTCGATCAAGTTGATCGTACATCGAGCGACTGTTTTGAAAGGCTTTAACAATTTTGGCTCGATAGAACAGCAGATCGGTAAAATAACTCATGCAAGTATTAATTTTATCCTGGGCTTCTTCATCTCGAAACAACCAAATCAGGACATGGGGCGCGGTGTCATCTTCAGAAGTGGGGTTATATTCAAAAATGGGGCTACCAAACAGTGTTCCTTGGCGACAAAATTGGGGGGATTGGGTGAATAAAACCTGATAGCAGTGATCTGCTAAATTCCGAAGTTTTTTTAGATCGCGCTGTTGATTCACCCGACTTAAATAGGCTGTGACGAGCAGGGTTTGTCCTAGGAAATTTTCCTGGGGTGGAACCCAGTTGAATTGGAGGGCTGACAGTTGCTGAACATCCACGCGATCGAGGGCATCCTGTTCATCATCATAGCCGAGATTGGCACGGACAGCATAGCTATCTTTAAGTTTCAAGGGTTGAAGATAGCCACTAATCTCTGGGGAATCTTGGAGTTTGAAGCCAATAGAAGAACCTTGAGCTAGTAAAACGCGGCTTTTTTCGCGCTCCGTAATCTCTAGAGTTTTGCCAAAGCGAGATAATAGGAGGTTGGCGGCGTTCCAAAAGGTTGCATCCGTTTTTTTATCCGCAAGTTGATACGCCCATAAATAGAGATTAGGGGCTAAGAGAAAAGCATCTGGATTCGGTTCTGGCGGATGTTTCATTGAGATAGATTTTTTATATAAGTCAGTGACGATCAGTCATTGCGAATGGAACGCAGTGGAATGAAGCAATCTCGATCATCTCGGTAAACTCGGCGATTGCTTCCCTGCGGTCGCAATGACAATTGTTCATTATTCATTGTTCATTGTTCATTATTCCGGCTTCTCTCCTCCAGGACTTTAGAGGTTTTCGGAAAGCGGTTGGCGATACTATTATCTTCAGTATCTGGCGGGGGTTCGTTATTTTCTTCGGACAACTTGCGCGGTGGGCTTTCCAAGATTTTCTCCGTCAGTTGCGGATAATCGGAACACCATGCCATTAACCGTTGCATGAGTACCTCATCCGATTCCGATGCGAGTTTGGGCATCATTTCTTCTAGTTTTTCTAAACCGGCAATGGCTCCGGAGGTGGTAAAGATATCATCCGGGTTGGTTGCCCAGACTTGGAAGAATTTGGCGATCATTTCTTTGGGAGTAATCATTTGAACAATTAACAATTAACAATTAACAATTAACAATGAAGAATTATCTCATTCTCCGCGTCCCCGTGTCCCCGTGTCTTCCCCATTCCCCCATTCCCCCATTCCCTCATTCTCCGCGTCCCCGTGTCTCCGTGTCTCCGTGTCTTCCCCACTCCCCCATTCCCCCATTCCCCCATTCCCGATTATTGGCCTACGGCGTAAAAGGCGGCCCAGTGGTAGGGGGATTGATAGGGTTGATAGTGAGGTTTGAAGCCGAGGGAGAATCGTTGTTGTATGGAGGGTTTATGGGCTTCGGGCATGAGGGAACAGGTGCTAATCCAGTTTACCAAATCGGCGCAGGTTAGGGAGCGCATCCACTCTTGGGTGTGTTTGAGGGAGAGGGCAACGGGGGGTTGGGGTTGGGTCAAGAGGGTTTCGTAGAAGCGAATCATGAAAATGGCGGTAGAGAGGTCATTGACTGCCCAGAGTGTGCCTAGGACGTTCCGCGCACCGGCAAAGAAAAATCCGGCGAGAATGCTGATATATTCGTCGCTGGTGGTGGCGATGTCGGTGATGCCGGTTTCGCAGGCAGAGAGGGTAACCAGCCGACATTGGGGTAAGCGCAGATTAAAGATTTCGGGGACGGTGAGGCATTCGGCGACGTTGAAGTTGCCCCGTCGGGAGCGGATGACGGCGAGACCTTTTTCGGGGGTGGGAGTTGCGGGGAGTTGGGCGTTGGCGAGGATGAGTCCGGAATGGCGGGGGTTGCTGAAGTTGAAGAAGCCGTGACAGGAGAAATGGGCAAACTGGAGGGTTTTGAATTGGGGAGTGGCTTGGGTGAAGGCGGTTTTATGGGCAGCTTTGCCAGGGAGGACGGTGGCAGGGTTGAAGGCGCTTTGAATGGCTTCGACTTCAATCTGGGCAAAGGTGAGGTCGCGGGTGGGGTTTTGGATGGCAAAGAGGGATTTATCTGTGGGTTGTGGGAGAGTTTCGGAGAGGGAGAGTTGCAGGATTTGGCTACTGGGGATGTAGCGGATGCCTTGGGGGAATTGGTCGCTCAGGATGCCCTCTCCCCCTGCCCCCTCTCCCACGGGGGAGGGGATGCCCTCTCCCCCTGCCCCCTCTCCCACGGGCGAGGGGGTGTCTTTTTCTCCTGCTCCCTCTCCTACGGGGGAGGGGATGGGTAGGGCGTGGAGGGGGAAGAGGTGGAGGTAGCGGTAGGGGACGAGGATCAGGTGTTGGCAGTCGGGGGGGATGTGGGAGAGGAGGTTAGGGAGTTGCAGGAGGTGGGCTAACCGGTGGAGGTAGGTGGGGAGGGTTTGTCGCCAGTGGTTATCGCGGTGGAGATAATCGGTTAAATACTCATCTTTTAACTGTTCTAGGGCATCGACGGCGCTGCTGTCGGTGGAGAAGAGGGTGGGCTGTTGGGCTTCGGGGGTGACGATGAAGGCGTGGATGCCTTGGGAGGTAAAGTACCATTCGATCAGGGCGGTGTGGGCAGGGACTAGGGCCTGAATTTCTCGGTAGCGGATGGGTTGGACAGATTGCCCAAAGCGGAATTTGGGGTCGTGGGGGGTGATTTCGGTGGCGATGAAGTCGTCGAGCTGTTGACGGAGCTGGGTGAGGGAGGGGGAGGGAACGGCGCTAGGGGAGACCGAGACCTGGAGGCTGCGGCTGTCGTCGGGGCTGGAAGCCTGGGGGCTGCTGCCGTTGGTTTGCTGCTGGAGCTGCCACCACTGTTGATAGAGCTGGTTGTAGCGCTCCCAGACTTCTTGGGGGAGGGTTTCGGGTTTGAGGCGGGTGGCGGCGATCAGGTCTACGAGGTTTCTGGCTTTGCTGCGCTCGGCATATTCCAGGGCGGCGCTGGGGTTGTCCAGGTCTAGGCAGACTTCGATCATGTTGCGGTAGAGTTTCTGCCATTCTTCCGCCAGTTTCTGTTTGTCGGCCTCGCCGCCGATGATGATGGCGCTGCGGATGCTCTCTAGGGTGTCAATGGCGGCGGCAAAGCTGTCATAGGCTTGTTGGGGTTGGGAAGCGTCCCGATAGGCGAGGCCGAGGTTAAAGAGGGTTTCGACATGGTTTTGGGGGAAGGCGCTGCGGGTTCTCACTTCTAAAGCCGCTTCATAACAGGCGATCGCCCGCTCCAGGTTCTGGGCACGCTCTCCCCGCAGGCGATCGGAGTATTTGTTTCCTAAACTATTTTGGGCGATCGCCCAATACTCTGGAGCGTCTTGGCGCGTAAAAACTTGCAAGAATATCTCTAGACAAGCGATGGCAATTTCGATGTTGTTGGCTCTGCTGCCATAGCGAAAGCTAGAGACGATCAGATTAAAGTAATAGAGAACATTGGCAATAAATTCCCGCTCTGAGGAAGTTGCGGTTTCTAGTCTTTCTGTAGCCCAAGCTTTCAAGATCTGGGCCAAGTTCAAGTCTAATTTCTCTAAGTTCTGTTGCAAGAGCGGATGAACGACTGCTGCATCTCCGTTGCTCTCTGCTGTGGCTTGCAACACTTGCATCAGAAAACTTAAATACTCTTGCTCGGTGACGTTTGCTCCTCCTTCTCCCCCCTCCAGGTCTAGCGCTTGTGCCAACTGTTGCACCAGGTCGAGCAGAAACCGGGCCTCATTTTCCCTCCCCTCCTCCTGCATCTGTTGCGCTATCTGTCCGCAGGTGAGCAAAAAGTCCCGATCCAGCAACTCGCGGTTGTCATTGAGCCGTTGCGCTTCTTCACCCCTGGGACAGGTGAGCAGTTCTTGGATTAGGTTCAGGTAGGCAGGGATGCGTTCCATGTCACAATTAACAATGAATAATGAACAATTAACAATTGGGGGGGATAGCTTGAGTGTAGCGCAATCGGGCTGCCCTCTCCCTATATCCCTCTCCCACGGGAGAGGGACTTACAGCGCTTCGCGCGGTAATCGGTAATGGGTAATGGGCAGAAGGGAAAACCATTTTTTACGCTATGCGTGCCCATTCTTCAGGCTTTTCATGGGACAACACTCTCAAGGAACATTTCGATTACTGTACCTCATAACATCGAAAAACGCTGTAATTCCCCCCCCCACGAGGTTTTAGAAACCGGGTTTCTTGCGTATCTGTGGTTGGTGTCCACAACTTGGGCAGAAACCCGGTTTCTTTTGCCTCAGCAGTTGGTGCGTTACGCTGTCGCTAACGCACCCTACTGCCTTGACAACCCTAAAATGGTGGGTTACGGCGGATTGATAGATTGCTGTCAGAGTCTATGTTTTAGCCGCCTAACCCACCCTACGCTAATGCACTATTTTAGCTGTGTCATGGCACTACTGCCTTGACAACCCTAAAATGGTGGGTTACGGCGGATTGAGAGATTTCTGTCACAGTCTAGGTTTTAGCCGCCTAACCCACCCTACGCTAATGCACATTTTTAGCTGTGTCACGGCACTACTGCCGTGACAACCCTAAAATGGTGGGTTACGGCGGATTGAGAGATTTCTGTCACAGTCTAGGTTTTAGCCGCCTAACCCACCCTACGCTAATGCACATTTTTAGCTGTGTCACGGCACTACTGGATTGACTGGGGCAGAAACCCGGTTTCTTTCGGGGAGCGATCGCAAGGAGAGAGTAAGATGGGAGGCGATAAGACGGGCAGCGATCGCTTTTATGAAACGTATATCCCAATTGGCGATCGCTTGTATGATGAGTATATTTTAGAACTGGAACAAGAGGGTTTACTATGACCGGTCATCACAAATTTTCTCAGCTCACTGCACATTTTTCCGAGAGCAGGAAAGCTAAAATTGCTGCCAAAACTGAGCAGATTAAAAAAGAAATGGCATTCACTCAAATCACTCCTTCTGGGGAAATTGCCCTACCCCCCGAAATTATCGACTGGTTGCAACTCAAACCGGGTGACTCCATCCATTTTGCCATTTCTCCTGATGGTAAAGTTTACTTAGAACCGGCCAAAATTTAGGATCGCGTTTACGACACTTATCTGGGAATCGGCGATCGCTTGTATGATGAGTACATTAATCCGAAAGTGGTACAGCGATGACCATCAAAGAACAACTCATTATATTACGCGATTAGGAGAAGCGATCGCGAATTTAGTACAAGATCCTTCTGCCTGATTGAGAAATCCGGGTTCCTCCGCGTCTCTTGGCGATCGCACTTCTTAACTCACCGGAGTCGTTTGGTCTTTTTGCAAAAGAAAATCAAGGTATTCTTCTAGTTGTTGTTGTCGCTGTTCTGACAGATTGCGAAATTTACTTAAAATCGCTTCTTCTCTCAAATAGTCACTCAAGAGTATAATCTGTGAAGCCCTTACTTCAATGGTGATTTCCGGAACATCAAACCCTTCTAAACTATACCCATCTTCTTGGGATTCTGGCATGGGATAATGTTCAACAATGGTGGCAGTATCGCCTTGTTTTAGCTGATATTGGGGCAAGTCTTCAGTGAGGGCAACTTGGGAAAATAAAGGATGTTGAGTTTTCATTGATTTTCTCCTTTGTCGGGGACTAGGGTTACAAATCGGGTTCCATTATTATTGGTCATCCATATGGTTAAGGTTTTGAGTTCAATTAAGAAAACCATATTTTATTCTCGTTGGTTTTGATTATCGTGCATTACCAGGCTTGTAGACGCAAGGATTCAGAGGTTATCTCTTTATTTTCCCACAGGCCAGCCAGCTCAAAAAACGCTTGCTCTTTGTCCAAGCTAGGATCGGGGCTGGTGTTTTCGGGGGGTTGCTGCGATCGCCCTTCCAAGCGTTCAATGAATTCAATCACTTGATGCTGTTGTTCGGGGGGAAATGCTCGGATTTTGGCGATCGCAGGGAAGCATTGATCTGGTATTACTGGGGATAAACCATATTTTCGGCTACGACAATGCGATCGAATTCTTCGGCGGAAATATAGCCCAATTCCAAACAGGCTTGTTTCAGGGTTAAGTCTTTTTCTAGGGCATAATGGGCGACTTTCGCTGCATTATCATAGCCGATCGCCGGACTCAGAGCGGTCACTAACATTAACGACTCGTTCAGATAAGTATTAATTTTTTTCTGATTTGCTTGCAGTCCATCTAACAGAAAATCAGTAAAATTATTGCAAGTATCACCCAATAAGGTCATGGATTCCAACAGATTAAAAATCATCATTGGCTTAAAAACATTCAGCTCAAAATGACCTTGGGAACCGGCAATACTAATGGCCGTATCATAGCCGATGACCTGAGCCGCAACCATCGTCATAGCCTCGCATTGGGTGGGATTGACCTTACCCGGCATAATCGAAGAACCCGGTTCATTTTCTGGTAAAATTAACTCTCCTAAACCACAGCGCGGCCCGCTCCCTAAAAAGCGAATATCATTGGCAATTTTCATCAAGGAACAAGCTAAGGTTTTTAAGGCTCCACTGGCCATAATAATGGCATCATGGGCCGCAATTACCGCAAATTTATTGGGCGCAGAAATAAAGGGATAGCCGGTTAAATGGTGAATTTTTCGCGCCACCAATTGGGCAAAGCCTTTGGGTGCATTTAACCCCGTACCGACGGCGGTTCCTCCCAGTGCTAATTCATACAAATCGGGTAGGGTTTGTTCGATGCGCTTCAAGTCTGCGGTTAATTGGGCTACATAACCCGAAAACTCTTGACCGAGGGTGAGGGGAACGGCATCTTGGAGATGGGTGCGGCCAATTTTGACAATCTGGGCAAACTCCTCTGATTTCTGTTGCAGAGCATCCCGCATTTTGGTTACCTTCGGAATCAGGTGCTGATGAAGTGCCAACACTGCGGCAATATGCATGGCGGTGGGAAAGGTATCATTGGAGGACTGGGACATATTGACATGATCGTTGGGATGGATGGGGGTTTTGCTTCCGAGTTTTCCCCCAGCAAAGGCGATCGCCCGATTGGCAATCACCTCATTGACATTCATGTTGCACTGCGTCCCACTTCCCGTCATCCACACGCGCAGGGGAAAATGATCGTCGAGTTTACTGGCAATAATTTCATCGGCGGCTTGAGTAATTAATTTGGCCTTATCCTCTGGCAGCTTACCCAATTCCTGATTGGCGATCGCGGCGGCTTTTTTCAAGATGGCAAAGGCCACAATTACCTCTTGAGGGATAAAATTGTGACCAATCGAGAAATATTTGAGCGATCGCTGGGTTTGCGCTCCCCAATAGCGATCGCTCCGCACCTCAATTTCCCCCATACTATCGGTTTCAATCCGAGTCTTGGCTGCATCTTGCGTCATAATCTTAGTTTCTCCATCGCCCAATATCTTAGATTGTAGAGTGACTTGGAAATCCCGCAAAGAGGGGAGACAGGGGGACAAGGAGATCCTCAGCGAAGATCGAGATATGCTCCTTTCTTTGTCGCTCTTTATCTGTTTGTGATAAATTATAGCTAAAGTATGCATGTTTAATCTTTAATTTTTAATTGAATTATGCTAGACCTAAAACTCAACACTCTATTTCCTCAACCTCCTTTATCTCACCAGGATTCAGAAGACCGCTATTTGACCAATAGCGCCACTTGGGAATACTATGAAAGCTTGCTCAATATCATTGGAGACAATGGCGGTTATCGGGTTACTTATTTAGATGGAGTTTTAGAAATCATGTCCACCTCTCGTCGCCATGAAACGGAAAAAACTCGCATTGGCAATTTACTAGAACTTTACTTTTTAGAAGCCGATATCGAATATTTTCCCTTTGGCTCCACTACCTTGAAACAGGAGGAACAGCGAGCGGGACTAGAAGCGGATGAGGGATACTGTTTTGGCACAGATAAGGAGGTTCCCGATTTAGCGATTGAAGTGGTGGTTACCCATGGTGGAATTAATAAATTAGAGGTGTATCGTCGCTTGCAAGTGTCTGAAGTCTGGTTTTGGCAAAATGGCGAGATTTTAGTCTATCATTTGCGTTCCAATCTTCCGGTGGAATCAGAATCCAATTATGGTTATGAACGGATTGGTAACAGTGAGTTTCTTTCAGAGATTGACCTCACTTTTTTAGCAGAATGTGTTAAGAATCCCCAACCTTTAGCTGCGGCTAAGATTTGGAGGAATTCCTGGCGATCGCCAAGTTGAAATCAAAATTCAGATTAGTTAACTCCCCAACTGCTTCAAAGCTTCCAGGGCGCGTTGAAAATTGGTTACATCTGCTTGTGTATCAAAAAGTTCAGCCGCTTGTTGAAAATCGGCGATCGCCCCTTCCCGATCTCCAATGCGAGACCGGGCTAACCCCCGGTTTCCGTAGGTAAACGCATTTTCCGGTTCGAGTTCCAGCGCTCGACTATAATCGGCGATCGCCTGTTGCCATTGTTCTTCTCCAGCAAAGCGATTGCCTCGATTCAGATAAGCCAAAGCTAAATTGAACTTCAAGGCTGAGTTCTGAGACTCTCCATGGGAAATCACCCCTAATTTGGCGGTGACTGCCCCTCTAACATCTCCGCGATTTTCATACAAAATGGCCAGATTTTCCGGTAAACTTAAGGCAGAAGCACGATCCCAAAGAACCTCACGTTCCACGCCTTCGTGATCGGTAATCTGAACGGACAGGGCAACCCCTCGATCTTGCTTCCATAACTTCAGAGCCTCTTGATACACCCGAATGGCCTCTGAATAGCGCTGGAGTCGTTGTAACAAATGACCTTGGAGTTCTTGCAGATGGATATCATTAGGCACTAAAGTAATAGCCTGTTCCACCGATTGCAGAGCCTCATCATAGCGATTTAACCAGACGAACTCTTCAGCCCGCGCCCGCCAAGCGGGAGCAAAGCGTCCTTCACTTTCGGCGATCGCCTCTTCAAATGCAGCTAAGGCTTCATTGTAACGCTTCTGAAACCGCAACATCATTCCCAAACCATACCAAGCTTGATAGAAAGATTGATCCTGTTGAATCGCCCAATTAAAGGCCAGCATTGCCTCTTCATACTGCTCTAATTGCCAAAGACTAATGCCATAATTAAACCAGGCGATCTCATTCGTACTACTTTCGGGCGTGTCCAAATGTCGCAACAGAGAAACTTGAATTTGCTTGAGTTCCGTGGCGTGTAACTGGGGGGGCGGCATAGAATCAACATCTAGCCAGGCGCGATCGATCCCCACGGAAGAAGCTAACTGTAAAAAGGTTTGCATGGGGATTCCCAACCCATAACCGAGTTTTAGGGGGCGAATTTCTCCCCGATCGTCTTCTTTAATTTCCCCTGAACCGCGACCATGAACGCCAATCACATGACCTTGAGTGTCTAAGATTAATCCCCCACTCATTCCCGGAGCAGTGAGATTCGAGTACACCATCTCATAGCCATAGGTGAGAGATAAGGACTCAATTCCCCGTTGTCTTTGGGTTACCTCTAGAGCGCTTTGAATCTGTGAGTCCTGACTGAGTAATCGTCCACTCGTTAATAGACGGGTGGGAGGATGAGCAGAGCCGTGAGGAGTAGAAACCGGCCAACCTGAAACAAAGACATAATTTAAATCCTCCGAGCTACGCCAATCATAATCAGCTAAAGTCGCCACTTGATAAGGGGTATGGCTTTCAAATTCCACAATAGCTAAATCAACCCCTTCTAGGGGTTGTACTTTGTCTAACTCCATGGAATAACACTGACCATCTGGCGTGACAATCTTGTAGTTACTGGGGTTGCGAATCACATGCTCGGCGGTTAAGACATAATAGGTTGAATCATTCTGAGCTACAATCACCCCAGAGCCGGTACTTTTAGAATTGGCAATTAAAACCGTTGTTTGTTGGGCGATCGCATCCACCTGATGGACTAAATTCAGATTCACCCATTCAGGAACCACTTCTGCAATATGGTGTATGGGAATACCCCAAGCTACTTCTCGCATTCGATTTTGTAAGCCACTATCCGGTCGCGACCCATCTTCAAATACATAGGGATTACCCCACAGAGGGTAAGCCATCATCCCATTAATACTAATCACTTCTCCCTGCAAATTTAGGATCGGCCCCCCACTCATCCCTTTGTAAATATCATTGCTATATCCGATTTGATACCCCTGTTGCAGGGATTGGTCTGGGAGCAGTGTTATCTCTCCTTTCGTTAAATTTAAGCCCGGAATATCGTCAGCAAATCCCGCCGCCACTACTTTTTCCTTTGCCGTTAAAACATGGGACGATCCGAATTGAGCAATTTGATACTTTTGATCCGCTTGAAATTGCAACAGTTGTATGTCTCGATCTTCAATCACTAAATCCTTAATCCGAGTTGCTCTATAGATTTGACCATCTGGCGTTTCTATATGATAAGACTCTCCCGTAGCAATGACATGGGCCGTTGTGAGGACAGTATAGATTCTGCCTTCTCGGTGAATTAAGGTTCCCGATCCGCCCGTCGTGCCTGTTTTCACTTTTACTGTAATCGCTTCTGCAATATTTTTTAGCTCGGTATAAGATAAATCTATAGAGGCAGAGGCAATTTGGCAGTGAGGATAAGACACTTGATTGTGAAGTAATTTTAAGGATAAGCCCACCGATATACTACTCAGACCAGCCACCAATAATAGGATGAGGCGTTGCATCGTCAATCCACTCCAAATCTATGAATTACGGTTATCCCACCTCTGTTTGAGTGGGTTGGGTTTACCGAAACGCACTCCCCATACCATATAATAGCGTTTATGGGTATAGGGGTGTCACCCATTTTTAGAAATTGATGCCCCAAATGTCAACCCACAAGACTCTCCTCATCCAACAATTGAGGTCAAAATTGAATTTACACTTCTGCCATTAACCCAAAAGATTGGTTCCAGAGAGACAAACAATTCGTCCTCAACAAAGAATCACTAATCAAGGATAGGAATTGACAGAGAAAAAATAGAGTTGTTTTTATAGTTCATGAGATTTAATCAATCATCCGGAGGATTCGGGACTTAACAGGAATTGATCGATTCAGTATTTCTCTTTTTTGAGTTGTAATTAATACCAAAAACTGATTCTAGTCCTGATATTTTCTGGGAATACAGGCAAGAACCTTGGGTAGAGATCCCATCTATTCCTAATAAATTCTCTAGAAATATCCGTTATTCAACTTATTTTTGAGCATCAAAAAGCACCCGTGTAATGGCAATCCTTGAACAGGAAGCAGTGAGGACAAGAAAACACTGAACATAAAGTCAGTGTCAACACTAGCTAAATTGTGTTGAGTCGATTTAATTAGTGTACCGAGAAAATTCGATCAATTCAAGTTATATCAATTTAAAACAAGAGAAAAAAGAACCAATCTTGGTTCTTTAGAAAGAATTTTAGCTTAAACTAAAGGGATTCCACGGAATCTAGATCTGTAGGGGCTTCCTGGAGCAGTTGGTTCAAATCGATATAGACTTGATCGGTATTGGAACCTTGTAATAGAGGATTTAAACCATATTGTCCCACATCAAACAAATCTTGAATAACTCGGCTTGCACTCTCTCCAGGTTGGAGAGTAAAGAGTAGCCCTGTACAGGGCCCCCCCAAGACACTAGAGACACAAATAACATCCAGACCATCTTGAATGCCTGTGGTAATAAAATTAGCAATCCCTTGTTCTTGGTAAGTTTGTAGGCGATTAGAAACTTGCTCGCACCGAGTTTGAGGGTCATAGCCAAACGGAGTAAAATACTCTGAAACCCAGCGAATAATGGGAATATTCCCTCTCGGCACGAGAGCCAAGGTGGTGGGAATCCCATTACGGGAAGCGCCACAAGCAAAGGTTTGAGTCTTATTTGTCTTGATTTGGGCTGTTGCCCCAACCGCCAATAAGGACAACATCAAGGCTGTAACTGTAGATTTGAGCTTCATAGCAGTATTGGGATAACTGAAGCGAGGCAGAAAAAGACGAAGATGAACGATTTACCATAATGGTTTGAATTCTACTTTACCACTTCTGGCTCCGGAATAAAGAACCGGATTGAGGTTAATTTGATGATATATCTTTAACTAGAAAGACTAAAGGGCAGCGCGATCGCACTCGAACCGTAGTGGGTCATCGATTGCTCAGGATTCCTATGACTTCAGGAGTGAAACAGTATGAAATATGGCATTCGTGGATTAGTCGTTTTTGGATTAATGATGGTCAATTTTCCCGGTCGTTCTTTGCCAGCGATCGCCTCTACTCCCCCCTCCTACGTTGCCCAAAGCATTGTTGGAGAATGTAGAGCAGCTCGTACAGGAACCTTTATCTACTACGAACGTAATTTTGAGTCCGGTCAAATTCGCGGCCTGCAAGCCAACGATCGCGTTACCCTCGCAGGGAACGGAGGAGGCGGGTGGATTGCCATTAGTGAACCTACTGTGGGTTTTGTGCGTACCGAAGATCTTAAACCTTGCACAGTCGAACAAGTAACCCGGTGTGCTAATGTCAATTCATTCATTTATGAAAGTCGCTCTCTCGAATCTAGACCGGTTAGGGGGATACTGGCGGGCGAACAGCTTGTTTTAACCACAGAACAGGTGGACGAATGGCGCACGGTACTCGAACCCCGTCCTGGATTTATTTCAGACAACCGTTTACGAGAATGTAATAATTCTTCTTCAACCGTTGTACCGAGTCGTCCCCCAATGAACCGCCCTCAACCGACTACCAGCTTGTGTCGTCGAGTCACTCCTTTAGTTGATGATGGTCTCAATGTGCGCTCTGCACCAACTGAAGCGGCAAGGGTGGTCGAGACTCTAGTGCCAGGGACGTTGATCCGGCTGCGATCGACTGCTGCTCGAACAGATAGCACGGGGCGATCTTGGGTTTCCATTCTTTCTCCAGTATCCGGTTGGGTTTCCGATGGATTTCCGGGCAATAAAAGTAATTTAAGGCCGGTTCCTTGTGAGAGTAGTCGATAATCTCTTGATCTTTTTTGGTTGGGGATGGGCAAAGAACCCATTCCCCAGAGCGTTAAGCAGCTTTCCGGCGCTGTAAGGGATTCATCCTGGCTTCTAGCCACTTAAATCCAAAGGAAGATAGGGTGGTTAAGACCAGATACATTAAAGCTACGGCTAAATAAATTTCAAAGGAGCGATAGGTGGTTGCCACCATGAGTTGACCTTGGCGGAAGAGTTCCTCAAAGCCAATTACGGCGACTAAACTGGTATCTTTGACTAAGGTAATAAATTCGTTGCCCAAAGGCGGTAACATGCGCCGTAAGGCTTGGGGAAAAATGACATCTTGCATGGTTTGTAGGGGACTCATGCCTAGGGATTGACTGGCTTCCCATTGACCTTTATCAATGGATTCAATGCCCCCGCGCATGATTTCGGCGAGGTAGGCGGCACTATTTAAGCTTAGGGCTAAGACGGCTGCGGGGAAGCGATCGAAACTGAAGTCTAGACCTAATTCTCGGAATAAACCGGGAAGACCAAAGTAGATCATAAACAGTTGCACTAACATGGGGGTTCCCCGGAAGAAGTCTACATAGATGCGGCAGATGAGGCGCAGGGGTTTGTAGGGGGAAATGAGGGCGATCGCCACGGCTGTGCCCCCGATTAACCCGAAGGTAAAAGCCAGAGCCGTGAGCAGTAAGGTAATGGTTGAACCTTGAAGTAAGTTGGCAAACAGTTTTCCCCAATCGAAACTTATCACTTGTGCGGTTTCTAAGGAAGGGGGAACCAGGGGCAATTCGGGGGGTTCGCCCGCAAACCACGTTTGATAGACCTCGCGATAGCCCCCATTTTGAATCAGTAATCCTAGGGCATTGTTAATGTCATCTAAATAAGGGGAGTCTTTCGGCAAGGCAATGCCATAATATTCTTCGGTGACTAATTCGCCTACAACTTTTACGCCTTGTAATCCGGCTTCTTTGATGGCATATAAGGTTACTGGGCCATCATTGACTACTGCATCGACTTTGCCATTAATTAGCTCTTGTAGGGCTAAAGAGGCGGAATCAAAGGAACTGACGGTTGCGCCTTCGATGGTGCTGGCTTCTTGTGCGCCGGTTGTGCCAATTTGAACGGCGATGCGTTTGCCTTCTAGATCGGCAAAACTTTGAATGTTGGTGTTATTGTCTTGGACGGCGATCGCTAAACCGGCCTTAAAATAGGGGCGAGAAAAGGATACGGTTTGGGCCCTCTCTGCGGTGATCGTCATGCCACTAATGGCTGCATCCACGGTGTTGGACTGGAGCGCGGGAATAATGCCATCAAAGGGTAAGGTGATAAATTCAATGTTGAGTTCGGCTGCTTCACCAATGGCTTTCATTAACTGAATATCAAATCCTGTTAATTCTCCCGTTCCTTGGTCTTGCATTTCAAAGGGGGGAAAGGTGGGTTCGGTGGCAACTTTCAGGCTGGAGGGAGAATCTTGGCCCATCGTGGATACACTGGTGAAGAGGATGACCAGTAGACAACTGGCGATCGCCAGAAAAACTTGAATGTTACGCTTCAACAGTTTGGTCTCCACGATCTTTGCTCCTATACTCTCAATATAACCACATCAGACCGTTGTTTAGTATTAAGGGTTGATGGAGGAATAAAAGTAATCTTGGATACATTTTAGAGCTTGACCGTTCAGATATTTTAAAGTCAAACCTCCTAACAATGGTTCAAGAACTATGGTCAATTCAACAACTACTGTAATTGAATGTAAAGATTTGCATAAAAGCTTTCACGACCTGGAAGTGCTAAAAGGGGTAACGACGACTTTGTATGAAGGGGATGTCGTCTCGGTTATTGGCCCTTCTGGATGTGGAAAAACGACATTTTTACGGTGCTTAAATCGTCTAGAATCGATCAATAAAGGACGGTTAGAAGTGATGGGAATTGATATTTCCCATGCCCAAGTGACTCAAGAGACCCTACGGGAATTGCGGAGTCGGGTGGGTATGGTATTTCAGCATTTTAATCTGTTTCCCCACTTAACGGTTTTAAAAAATTTGATGCTTGCGCCGATGAAGGTATTAAAAGAATCGGAATCTGAGTGTCGAGAACGAGCGATCCATTACTTAGAAAAAGTGGGTTTAGGCGAGAAAGCTTCTTTCTATCCGGAACAGCTTTCTGGGGGACAAAAGCAACGGGTGGCGATCGCCCGCAGCTTATGTATGAAACCCAGTGTTCTCCTGTTTGATGAACCCACCAGCGCCCTCGATCCGGAGTTAGTGGGGGAAGTTCTCAGCGTTATGAAACAACTGGCTCAAGAAGGAATGACGATGGTGGTGGTTACCCATGAGATGCAGTTTGCGCGGGAAGTCTCCAATAAGGTGCTGTTCTTTCACCAAGGCATTATTGAGGAATCTGGCGATCCTCAAGCGCTCTTTACCCAACCGAAGAGCGATCGCCTCAAATCCTTTCTCAGTCGGATCGGCTAAAAATTCCAGGCTTGGTGATTCACCGGATCGAATTCAAACCGGTTTTCTACCTTGGTTTCTCCGTATAAATTTAACGTTATCGCGGGTTCATCCCCTAAAGGTTCCACGCTATGAATGGCATCAGGCAGAAAAGTTATAATTTCTCCAGGGCTTAAAATATACGAGCCTACCGATTCAAGGCGATCGCTAAATTCTGGGGTTGGACTTCTGCGCCAAAACCGATTTTTTTCCTGTCCACTTAACAAGGCAACCACTCCCCAAGTCCCATGATTATGAATGGGGGAAACATTCCCCGGCAACCACGCCACCATTTGCATCGTGAGCTTAAAATCTGGTTCGTCATACAACGATAAAATCGACCATCCAGGATTCGGACTCGGCTCTAAATAATAGGTTTGTAACCAAGGCGAATAATCCAAGAGTCTCCGCAAACAGCCAGCAATTTTAGGTAACCGTTGGCGATCGCCTGGAATCTCCCACAAAATGGTTTCTAAATCCGTCAGAAAGCGATATAACCGATAGGGTTTTTCCCCCGTTTCTGGAGAACTTGCAGGCGTTAGAGGCAACCGTTCCCCTTGTTCATTCACCAGCCAGTCAGTAGGTTGCATAGCATCACTTATAAGTCAAATACTTCTGAAATCAACCCTAACCTAAAACAAACCCCAAACCGAAAATTCTCAGCAAGGGTTCAGACTTCTCTCAGAGCAGCTTCAGTTCCCTAGGGTTTAGTAGAAGATAAGAACACTTACAGTTACAGCGCTTCGCGCGGTAATGGGTAATTGGTAATGGGTAATTGGTAATGGCTAATTGGAAAACCATTTTTCACGCTATGATGTCCGTTCTTCAGGATTTTCATGGGAAGGCACTCAACCCTTCAAATTTCCATTACTGTATCTCATAACATCGAAAAGCGCTGTATCCTTAATCGTATTGGAGTCATTGATGAAACTACATTACATTACCACCCTGGCGATCGCCTCTATTTTTAGCGTTGGTATTACCGCCCACACCTATGCCCAAGGACAGAACGAGGCTGGACAAACCTCCATTTCTAACAAAGCCTGTGCTGGCAATCCCTGTGCGGGCAATCCTTGCGCCGGAAACCCTTGCGCTGGAAACCCTTGCGCCGGAGATCCCTGTGCGGGCAATCCCTGTGCCGGTAAAAATCCCTGCGCCGGAAACCCCTGCGCCGGAAATCCTTGTGCCGGTGCAACGAAAAACCCCCCTGTTTTCTCACGCCAAGGTGTAGCCATCCGAGGAGCCGATCCAGTCGCCTATTTTACTCAAAGCCAGGGCGCAGATGCCATGATGGGCACAGCCGAATATCAACAGGAGTGGAAGGGAACCACCTGGTACTTTACCAGCGCCGAAAACCGAGACAAATTTGCCGCTAACCCCACCCAATACGCTCCTCGATATGGGGGATACTGCGCCAAAGCCATGAGCGAAGGGAACCTTGCCCCAGTCGATCCCGATGCTTGGACAATCTATGAAGGACAATTATATCTGAACTATAGTAAAAGCGTGCAAGCTCAATGGAGCCGAGATATACCCGGTAATATTGCCAAAGCCGATCGCCATTGGCCAGATATCCTCAATCGGTAAATTATTTTAAATTGCGATAGAGTATTTAGGGTGGAGCCATCCACCCTGACTCAATAATCACACCTTGCCAGTCTACTGTTGCCCATGCTAAAGACTAACATTACTCCTTTCGAGCGCAAACTGAAAGCCCCTCTGAAGAAAGAGGAAATTACAGTATTACAAATTAATCTAGGTAAACGCTGCAACCTTGCCTGTACCCATTGTCATGTCGAAGCTGGGCCCAAACGAACCGAAGAGCTAACTCCAGAAATCTGCCATCAACTGATTCAACTGATCGAAAAGTTTCCCCAGATTAAAACCGTGGATCTCACGGGAGGAGCGCCAGAAATGAATTATGGCTTTCGTCCCCTCGTCGAAGCAGCCAGAAAAGCGGAAAAAGAAATTATTGTGCGCTCTAATTTAACGATCTTTTTTATTGAAGGTTATCAAGATCTACCCCAATACTTTGCCGATCGCCACGTGCGAGTCGTGGCTTCCTTACCCTGTTATCTCGAAGACAATGTGGATAAAATGCGCGGCAGTGGAGTCTATCAGGGATCGATTCGCGCTCTGCAACAGTTAAATCAACTCGGTTACGGTCGAGAGTCCCATCTAATCCTGGATTTAGTTTATAATCCAGCCATGCCCAATTCCGATCGCTTTGCCCTAACTCCAAACCAACAGAACCTAGAGATCGCTTATAAACAGTATTTGCAAGAGCATTTCAATGTTGAGTTTAATCATCTACTGACAATTACCAACTTACCCATCGGGCGCACCAAAGAGTATCTGAAACGACGTAATTTATACGATCCATATCTGCAATTTCTAGAAGATAACTTTAATCTTCAAACTGTGCCCAGCTTAATGTGCAAGCAAGAATTATCGGTGGATTATTTAGGGCAAATTTATGATTGTGATTTTAATCAAATGGAAGGCATTCCGGCACGGACAGCTAACGGGGAAACGCTAACGGTAGAAAAACTGTTAGAGTGGGGCAATTTAGAGGTAATAGAGCAGGTGAGAACGGCTCCCTATTGTTACGGTTGCACCGCCGGAGCAGGGTCAAGTTGCGGCGGTTCTTTAGCTTAAAATAATCAGGTGAGGTTGTTATAGAATTGACAGGATCTATATCGTGTTTTACGATACGGATATTCAACCTATACATTAAGCACAATTGTCAATCAAATGATCAATCAATGGATTTTGGCGATCGCCGCTATACTGTCTATCCTACTCGGTCTTGAAGGGATGGCGCGATCGGCCCTTTCCCCTGTTCAGCAGGAGCATCTTCAAGAGTCAGACGTTTTGAGTTCAGACTCCTACTACCAGGCTGAAAATCATGACGACGATGATGACGACGACGATGACGATGACGATGATGACGATGACGACGACGACGATGATGACGATGACGATGATGACGAGTAGAATGGCCGCTACGGTTTCTCGACTAAGAACCGCTAAAAAGCCCTGCTATTCTGCTTAATATTTCCGTAAATCTAGGGTAAGTTATATGGCGTAATATAACCTACCCTACGGAACCAAAAGTGCTGTATCGATAAATTCAGCTCCAACATTTGAGACACTAATGAATTTCAAAACCCTATTGATTCTTTTCTTAAGTGCGTGCTTGCTGATCCTCAATACTGATGTTCTGGGTTGGTTGATTAGTCGAGTCACCGGGCAACCCTTGACTGAGGTTCTCTCGGAGAAAATTTGGAGCAAAATGGGTGCAGATATGGATGCTTATTTTACGGTAGATTCTATTGGCACACCTTTTGCTGGAGGGGGGTTGAATGTGGGTTTACGAGATATGGCTCGGTTGGGTCAAATGATGTTAGATGATGGTAAGTTGGCGGGCGAACAGATTGTGCCGGAAGCGGTTATTGCTAATATTCGTGTCGGTGGCGATCGCCGGGCTTTTGCGGATGCTGGCTATTCCTTTCTTCAGGGTTGGAGCTATCGCAGTATGTGGTGGATTACCCATAATGACCATGGTGCATTTATGGCGAGAGGGGTGCATGGGCAGTCCCTTTATATCGATCCGGAAGCGGATATGGCGATCGCCCGTTTTGCCTCTCATCCCGTCGCGGGTAATGCGGCCAATGATGCCACCACTTTACCGGCTTATGAAGCTCTGGCGGATTACTTGATGGTGATGGGTAATGGGTAATGGGCGCGGTACTATCCTCCAATTTGGGACATGGTGCGGGTATATGTGCCTTCTGTGCCCGATTCCCGTTGTTTGAAATTAATCTCTGGTTTAATCTGTAGGAGATCGGCGACTTGTTGGCGTAACTCGGTTAATCGAAGGTGCGATCGCAACCCGGTTTTAAGATCGATCTGTCCCGTCTCATTCAGCAGACAGGGACGCAACCACCCATCGGCAGATAATCGCATTCGGTTGCAGCGATCGCAAAAACACTCCGACATCTGACTAATAAACCCCAACGTCCCCTGAGCGCCAGGAATTTGGAACACATCAGCCGGCCCATTTCCGCGCACCTCTCCCTCCGTCAGTCCCCAACGCTCCCGAATTCTTTGGCGCAACTCCTCCGAAGGTATCCAAGCTCGCTCGCTAAATAAATGACCATTGCCAATGGGCATAAACTCGATAAATCTCACATGCCATTGCCGCTCTAGGGTCAATGCCGCTAAATTTAACACCTCATGGTCATTCACCCCAGGAATCACCACCACATTCAATTTTAAGGGGTTGAACCCCACCTCATAGGCCTTCTGAATCCCTGCCCAGGTTCGCTCCCAGCGACTTTTACCCCGATTGCCGATAATTTTGTCAAAGGTCTCCGGTTCCAAGGAATCCAGGCTAATATTAATCCGCCTTAAACCCGCATCATACAGGTCTTGCGCCATCGTATCGAGTAAAAATCCATTCGTGGTCATGGCCAAATCTTGGGTTTGGGGCAGTTGGGCAATTTGCCGCACGATATCGACGACACCCGGACGCAGCAAAGGTTCGCCTCCCGTTAAGCGAAACCGGGTAAACCCAAGGGGAATAAACACCTCGTTTAAGAGAGTGAGAATTTCATCAGATGTGAGCAGATTTTGACTTAAAATATAGTTCAGTTCTTCCCCCGCAGGCATACAATACTCACACCGAAAATTACATCGGTCAATCAGGCTAATGCGAAGGTAATCTACTGTATTCATAGATTCAGGGGAATGGAACATAATTCTGGTTTTTGGGTTGCCTCTAAAGTAACTATAACGTTTTCTATCTGGGACGCAAATAGGTTGGCATCCAAACCGCTCAAATCCGTAAAGCATGATACAATATCATTGTGTCATGCATATGGATATTCGCAATGAAAAAATCTGGATTTTTGCTAACTCAACTGAGCATGATATGGCGGCAGATTTAGTTAACTTGGGTGTACCTAAACAGGATATTGTTTTCGGGTTTTTCCCTCCGATTAGGCGCGAAATGACCGATTATGCCGTGGGCTGAAGAAATCTCATGATTTTGATATTCTCGGCGATTGCTTCATTTTTAATTTTTAATTTTTAATTGATATTATGAGTCCTTTGACATTAAATTTAGATACTGTTAACCTCAGTGATGAGCAATTCTATCACTTATGCCAAAATAACAGCGATTTGAGCTTTGAACGAAATGTTAGAGGAGAACTCATTATTATGTCCCCCGTAGGAGGTGATAGTGGAAAGCGAGAAGCAGATTTAATCACTGATTTGAGTATTTGGAATCGACAAACTAACCTGGGTTATACCTTCAGTTCCTCTACTGTATTTAAGCTACCCAATGGTGGGGATCGGTCTCCAGATGCGGCTTGGATTCGCCGGGAACGCTATTTAGCTTTAACCCCCGAACAACGACGGAAATTTCCGCCAATTGCGCCCGATTTTGTCATCGAATTAAGGTCGGCAACGGATAGTTTAGAACAGTTGCGTGCCAAAATGAGGGAATATATGGATGCGGGGGTACAATTGGCATGGTTGATTAATCCCCAACAGCAAGAGGTGGAAATTTATCGGCCACAAAGGGAAGTAGAGGTGCGAAGTTTGCCTACAGAATTGTCTGGGGAATCCATATTGCCGGGATTTAGTTTGAATCTGGATCTTTATGATTGATTTGGCTCATGGCTTCTTTTAAGGTTTGGGTTAGGTTAATGGCTGTCATGGGTTCATTGCCATCGCTACTGACCATAATGATACTGCGGGTTTGATTGTCGATCGCCTCACAGTCGATCGCCACGGAGACGGTAGGACTGACAGCCAACACGCGGCTGGCATTGACATTTAAGATGGGAACCTCCGTCAAGGCGATCGCCTGTTCTGCTTTCTGTAAACAAGCCGAAACCGACAGGTCTAACCATAATTTCTCGTAGTATAGCGTTGGCCCTGCCCAAGCGACGAAGGGAGAGCCAAGAATAAGAGTGCTAACAGTAGTACCGATCCAATGGAAAGCAGTTTTCATAGTTATAGCGCTTCGCGCGGTAATAGGTAATAGGTAATGGGGGCAAACCTGTCCCCCCAAGGGGGGAAGGCAATAGGCAATAGGGAGTTCTCCATGTCCCTGCATCCCCGCGTCTCCGTGTCCCCGCGTCCCCGCGTCCCCCCATTCCCCCATTCCCTACTCTTTTAACACTGGGCAACCCCTTCGGCCCGGGCAGCTTGTTGCACAGCCGCAGATACGGCAGGAGCAACGCGAGAATCGAATACAGAAGGAATGATGTTATGGGGACTCAGATCCGTGGGACTGACTAAAGAAGCGATCGCCCCTGCTGCTTCAATGCACATTTTGCGGGTAATACTGCGAGCGCGGCAATCTAAAGCGCCGCGAAATACCCCAGGGAAGGCTAACACATTGTTGATTTGATTCGGATAATCGCTGCGTCCGGTAGCCATCACTGCCACATCATCACTAACCAGCTCCGGTTGAATTTCCGGAATGGGGTTAGCCATAGCAAACACGATCGCATCTTTGGCCATGGTACTCACCATTCCCGGAGTCAGCACCCCTGGCACACTCACCCCAATAAACACATCGGTGTTTTTCATGGCATCGGCTAAAGACCCCGATTCAGCCACTGCAAACTCCTGTTTGGCGGCATTCAGGTCAGATCGTTGTTTAGACAAAATCCCCTTGGAGTCACACATGACGATGTTTTTCGCTCCGGCTTCTTGCAAAAGATGGGCGATCGCCACCCCAGCAGCCCCGGCCCCATTAATCACAATTTGCACCTCTTCCAGGCTCTTTTTCACCCATTTCAGGGCATTATAGAGGGCAGCTTGAGTGACGATCGCCGTTCCATGTTGGTCATCATGGAAAATGGGAATATCCAACTCTTCCTTCAGACGGCGTTCAATTTCAAAGCATCGGGGAGCGCTGATATCTTCCAAATTCACCCCACCAAACACCGGAGCCATCCGTTTTACGGTTTCGATAATTTCTTCTGTATCCTGGGTATCCAGACAAACCGGAAAAGCATCGAGTCCGCCAAAATCCTTAAACAGCATGGCTTTTCCTTCCATCACCGGCAAAGCGCCCAAGGGGCCCAAATTCCCCAATCCCAAGACGGCGCTACCATCGGTAACAATGGCAATAGTGTTGCTTTTAATGGTTAAATCAAAGGCTTTTTCCGGATTTTCGGCGATCGCCTTACAGATGCGACCCACTCCAGGAGTATAGGCCATGGCCAAGTCCGACTGGCCTTTAATAGCTATTTTGCTCTCAATAGTAATCTTCCCGCCCTTATGCAGATCGAACGTTTGATCCGACACTTCCAGCACTTCAATATTGGGTAGAACTTTAATCCCTTGTACAATTTCTTCCGCTTGTTCCGTTGACCCAGCATCAACCGTAATTTCCCGCAGGGTAAAATCAAGGGTGCGTTCTACAAGATTAATTTCCCCTAAACTTCCCCCAACGGATGCTATAGCCCCAGTCACTCTAGCTAGAGCGCCGGTACGATTTTGGAGTTTAACCCGCATTTTGACGCTAAAGCTAGAGCTAGGATTCAGTTTAGTCCCGTGAGATGGCTCTGTCATGGATTTCCTCTCATTCAGTGATTAGTGTTGACCGGATCGGTTATGGCGATCGTTACTTAGGATACCCCATCACAGGAGGCCGAGCAGCACCAACAGAACAAAAATGCTAAAGAAATGGTATAAAGATAGCCTCATCTGGTTACAACACTACGGGCTTTCCTAAGCTGCGGCAGGTTCTTCATAGGGAACAAATAGCTTTTTCTGCGCTC
The DNA here is from genome assembly GCF_030068445.1 of Roseofilum halophilum BLCC-M91. Classification (GTDB taxonomy): domain Bacteria; phylum Cyanobacteriota; class Cyanobacteriia; order Cyanobacteriales; family Desertifilaceae; genus Roseofilum; species Roseofilum halophilum. Next base: position 27,623 of record NZ_JAQPOK010000090.1, on the reverse strand, counting down.
CACAGATGGGGCAAGTCCAATCATCGGGAATGGCAGCAAACGGAGTTCCCGGAGCAATTCCAGAATCGGGATCGCCTTTGACGGGATCGTAGATCATCGAACATTGACGACAAATCCATTTTTGGGTTGCTTCTTCATCGCTGGGGGCTTTTTTCGTCACCGTTTCACCCTCTAAAACACTCATAGCATCCGTATATTGTCGGGCATGATGCTGTTCAATGCTGGTGAGTAAGCCGAAATTGTGGGCTGCTTTACGGAAGATTTGGGCGTGTTCTTGGGATTCTTGGGTTTGAGCTTCAAATTCAGCTACTGCGTCACTGTCGCGATCGCTTCTTGCCGCTTCGGCAAATTCGGGATACATGGTGGTGTATTCGTAGGTTTCCCCTTCAATAGCTAATTCTAAGCACCGGGAGGCGATCGCCTTTTTTTGTTCTTCTGTCAACGATGCGGGATCGTCAACCACCAGTTCGGGATGGATTAAGCGAAAATGGGCAAAAGCATGTTCAGTTTCCTGATTCGCCGTTTCTCTAAACAGTTTAGCCAGTTCTGTCATCCCTAACTTTTTGGTCACTTCGGCAAAAAATAAATATTTACGGTTGGCCATTGATTCCCCACCAAAGGCAGCTTCGAGATTTTTCGCGGTATTATTATTGGATAAGTCCATGGTTTAATGTCGTTATTCTTTGGGCAAAAATTGTATCAACTATACCATGATTGGATGCACGCTACAATCTGGGCGATCGAGAAGTTGGAAGCCCATACTGTACCGTCAGGTCAGTGTGGGTAGTTCACCAGGTGATGGTGTATCCTCCTGAACTTGGTCAAGGATTTTCAGCACTTCTTGTTCAAAGGTGACTTGAGCGCGGTTCGTTTTTCCACCCACGTAAAAGTTATCTCCACTTTGTAAGGCCCAGATTTGAGAGTGGGAAAAATAACTCATCACGACGGCGATCATCAATAGCCCAAATCCGGTATAAACGACGGGAATACCAGGGTCGGACTTGATCTGTAATCCAGTGCTGCCAATGACTTCTAGGACTTTTAGCGTCACGCCATTAACCTCGATGTCCATGCCCTGGCGCACGGTTCCGATGAGTTGTCCCTGGTTATCGTAAACCACGAGAGTTCCCTGTAAATCCTTGGTGACTAGGGCGACTCCTTCGCTCATATCTGGGTTGGTGGGTATCCAGGTTCCCCAAATTCTGCCCTCAGTTTGAATCGGCAGTTGAGCCATGGGAATTTTGAAGATGGGAGAGTTATTGAGTCTGACTTTAACAGATGCGATCGCCCAATCGGCCTGATACAAGGTTACCCCCCGATAGCGCAGGGGTTGATTGACATGGATTTCTTCGCGCTTAACTTCTTCTCCCTGGTTATCTAAGACGGATAAATCGGAATAGAATTGCTCAATTCTGCCCTCTGGACTATAGTCAATCCAAAAGCGATTCACGCGCACTGACCAATCTTTGGGGACTTGGGATTGGGCGAAGGGCCCGGCTTCAATGATATTTTTAATCTGGAAGGTGTCGCCACTGGGAATGATTTCTTGGGCTATAAATCCGGTCATAGAGCCTAAAATCGATCCAGCTAGGATAATCAGCATACTGGCATGAACAACAATGGGGCCAATTCTACCGATAATGCCTTTGCGAGCGTAAAGCATGTCGCCTTCCCGAAAGACGCGATACCCGTATTGTTTTAGGATGGGTTCTAGGCGGTCATTCGAGCCTTGATTGAGTTGGGTACTGAGCGCCAGGTTTTGGAATTGTTTGGGCGTTTTGTAATAGCTCCACCGGTTAGCCGCTTTGAGGGTGGGCAGTTGGCGAGTAAAGGTGCAAGCGGTTAAACTTGAGCCGAACCAGACGAGCAGCGCCAAAAACCACCAGGTGCTATAGACATGATCTAAGCCAATGGTTAAGAGGACTTTCCAGGAGAGGAAGCCGAATAGGGCGGGGTCTTCGGGGTAGTTGGTTTGGTAAAATTCGAGAGATTGCCCCTGTTCTATGACTGTACCGGAAATGCTGAAGAGGGCGATCGCCAACAGCAGAATAATCGCTAACCGTAAATCAGCTAAGGTGGGCAGCACTTGTTTTTTCCACCATTGCAGGGGATGGAAGGGGAGGGGAGCAGAAGCATTTTGATCGGAAGTCATCAGAAAATCAACTAATCGGGACAAGACGAGACAGGAGCGAAATTACCCCAAATCCTACTAATAACACGCCACTGGTCGGAGTAATCCATCCTGACCATTGCCGGAGGGCTAAAAGTTTTTTAATCGAAGCGGTGAAGGTTCCCGCCAGTACCAGGGGAGAGACATAGCCCGCAGTATAGGCGAGGAGTAAACCACTACCGAGAATCGGGTTTTGGGTGGTGGAGATCCAAGCCAGGAGGGTGGCGAGTACGGGGGTGCTACAGGGGGAGGCGACTAAGCCGAAGGTTAAGCCGATCAGGTAGGAGCGGACGCTGTTGGGGAAGTTGGGGGAGATCCAATCCATGCCCCCAGACGCGGGCAATTGTAGGGGTAAGGCTTCTAGGAGGTTGAGTCCCATGAGGATGGCGATAATACTGACTATTATGGGTAATCCGATACCAATTTGCCCATAGACTTGACCGACGATCGCCGCGACGACTCCTAGAAGGGCGAGGGTAGTGGCTAAACCGGCAGCAAACCATAGGGATTGAAGGGCTGATTGTAGACGGTTTTCGGTTTCGTAGCCGCCGATGTAAGCTACGGTGAGGGGGAGCATGGAGAGCATACAGGGGGTTAAGCTTGTCAGTAGTCCGGCGATAAAAATGAGACCAATGCTAACGACATTGAGGTGAGCCAGTTGGGTATTGACGAGGCGATCGGCAAACTGTTGGAGGTAATAGAGTTGAGTTTCTAGGGTTTCGATCCTGTTCATTAAAATCAAGTGTAAAATTAAACGTTAAAAAGGGTCAACTTTTTACCCTATTGTACAGGATGGGGCATGGGGGCGATAAAACTCCGTTTCCCTAACGCGATCGCCCTAATCCCACACCCGATGCAGCTCTAAAACGAAACCCGGCAAAACTGCCTCACCGGATAACTCAGTTGGATTTGACAATACTTCCACCTCTAAACCGACTCGATACACTTCCACTTTTCTGGTTTTTGGATTGATTAGCCAACCCAATCTGGCTCCATTATCCAGATACTCTTGCATTTTCTCTCCCAGGGATTTCATGGTATCTGAGTGCGATCTTAATTCCACCACAAAATCGGGACAAATATGAGCAAAGCTTCTCTTTTGTTCCTCATTGAGTGCATCCCAACGCTCTTGACTCACCCAAGATGCATCAGGAGAGAGATTCGCGCCATTGGGTAAAATAAATCCAGTCGATGAGTCAAACACTTTCCCCGGTTCACCTGCATTGCGCCACCATAGATACAACTCGCCAGAAATACTGCTATTTTGTTCTCCAGTTTCCCAGCCCGTTGGTGGATTCACGATTAATTCTCCGTTTGCTGTTCTTTCTAGTTGTAATTCTCGATTACTGGCGGCTAGAATTTCAAACTGTTCTTGGGTAACATAGAGCTTTAGAGTTTTGGGTAACTCTAGTAATAGGGTTTCCGTTTCCGGTACGGTTGGTGTCTGTACCATCTTGACCTCTTAGTATCATAGAAATGGGCTAGAAATTGATCTATTTTAGCCGATCGCCAATTTTTCCCTCACTTCAATGAAAGAATCGGGGTTTGAATATCCGCCACCGAGAGCGCAAAGTGCGGTATGTCAATCTTACTGAACCCTAGACTGAATATAAAAGTTGCTATAATTCCATTCTCGAAACTCTTTGATAATTTGATAATTGATCCGCTCTAAGAAACTCAAAAACAGGGGTTGATTTCTTTTGGTGACTTCAATGAGTCCATCGGGTTGAAATTGCTGCAACAGCCCTTCAGCTCCTTCTAACACTTCAATTTCTAATCCTTGGACATCCATTTTAATGAAATCGATATTAGAGGCAATCAACCGATCCAGGGGTAAAACTTCTACGGCTCCATTGGGGTCTTCCTTCAGTTCAGTTAAACAGAGATCGCCCGTGGGATGGTTTTGCAGTTGGGCGCGACCGGGAGTTTTACCGACAGCATAGCCTAATTTAGAGAGGTCTACATTGGTAATCTGATTCAGGGCAATATTGGTTTTGAGAGCGGCAATAATATCGGGTTGAAATTCGATGGGAATGACGGTTTCTGCTCCTAAGATTTTGGCAAAATAAACCAGGTGGTTACCAGAATTTGCGCCCACATCGACAATAACCGATCGCCGCCTGAGTGTCTCATTGATAAAATCGAGTTCGGGCTGCTCGTAAAACTGGCGATCGTTGACCTGGGTTAACTCCACATCCAGATTTTTACCCGTAATCTGGAATTGGATCGCTTGATTGTGGCTGTTAAATTCAACTTGAGGGCGATCGCCGCAGACAACATTGACAAAATTCAGCCATCGCTGGGCTTTACGCAAATTAGGCGCAAGAGTAACTGCCTGTTGCAGATAGGGTTGAGCGGCTTCCCACTGTTCTTGTTTGGCGAACGTGATCCCTAGAGATTGAAGATAATTCGGCTCTTCAGGAGAGCGCTCAAGCGCCTGTTCAAAGCACTTCATCGCCTCAGCATAATTGCCCATCTGATTATAAATCCCGCCAGAGAGAGAATAGAGTGCCGATCGCTCAGGATATTGCTCGATCGCCACCTGCAAAAGGGCGATCGCCACCTCTAAATACTCTTCCCGGCGCAGAAAATTAATCAACTCCATCAAAGAAGGCAAACTCAGGGAAACCTGATGCAAAGCTTGCTCATATAAAGGGCGATCGCTCTTAAAGCTTCCCACAGCAACCAACGCCTGCTGAAGATGTTTCCCTAAATTTTCATCCGTCGGTTGAAACAACAACCCATGGCTATAATGGCGCACCGCCTCCGATAAGCGCCCCTGTAGCTCATAAACCAACGCCAAGTTATAATGTGCAATCACATGATTCGGTTTGTGTTGCAACACCTGCTCATATAACCGCGCCGCTTGCCCATACTCCCCCTGTTTTTTATATAAAACTCCTAAATTAACCAGGGTACTAATATGTTGGGGGTCAAGTTCTAAAACTCGTTCATATCCCTGGCGAGCAGCATCCCAACTCCCCTCTCGCTGGTACTGATAAGCCTGTTGAAATTCTTGATTAATATTCACCATACCGAAACCTAAACACATCCTGTTCTCAAAATCGTCAGAGAGAACAACCTTTCAGCTAAAATTGTAATCTATGACCTATTGCTCTTGAGTTAATCCAGCCTGTACCTGAGAACCTAGCTTAATGTAAACTCTCAAAAACCGATTCAACCTTCCCTTACGGAAATGGCGATCGGATAGCCTAAAACCATGAATCAGGGATCTAAGCCAAAATCATCTTCTCCAACCGACTCAGCCCCCTCAGAAGACCGCAAAATCCCTGGGGCAAGTAACTCGCCTATCAACTCACACATTGAACCCGGATGGCGACAATTCCAGATCCTAGCCCGTCTTCAGCCAACCATCTGGATTACCCTGGGCGGAGTGTTTGCCTTAGCCTTATTTGAAGCCATTCTCCATGGTGAGCAATTTGCCAGTCAACTTCTTGGCGCTCGCATCACCAGCCTATTTGCCCTTTTAGGCTGTTGGGGATTACAAAAAACCCAATTTGGTCGCCGTCATCCTAGCCTCCTATTCCTGGGATTATCATGGTCAGTCACCCTATTACCCCAGATTCTGGGAACCGTTGCTGGAGTTTCCGAATTTAATCCAGAAATGTGGCTGGTGATGTTTGTCATGCAAGCCACTGCCATTCCTGTCTTTTGGCTGATTCATATCATCTCTCAAGCGGTTGTCATTGCCTATTTTTGCCTGAATCGCTGGATTTTTCGCTTTCCCCCCAGTGACTTATCCCACGCCATTAACGTGGAATCGTTTCTCTTTTTGGCCATGATTGGTCTAGTCTGTTATTTCATTATTTATCAATATGAGCGACTTTCTCATCTAGAATGGGCAACTCGTCAAGAACTTGAAGCGGTCAACAAACAAGTTAAAAATCTTACTCTTCTCGATCGCCTCACCCAACTGCCCAACCGCCGCCGCTTTAACGAATATATTGAACAAGAATGGCGACGGATGAAACGGGACTTAAAACCCCTATCCTTGATTGTCTGTCGGGTCGATTATTTTAAGCCCTATGTCTATAGCTACGGTTCCCAAACCAGTAATGAATGCTTAAAAACGATCGCCGATGCCATTTGCTCGGTGGTTAAACGTCCAGCCGATATGGTGGCTCGCTATCGGGGAGAGATGTTTGCCATTTTATTACCTCAAACGAATGTGGAAGGAGCCATGCAAGTGGCGACCTATATCCACTCAGAGATCAGTAGCCTAAAATTAGTGCATCCGAATTCCCCCATCAGCCCCTATATTACCGTTAGCTTAGGAGTTAGTAGTGCCGTCCCTCGCAATGATGATACGGAAGTGACCTTAATTGTTACGGCTGGAGAAGCTCTAGCGGAGGCCCAAGCCTTGGGAGGTGATAACATCATTGTCAAAACCCCCCAGGGGTTAAGGTTAGAAAATAGTGCTGATTTAGATGATTATGCCTCTGGTTCTTTCGATCAAACTTCTTCGTAAACCTAGAAGATGGGGAGGCTACGGATACAAAAATAGACGATGACCTGTAATTTTTAAGTTTAATTTTTAATTGAAATCATGGCTCAAACGATTTGGATTGCACGACATGCGAACCGCTTGGATTTTGTCAATCCAGAGTGGTTTAATACGGCCGATCGCCCCTACGATCCCCCCTTATCTGAAGATGGCTTGATTCAAGTTCAGGAATTAGCTCATCGGTTACAATCAGAACGCATTACCCGGATTTTTGCTTCCCCCTTTCTGCGAACGGTGCAAACGGCCCATGGAGTGGCGGAGGTTCTGGATTTACCGGTAGGCTTGCATTGGGGGTTGGGAGAGTGGTTAAATCCAGAGTGGATGACACATATGCCGGAAACTCGGTCATTATCAGAATTGGCGGCCCAGTTTCCGCGTATCGATCCAGAGCTTCCTATTCAGGGAACACCTTCCTATCCCGAAACTGAGACCCAATGTTTTGCCCGTGCAGGACAAACGATCAAAGCATTAGCGGATCGGTTTGCTCATGAGGATTTGTTGTTTGTCGGCCATGGTGCATCTGTGTTAGGAATGGCCATGGGATTAGTGGATGGGGTGAGAGGAGCAGATGTGAAGGCTTCCTTATGCGCTTTGGTCAAGGTGGTTAGGGAGGGCGATCGCTCGGTTATGGAGTTAAATGGGGATACTTCCCATTTGAGTTCTCGTGAAAGTAGAGTTCGGTTTAATTAAAATGACGGTATTATTAGCGGGTGACATTGGCGGTACGAAAACGATTCTCAGACTGGTGGAACAGTCCTCAGAGGGGGAGCCGTTGCAGGTTTTGGCCCAGCAGAGTTATCCCAGTCAGGAGTTTGGGGATTTGGTTCCGATCGTGAACCAGTTTTTGCGGGAAGAGGGAGCAGATCGGGGATATCCGGAACGGGCCTGTTTTGCGATCGCCGGCCCAGTGGAAAAGAATGAAGCGAAATTAACTAACCTGATTTGGCATCTCCAGGGCGATCGCCTGCAAGAAGAGTTACATCTACAACAGGTGAGCTTGATTAATGATTTTGCCGCGATTGGTTACGGCATTTTGGGCCTCGGCCAGGAGGATCTCTATTGTCTACAGGAAGCCCAACCCCAACCCCAAGCCCCGATCGCGGTCATTGGTGCAGGAACGGGTTTAGGAGAAGGCTTTTTGACTCCCGATGCTGGCGGAAACTATCAGGTGTTTTCTTGCGAAGGGGGTCATACTGATTTTGCGCCTCGTAATCTTCTAGAGTCGGATTTGTTGCACTATTTGTTAGAGAAGTACCAATGGGAGCGGGTCTCGGTAGAGCGGGTGGTTTCTGGTATGGGAATTGTGGCTATTTACGAGTTTTTGCGCGATCGCCAATGGGCTGAAGAATCCAGCGAGTTAATCCAGGTGTTTAAAACCTGGAAGTCCCAGATGGGTAAAGAGAATACTGAGACAGCCATCGATCCGGCCGCCGCGATCTCTCAATCGGCCCAACAAAAGAGCGATCGCCTCAGTGAAGAAACCATGAATATCTTTATCGAGGCTTATGGCGCAGAAGCGGGAAATCTAGCCCTCAAGTTACTCCCCTACGGAGGACTCTATATTGCTGGAGGAGTGGCCGCCAAAAACTTATCCCTGATGACCGATGGCCAGTTTTTACAAGCGTTCCTGAATAAAGGCCGGATGTCCAGACTACTCCAACAAATTCCCATTTATATTGTTACCAATCAGGAAGTGGGCTTGATTGGCGCTGCCCTTTGTGCTGCGAAAGCCTAATTCACCGCCAATCCCCCATGGTGCTGGAGCCGTCTGGGTTCCCTTAAACCAGACGGCTCCGTTTCCCTTGATACCGGGTGAAGATTATCATTATTCTCTCTATCCTACCTGGGTCGTGAGTCGCCCCCAATGGCTGGAGATATTCCAACCCTGGATAGTTACTCTTACTCAATAGGCAGATGAAAGATTATTTTCTTATTAAGATTTAAGTGCAACAAATGGCGAACCATTTTTAAGAAGCTTTACGGCGATCGCCATAGACCTCTTGAGGTTTACGGGCAATAGATGTAATTTCTACAGGGGCTTGATGTTCCGCGATCGCTTCCTCAACCACTTGATGGGCATGTTCCCAACAACGACCACAACTACTGGAGACTTTCAGGCGATCGCAGACCATATCGACAGAACAGGCTCCTTGGGCGACCGCCTTGCGAATTTCACGGTCTGTAACTGCATGACAGATACAAATGTACATCCAGGTTCACTGCCTCCACTAGATTGAGTATAACTTGCTTAACTTAAGATTAAGTTAATGAAAACAATTCTCAAGTAACACTTCCTATTATGCATTGACAGCCCCTCAGAAGTCAAGTACGATGAGCGAAGACAGCTCGAAACCCAGACCTACTCTGGATCGAAGAGCAATCCATCAGTTAGGAGAACACGAATGCAGGGTGACCCCAATGTTAAAACCCAATTAAATGCAGCTCTCAAGCTTCAATTGACGGCAATTAACCAGTTTTTCCTCCATGCCAGAATCTGCAAAAACTGGGGACTTCATCAGCTCAACGATAAAGTGTATAAGGCATCGATTACAGCGATGAAACATGCCGATAAGCTGATTGAGCGGATTTTATTTCTGGAAGGTTTACCCAATCTGCAAGATTTAGGTAAACTGCTCATCGGTGAAACCGTGCCGGAAGTGTTGCAAAACGATCTGACGATGTACCAAGAAATACGTGCAGATCTGCAACGGTCGATTCAACTGTGCGAATCGGTTCAGGACTATATTAGTCGGGATATGCTAGAAGAAATTCTAGAGGATATAGAAGAGTCCATTGATTGGCTCGAATCCCAACAATGGCTGATCGAAAATTCAGGATTAGAAAATTACTTGCAATCGATGATGTAAGGACGTTCCCCTGACTCAGGGGTAGCGATGGGAAAATAATCAGTTAAAGGATTGAGTGAGAATTAAAAGATGAAAGGGAACGATCGAGTTATTGCCCAACTGCAAAAACTACTCAAAAGTGAACTCGCCGCACGGGATCAGTATTTTACCCATTCTCGTATGTATGACGATTGGGGATTGAATAAGCTCTATGAGCGCATCGATCATGAAATGCAGGAAGAAACCCAACATGCGGATGCGATTATTAAGCGGTTATTGTTTTTAGAAACGACTCCAGATCTGTCCCAACAGGACGGGCTGAACATTGGCTCGACTGTGCCAGCAATGCTGCAAAGTGACTTAGATTTAGAGTATCGGGTCGTAGGAGATTTGAAAGAGGCGATCGCCGTTTGCGAAACCCAACAAGATTATCAAACTCGCGAAATCTTAAAAGTGATTCTAGCCGATACGGAAGAAGATCACGCCTACTGGTTAGAGAAACAATTGGGATTGATTGAGAAAATTGGGTTGCAAAATTATCTGCAATCTCAGATGTAGGAGCGATCGAGCCATGTTGAGGAACAGGCACAAATATACTCGGTGGCTCAGAGTCGGTTTAGCCATCTGTCTGAGTTTGAGTCTATTTGCCTGTACTCAACCCCAGAGTTCTCCCCCAGCAGAAACAACCCTTAGTTCTCCAGAAGAAATCAGAACAGAACGGGTCGAGCGAGTGGTTGCCTTAACCTCTCTGTCTGCGGATATTTTGCACCGGTTAGACGCTTCCAAATTAGTGGGTATTCCCGGCAGTCCCTTACTAGAGAATGACCCCCGGTTTGCCCAGATCCCTGCTGTCAGTCAGGGGCAAACTGCGCCGAGTTTAGAGAAAATTATTGCTCTGAAACCCGATCTAGTCATTGGAGCAACCGGGTTTCACGATCGCATTGCCGATCGGTTAGCAGAGCTGAATATTGAGACCTATTTAGCTGCTTTAGAGAGTTGGGAGAGCTTAGAATCATTGACGGAGGCGATCGCCTCAGCCATTAATGTTGACCCTCAACCGCTTTTAAGCCAATATCAAACCTTAATTCCTCCCTCGACCTCCCCTGGCCCGGCCACCTTAATTCTGGCCAGTACCCAGCCCATCCTATCGCCGAATAAAAATAGCTGGTCTGGGGATCTTTTAAACCGCTTCAACTTTGAGAATGTCACGGCCAACCTACAGGGAAATGCCCCCATTAGCGGCTATATTACCCTCTCCCCAGAAAAAATCTTACAAATCGATCCTGATATTCTAATTGTAATCGAGTTTGGTCGCCAATCTCCCTTAAAAGAGTTAGAATCCCAGGGATTTTGGTCAGAACTCAAAGCGGTGAAAACCCAACAGGTGTATGTCTTCGACTACTACGGTTTAATTAATCCAGGAACCCTAGATTCGATTCGCCGTGCCAGTGAAGAACTGCTAAAAATTCGCCCAATTGAGCGTTAAACTAGATTGACCAGAATTTTTGCAGACAGGAATAGATTATGGTTTTTGACTTCTTACCGAAATTGCCGAAAGCGAATTTAGATGACCGAGAATATCAAGATTTAATCGAAGAATGTCTGCTGAGAATTCCCCGCTATTGTCCGGAGTGGACGAATCATAATCCTAGCGATCCAGGCATTACGATGATTGAACTGTTTGCCTGGTTAACCCATCAAATGCTGTTGCGGTTTAATCAACTGCCTCGGCGCAATTATATTTTATTCTTAGAGTTGCTCGGTATTCGCTTAGAGCCGCCGCATCCAGCTACCACAGAAGTGACGTTTTATTTGGTGTCGGATTTGCCGGAGTCGTATACGATACCGGCGGGGATTGAAGTAGCGACGGAACGCAATCCCCAACTCGAACCGATTGTGTTTAGTACCGATCGCCCCCTAACCATCGGTAATCCCCAAATTAACCATTTCCTGGGAGCCGACCAGATCGAGGAAACGCCGCAAATTTTACGCGATCGCTTCACCAACCTCTGGAACCTTACCCCCACCAGGGAATGGTCAGGCCCGGAACTGCCGGTTTTCAACGCCCAACCGCAACCGGGGAACTGTTTCTATCTGGTCTTTGATCCCCAAGAATCCTTAGATGGTAATGTAATTATTCTCACATTCAAAGGCCAAGAAGCCACCCCCACCGGTATCGACCCCACCGACCCCCCGCGACGGTGGGAAGCCTGGAATGGTCAGTATTGGCAGCCGGTACTGCTGGAAGAGTCAGACGATGAAACCCAAGGCTTTAGCTTTGCCGATATTGCCCAACGGGGGGGGAATGCCCTGCAAGGGGTGGATATTACCTTACATTTACCCTTAACGTTCCCGGTCGCCCAATTTACGGCCTATCAAGGGCGATGGTTGCGCTGTGTCTATGCTACCCCGCGCTTGACTCAACCCGCTTACACGCGATCGCCGCAAATTATCGGTATTGGGGTGAAAGCCATCGGTGGAACCACAGAAGCGACCCAATGTGAAACGATCGAAAATGACCTACTCGGCAATAGTAATGGGGAGCCGGGGCAAATCTTCCAATTGCGGCGATCGCCCATTCTCGATCGCCAAGAAGATGAATATCTGATCGTCACCCCGACCGGGGAAACCCCCCAACGGTGGGAAGAGGTAACCGATTTTTCTCAGTCGAGTCCAGGCGATCGCCATTATCTGATCGACTCCCTCACCGGTACGCTCCAGTTTGGCCCCCTGATCCGGGAACCGGCCCAACTCAAACAAGCCAAAGATATCCGCGCCATTCTGCAACGGGGACAGGATCGCCCCCTGATCCAACCTCCAACCATGGAACACCAATATGGAGCCATTCCCCCCAGGGGTGCAACCGTGCAAATGAGCCGCTATCGCACGGGGGGAGGTCTGCGCGGCAATGTGGAACCTCGCAGTCTGAACACCCTGAAATCTGCGGTTCCCTATGTAGCAAATGTGGTGAACCTGATCCCCGCTCGCCAGGGAACAGAAGCAGAAACCATTGAACAAGCAGCCATGCGCGTGCCGCAAATGTTGCGAACTCGCGATCGCGCGGTGACTCCAGAAGACTTTGAATCTCTGACCATTTTAGGCTCAGATGGGGCGATCGCCCGCGCCACCTGCTTACCCACCGACCCCAAAAAACCGGGAACCGTACAGCTCTTGGTGGTTCCTGACAGCAACCGACAGGCGATCGAACAGGGAGTCGGCATCCCTCCGGAACAATTTCGCCTCAATCCTCCCCTGCACCGTAAACTAATGACTTACCTAGATGAGAGGCGCTTACTGGGCGTGCAAGTCGAACTTTTAGAACCCGATTATGTGGGACTCTCCGTGCAAACCGAAGTTGCCCTAGACCCGGCCTATCGCACTCCAGAAGCCCAAACCGAGGTACTCCACGCCCTGAATGTGACCCTGTATCGGTTCTTTAACCCCCTGAACGGCGGCCCAGGGGGGAATGGGTGGCCCCTGGGTCAACCGGCCTATATGTCCGATGCGATCGCCCTGTTGCAACAAGTCCCCGGTATTCGCCGTTTAGGAGCCGTGCAACTGTTTGAACTGCGTCTATCCACGGCTGGCCAATGGATTAGAAGCCAACCCGTCCCCCTCGTTGACCCCGGCCCCACCGGTCTCATTTGTTCCTGGGCCGATCCGAATCTGCGATCGAATCACATGATTAATATCATCGAGTAATGAATTACCCATTTTCTAATCATGCTTTAGAGGAGATCCAAAAACGGAATATTTCTATGACTTTTTATTAACATTAGTGTCAATCCCCCACTCGTAGTGACATCAGTCCATCCGTATGAAATTTCTAGTCAATCAAACCCATGACTCTTGCCCGTTCTAGTCCTCTTTATTTTGATGTGATTCCCATGCGTCTGCCGGATGCAGACCCAGAATTTCTGGATGACCCTTTAGCCCCGGAAGGTATTCCTTTAATGCTAATTCCGGGAGAACTGAGCCAGCTTATGGTGAAACTGGGAAATCCTGGAGAACAACCCCTGAGTGTGACCCTAGAATTTCGGGGAAATTTACCCCAAGCTTGGTATTCTTGCGAGACCGAACATCCCCAAATTGCTCCGGGAACGACTGAAGATATTGTGCTAGAATTTCAACCCCCGGATGATTTTTTTGAAGGGTTTTTCGCCTTAAGAGAAGATTCGAGTTTACGGATTAATTATAGTGGTCGGCTTCAAGTTTATGGCGCAGTTCCGGGAACAGCCAGCCAATTGATTGATGTGGCGGATATTAACTTTTATGTGCGTCCCCAATCTAAGTATTTAGACTTTTTGCCCCAAATCTATCGGGAAGTGGATTTTGTGGGGCGGTTTTTGAAGATTATTGAGGAAACGTTTAACCCGGATGTGCAGATGATGGGGAGTTTATCGGCTTATCTCGACCCGTTGACGGCTCCTGAATCGATGCTGCCGTTTTTGGCCCATTGGGTGGGTTGGGAATTGCAGTCTTATTTGAGTTTAGAGCAACAGCGATCGCTCATTCGCCATGCCCTAGAGATTTATCGCTGGCGAGGCACTCGCAGGGGATTGCGACTCTATTTACATTTGGCTACGGGTTTACCCTTAGATGAAGAGGTGGAACGGGAGGAAGATAAACATATTGCAATTTTAGAAACCTTTAGTCAAGGCTTGGTTTTGGGCAATTCGATTTTAGGACAAGATGCCCTCTTGGGGGGCGGACAACCGTTCCATTTTCGGGTACATTTGCGACCCGATCCTCCGGGGTCAGTGGATGAGGCTTTGGTGCGTCAGGTGATTGTGCAGCAAAAACCGGCATTTTGTACCTATGAGTTGCACATGGGTTAGGTGGATAGGGCAAAAGTTAATTAAGTTTTAATTTTTGTCTTAAGATGACAGTTTTATGGTCATACTATCTCTTACAGATCTCGATTGAGTAAGGCTTGTGACGTTATCTGCTGATTCGGGAAGCGGGACAGAGTTTCCCTACCCTGTTCCCCTAGAGCGGTTGGTTGTTCAGGATGGTTTGCTGCTGAATGCTCATCGTTGGCAACGGGCCCATGATTACCATCGACAGCGCCAGAATTTGTATTATCAAGCGCTCCATCAACCTGGAATTGTCTATGGTTTGGGGGTGAAGGTAATTCCAGCACCGGAGGACATCCCGGCCCAGTATCGAGATGGACGCTGGGTGGAGTTGCAACCGGGGATGGCTATTGACCGGATGGGGAATCCGATTATTGTAGATGAGGCGATCGCCTTTCGCATCGCTCTCACCCCCAAGGAAACGCCGGTTACGGTGTATTTGGTTCTCAGTTATGTCGATCCGGAGACTCTCCAGCGCACTTCTGAGGCGGAACTGGTTCGGGAGACGTTCCGCATCGATGAAAAAAGTAGTCCGCCATCGGGTTTAGAGGTGGAATTATGCCGGTTGCAGCTCTCTCCGGGAACGGTGCAATTATCTGCATCGGGGAATGTATTTGCTCCGCAGATTAATCAGTTGGATCTGCGCTATCGTTCTCCTGTGGGGGTGCGCCCCCAAGGAACGGTACAGGTGGCTTATATGCAGGGGGGGAATGGGGGCGATCGCCTCACCGCTTCTAATTTATCCTGTTTACTACAAGCCTTTGAGCTTCTCGATCCGGGAATGCGAGGCATTGATGGGGTTGATGCGGTGACTTGGAATACAGAGATTTCCCAAGGGGTTGAGGAGTCTTGGGAAGCGACGGCTGCTCGTCAGGGATTGGCTTGGCAAAACTATGATTTAATTTATTTAAGCTATGAGCAAGCGCTGAATACCAATGAGGCTCAACAGGCTAGTTTACGATCTTATTTAGGATTAGGGGGAGTCATCTTCATTGAGCTATTGGAAGAAGAAACCCAGGTAGACGAGTTAAGTTTTGTTCAGCAAGAACTCCTAGAGGCGATCGCCGATATTGGGGATACTGCCGAGTTACAGGACGTAAAAACCCAATTAAACGAAGAATTAGCCGCCTGTGAGCAAGAATTAAGTCGCCAAATTGAAGAAATTTGTGGCTCCATCGAACAATTATCCCTCAATTTAGGCATGTCTGGCACTCACTTGGGGCAATTATCCCCATGGCATCCGATTAAAACCCAACCCTTTTTATTTAGCGCTTTACCGAAAATCAAGCAAAATCCGGTGCGGTTGTTTAATTGGGGAGGGGTCATTTTGGCGATCGGGGATTTATCCCTAGCCTGGGGACTCGATAGTGGACTAGAGTTACCCAGAGAAAAAATTCGCAACGCCCAAGAGCTGGGGATTAATCTCTTACATTTTGCCTGGCGCAGACGGCATTTAACCCAATTGCAACAGTAGGCTCAGAGGGAGCAGACGAACAAGACATCATGAGGAAACCAGAATGAAACGTTGGCATAATAGTTTACTGATCCAGCATGTGGGTTATTTTTCCATCTTGTCCCTCGTCACAGTGGTGGGATTGGCGATCGTCATTTACTATCAGTCCGTTGAACTGCTCAAAAAATCCATTACCAGTCAAATGGAAGTGGTCATTTCGATTAAAGAAAATCAGATTGATAACTGGTTTTACCAACAACACAAAACCATCTTATTGATCTCCCAAAGCCCCACCATTTTCGACTCCTATCAAACCTATCTCAACACCAACAATCGGCAAGCCTATCAAGTGCTTCAGAATTACTTCAACACCATTTTAGAAACCGAAAACACATTCCAATCCTTATCCATCTCCACCAATAGCGGCATCGTATCGATCTCAACTCAAGGAGAAGAAGAAGGGAACTACCAACCCTTGGGAAATACCGTTACTTATTTTACGAAAGAAAACCTAGACACCGTTCGCCCCACCTTATATACTTCCCCCATTACACGGGAAACTGCCATGACCTTCGCCACCCCCTTACTCAACGAGCAAGGGGAAAGAATAGGGGTATTATCAGTCGATTTATCCCTAGAAAAAATCCATGAAATTATGCAAGAAGCCACCGGACTTGGAGAAACCGATGAAGCCTATTTAATCCGCAAACAGGGACAAGAAAATCGCTTGGTCGATACCCAAAATACAGACTTAGCCAATGAATGGGTACGCAGTCCAGGAATTGATGCCGTAATGTCCGGTCAAGATGGGATTGATTTTTATCAAAATCATCAACAAGTGGAAGTGATTGGCAGTTACCGATGGCTAGAAGATAAAAACTTAGCCATCCTGGTAGAAATTACGCGAGAAGAAGCCTTTCAAGTTTCGGGAACCATTGCCAAAAATTTACTCCTTTGGGGCTGTTTAGTTTCAGTAACTTTATTGCTAATTGTCTATATTTTATCCCAAAAAATGACCCAACCCATCTTAGAAATCGCCAAAAATGTTAATCAAGTGACCGAGGGTAACTTAACGATCAAATCTCAAAAGCTACGGAAAATCAGTCACAGAGGGGATGAAATCGGGCAACTAGCGCGGGGGTTTGATGAAATGATTAAAGTCGTGGATTCTCGGCAACAAAATTTGGCAGAACAAGTCCGAAAACTCAGAATGCAAAATGCTAACTTAAACCAAGCCCAAGAGCTGGAAGTTGCTTATTTTAAAGCCTTAAAGCGTAAAGCTCAATGGATTAGAAATAAAGAATAATTTACTCAGGTCTATTTATGGTTTCTTTGAAAAAAATCATTCCTATTTTAACCGTTACGCCCTTAATTGCAACTTTAGGACTTACTGGATTTCTTGCCACTTATAATCGAGATCAAACGGTACATGAACTCTCCAGGAATTGGATGCGAGAATCTGTGAATCAAATTAAAAGCCAAGTTCGCATCAATCTTCGTAAACCAGAGATGATTCACAAACTGAGCTTAAATCCTTATCACTCTAATCCATCAATCTGGAACGATCCACAGCAATTAACCCTTCATTTTTATAATCAAATTCGATTGTTTTCGTCAATTAATAACATTTATTTTGGCTATTCAAATCGAGATTTTGTTGGTGTTAAAATTAGGGATAATGGGCGATTTTCTCAATCATATGCTGGGAAAGAAACGGATTATCAATTGGTTACTTATACCCTAAATCGAGGAGGGGAACGAGGTCAAATCCTAAATCAAAACGCAGTATTTAATCCAACTACTCGCCCCTGGTATCAAGCAGCAGAGAAAAGCAATAATCTGGTTTGGAGTCCCGTCTATCCAGATTTTACCACTCGCCAATTAGCCATTACCGCCGCTCAAGCCGTGCGCGATCGCCAAGGGAATTTAGTTGGAGTTGTAGCAGTCGATTATTTTCTCAATAGTATCCATGAATTTCTCCGTGATTTATCCATTAGTAAAGCAGCAAAAATTTTAATTATTCAACAAAATGGACAATTTATTGCCAGTTCCGATCCCGATCCATTAACCGTACTCGATCCAGAATCCGAAACTCATTTAATGATTACAGAAAGCCCCGATCCAATAATTCAGGGAGTTGGAGAAATGTTAATTCGTCAATTGAGTGATTTTAGTCTAATTTCTGAAGCTCAATCTTTGATTTTTGTGCAAAATAATCAACGGTATTTGGTGTGGGTGGAACCCATTGAAAGCCAATGGAATTTAAACTGGGTAACGCTTGTCATTTTATCTGAGTCTGATGTCTTTAACTCTGGTCAAAACAACAGAATTCAAGTCTTCCTGATGGTGACAGCCTTTATTGGCAGTATTTTAGCGGTTTGGAATATGAATCAATTGGTGGTATCTCCCCTACTCCGTTTGAATACAACTGCCAAAAAAGTAAAAAATCAAAAGTTTAATCCTCAAAAAAATATTGACCTAGTTAAACGCAATGATGAAATCGGCCAGTTTAGTCGTGTTTTTGAAGAAATGGCTGTGTTAATTCAAGAACGACAAACTCGATTAGAACAACGGATTGAGTCCTTAAGTAGTTATCAAAAAAAAGCAAATATTTCCTCTTCAGAAGATTCGGATCGATCTCCAGAGTTAAACTTAAGCTATTGGGATAAATTAAAGCAAAAATCTCAACGAATTCGTCAAAAAAATCCGATAAAAAATGATTAAAAATTTTTCTATTAAATATCGTCTTCCTATCCTCATTGTTGCACCGTCTATTTTAGTCGTAGGATTGGTTGCGATCGCTTTATTCCAAAATACAAAACAAAATGTCAATATTGTTTCTGTGGAACTTGCGAATACCGTTACAGCTCATGTAGAAAATAACCTTCGGGACTATCTATCGATTCCCCATACCATCAATCAACTCAATCTTCAAAGTATTACGTTAGGTACTCTTGATCCGGGAAATTCAACACGGTTAGAGTCTTATTTTTGGCATCAAATTCAAATGTTTGAGGGGGTTACCCGTCTCTATTTTAGTAATCCTGAAGGTGAATTTCGGGGGGCAACCATTCTTGAATCGGGAGAAGTGGGAATAACTAGAGCGGGAAAAACGACCAATTCTACATTAATGAGTTATGCAACAACTTCAGAGGGGCAGCCAACCCAAATTGTCCAACGAACTCCCAATTACGATCCCCGAAGTCGCCCTTGGTATCAAGCGGCTCTGCCATCCGATCGACCGATTTGGAGTGATATCTATCGAGATTTTGATAGCCAAGAATTAGCCATTACTGCGGCTCAAGTGGTTAAAGATCCTCAAGGTGAAGTCGTTGGTGTTTTGGGGGTCGATCTGCTCTTTGGCCAGATTAACGAATTTCTGCAAACTTTAACCATTGGTAAGACGGGACAAGCTTTAATTATCGATCGCCAAGGGTTATTGATTGCCAGCTCTAACCCTGAAGTGATTGCAGAAGCAGTGGAGAGTTCAGGGGGATTGAATATTGCTGAGAGTGAAAACCAGTTGATCGCGGCGATCGCCCAAAGCTTGTTAGATGAATTGGGCAGCTTCTCTCAAGTTGAAAGTACCATCAACTCATCTTTTCGGTGGCAAAGGAAAAAACTCTATTTCCAAGTCAAAAGCTTTCGCGATCGCTTAGGTCTAGATTTGCTGATTGTGGCGATCGTCCCTGAAGAAGATTTTATGCAGCAAGTGCAAATCCAGGCTCGGATTACGCTGGTTTTAGAAGCCTTGATTTTATTAGCGGCTCTAGGGGTGGGTTTAGGAGTCAGTCGCTGGGTTCTTAAACCGATTTTTCAATTTGGTGAAGCCGCCAATCAAATTAAATCCAAGTCCTTTGATCCCCAAACCTTAGAGAGCTTAACCGAACGTAAGGATGAAGTGGGAGAATTGGCCAGAGTGTTTGTCGAGATGGCGGTAGAGACGGGCGATCGCCAACAAAGCTTGGAAGAACAGCTCAACCTCTTGAATTTCCAGGTGAGCCAGTCGAAAGACAACCCCTATGAACTCACCGCCTTGAAAAAATGGCAGAAAAAAGCCTCCTGTATTCGCGCCGTTTATGACTACCATCCCCATCTACCTCAGCTTCTTGCACAAGTGCCCTACTATCAACACCTAACCTCTGAACAGTTACGGCAGTTAATCACGAACGGCAAGATTAAACGCTTTCATGTCGGGGATTATATCTGTCGCGAAGATCAACCCGGAGATGAGTTTTATACCATCCTCACCGGTTCCGTCCGCATCTTTGTTGAAAAAATCAACAAGCCCTTAGTTACCCTCTCTACGGGAAAATCCTTTGGAGAACTCGCGCTGATGTTGGGGGGGACGCGCACCGCAACGGCGATCGCGATCGAAGAAACCACCCTCTTCTCCATCAATCGCCTCAACTTTGGTAAAGTCCTCCACCAATATCCCCAAATGGCCGAACAAATTGCCCAAGACCTCCATCGTCACCAAACCGAACTCGAAGAGCGCAAGCAACTCCTTGCAGAATATGGCCTACTAGAAGAAAACGAAACCGACCTCTTAGAGCAAATTAAATCTCGGATGAAAACCCTCTTTAATCTCTGAATCTCTCTAGCTCCCAACCGCGATCGCCATGAAAACCTATCCCCTCGTCACTTATCACATTAACCCTCGCTCCAGCGCCCAGAACCCAGCCCAATCTGAATCCGGCATAGAAGTCGGTAGCCCCCAATTTGCTACCTGGGCCCAACAACAGAAAAAATTTAAATTTAAAGTCTATTGGCAACCCTTTAACTATTCCGTCGTCTATGACATCACCTGCCATTTGCGCCCCAATCAATCCTGGTATGCCTCAAAATGTATCGGCGGTATTTTTAAGCAGCATCCATTAGGTAAAACCGCAGAATTAACCCCAGCCAAACTCATGGAAGCCGTTCAATGGTTATGCCCCGAACCCCAAGTCATCCCTGCCGAACCCTCCCCAGACTCTCTAACTGAAACGACCCCTCTGACCCAAAATTGGCAACAGCAACTGCGCCAAACTCGCTACGATCAACTCCTCTTAGAAATTGAAAACTTACAGCAACAACTCGATCGACTCAGCCAAGACAACCAACACTTAAACCTCGACCGCCAACACCTCTGGCAGCAACAAACTCAGAGCCTCAAAACCAATCAAAAATTACAAGCCACCATCGATCAACTCATGGCCGAACGGGAATACTATCAGACCCAACTCCAGAATCTTAACCGAGTCGTCAATGAGCTGGGCAGCAAAATCGAATCAGTCAATCTCAAAACTAATCCTCGCTGGTACTATGCCAACCGCTATTATCAACAACTACGAGAAATTTTAACCCCCGATCGGGATCGGACTATTGACAAATAGCCCATCTAGAGGTATATTAGAATTTGAAATAACTTTAATCTTAAGTTGCGGGTATAATTTAGTGGTAAAATGTCAGCTTCCCAAGCTGAATATGCGGGTTCGATTCCCGCTACCCGCTTGCTAAACAACTCACCCATTGGCATAGGGGAAAAACCATGTCTAGCGAAATTGAAACCCGTGCCCAATTCTCCCACATTCGCTATGGTCAATGTTGGGAGGATGCAGATATTCTCCTGCAAGGGTTAGCCATTCAACCTGGAGATACCTGTTTATCCATCGCTTCCGCCGGTGAGAATACCCTAGCCCTCTTAACCCAATCCCCACAACGAGTCATTGCCCTAGACCTGAGTTTAGCACAACTAGCCAGTTTAGAATTGCGGGTGGCAGCCTATCGGTGCTTGAGTCATCCAGAGCTATTATATCTAATCGGGAGTGAACTCGAAATCCCAGAACCCATTACCCGAACAACCCTCTATCAGCGCTGTCGTTCCCACCTTTCCCCTCAAGGACAACAATTTTGGGATAACCACCCCCAAGAAATTGACCGGGGAATCGGAAATAGTGGTAAATTTGAGCGCTACTTTCAGATTTTTCGCCGCTATATTTTACCCTTAGTGCATCGCAAAAACCAGATTCAACGACTCTTGCAAGGGGGAACACTCCAGGAGCGACAAACCTTTTACGATCGCGTTTGGAATAGCTGGCGTTGGCGATGGATGTTTCGGATTTTTTTCTCTCGCACTGTGATGGGAAACCTAGGGCGAGACCCCAGTTTTTTTCAATATGTGACGGACAATGTTGCTGAACGGATTTTTGAGCGTACCGAATATGCTTTAACCCAACTGAACCCGGCAGATAATCCCTATTTGCAATGGATTTTAACCGGTCATCATACCACAGCCCTACCCTATGCCCTCCGTCCAGAACATTTTGACACCATTCGCGCCAATCTCCATCGCCTAGAATGGCACTGTTGTTCGGTAGAAAGCTTTCTCAATCAGTTACCCGATCGGACTATTGATCGTTACAATCTCAGTGATATGTTTGAATATATGTCCTTAGATTCTTATCACCAAATTCTAGAAAAAATGATTCAAAAAGGGCGTAAAGGGGGCAGGTTAGCCTATTGGAATTTATTAGTTCCCCGCCATTGTTCTCCGGAAGAGTCAAGTCAAATTAAACCCCTTTCCGATTTAGCCCGCCATCTGTATCATCAAGATAAAGCATTTTTCTATAGCGCCTTCCATGTAGAAGAGTTATTGTAGAGTGGGAGAAACCGGGTTTTCGATCGTCGCCATGGATGATAGAGTGGGAGAAACCCGGTTTCTAGGAAAATCTGGGATAGGATAGAAAAATGTTGTCAGAAACTCGGTTTCTGATCGTTGCCATGGATGATCAATTGGATTTAACTTTAAACCGTGATTAAAGGATTCCCAAAACTCTATAAGGTGACGTTGCGCCTGTTCACGTATCACTTACAAACGGGAAGTTTAACTAACACCGATCGCATCTATCTCAACCGTTCAGACATTCAAGCGTATTATGAGGTACTGTTAAACGATTATCACGCCAGTGACTCTCAAGGTGCGCCGCTTCAGTTGCAGTGGCGCTCAGAACCTCCCAAAACACGAATGTTTGATCTGTTGGATGCTCAGGTAAACAATAACCGTCCAATTCAGCCTTTTATTCTGGCGTGGTTGCCTCCGTTTAAGGGCTTTTTTTATCCCCAATGGTTGGATGATAGTTATATTGGCTCGTTTACGTTCTATTTGCCAGATTTGAGCGGTAAAGATGGATTAGATCTGGCAGAATTACCAGATCTCAAACCCTCGATTCATTTTTTTACAGGGACGACAGTTAGCGCTAAAAATAATCTGGAGCAGCAAAAACTTTGCCAGAGTTTAAGAATGGGGTTTTTGGGTAAAACCCTGATCTTGAGTGCCCAACTGACAGAAGATCCGGAGGATTTAACTGAATTTGCTGAAATTTGTTTACTGAGTTTTTTAGGGTTGCCTTCTGTGCTAGAAGCACCACCATTAAGAAATCGTTGGCGATGTTTTAATGGTTATGTTTATGAGTTTTGCAGTCCGGAACCGGATAGCTATTATGGTAAGATTTGGTTGTTTCTGACGTTTCGCAAAGATAGTCTAACGCGATTAGAACGGGCACAATTTGATTTTGCACAATTGTTTTTCTACGATCGCAAAAATCATAGGAATTATCACGAGAGTCAGGTGAAATATGAGGAAGGATTGAAGCATATCCAGAAGGTTGAACAGATTATTCGGCAATTTCCTAGCACTATTTCTGACGATCAACTGCCTCATTTATCTCTAGAGGAACTGAAGCAACTGAAGCGAAATTTAAAGACGTTGCTGGATATTTCTCTGGCCTATTCCCAAAATTTACGAAGTTTGTCAGATTTCCATAATACGATTGATCGGCATCGGGAGAATTATGAGCAGAAAATCATCTATATTGAGAATATTACGAACAGTAATTTAACGTCAACGCTGAAGTTAGCCGATCGCCAGTTTCGCAAGTTCCAAACCCAAATCACCGCTAACCTCACCTATCTAGCTGAAGGTGGGCGACTGTTGGATACGGCGATCGCCACCATTCGCGGTTTAGTGGCGATCGAACAAGCAGAAGGCGATCGCATTCTACAGCAGCAAAACCAAGACCTACAAGACCATATTCAGGCGATCGGTATCGGGATCGGTGCAGGGGCGATCGCAGCCTCTAGTTCCACATTAATCTTTAAACAACAAGCCATGACGTTTCCCTTTTTCAGCAAACATCCCGGAGCGTACCCCCATCCCTTCCTCATTGCCGTCTTACTCAGTTTCGGTTTGGCGATCGGCTTTTGGGCGCTTGCCAAATGGGGTTTATCCCGCATCTTGCCTAAATCTTGAAGCTTCCGGTGGCAACAGTAAGTCTGGAAAACCCATAAACTGATGTGGAGTCTTATCCTAGTTTTCCCAAGGTGTCATCCTGCCATTAGCCGTCTCACACTTAACTAACGATGAGTTTAATCGACAATACCACCGCTCAATGGATGACCAATAGTCCTATTGGCAATAATAACCACTATCTCAATAACAACTTTTCCACCGCAGGAAACCCCTTTGCAGGAACCATTGATGGCGGGCCAGTAGAGTATCGAGCCTCCGATGGTGTTGTCGTCAACAGTTATAATAATTTTGGTGATGGAGCGAAAAGCGCCCTAGAATTGGGCAGCTATATTTTCTTCACTGGAGACGATACCCAAGGAATTCGGCGTATCGATAATGACTGGTCGAGTAATCTCACCACTTATCAAGCAACAACCGAGAAAACCGAATCCATTACCACCGATGGCACATCTATCTATGGGAATGATGATGTTAATCGCGACCAAATCATCAAATGGTCGGTAACCAATAATCCTACATCCTTCACCCTAACTCAGCAATGGCAACAAGATGTGGGGACTGGCGGACGCTTTCGCGGCATTAGCTATTTCGACCATGGCAGTGGCGACGACTACATTTACGCCAGCGATGGCGGTAATACAACAGGTGACAATATTTTTGCCTTTGATGCCGATTTGGGAACAGCAACGGCTGTTAACTTTAACAACACAGCCATTACCGTACCCGGTACAGACTTAGTTTATCAGGCGATCGCCCATGAAGTCGGTGGGCGCAAGCTCCTGATGGCTGCAACCACTAGCGAGCTTCATGTGTGGGACATGCTCTCCCCCACCACCACCATCTCCGCAACTCCCACGGAAACCTACACCATCGCTGCTGGTACGAATCAACTCCTAGATAATGGTGGCAGCGCATTAGGCGCAGGTTTTTTAGGTGCTAGTGCCAGGGGGTCTCAGTTATTTCTCGGCCATGGTAGTCAAGTCTTGGCTTACGAACTCGCTGCTACTGCTCTGAGTACCGAAGTCACCAATACCAACGATAGCGGTACGGGTTCCCTGCGACAAGCTTTGATTCATGCTGCGGCTAATCCGGGTGCAGATACGATTACGTTTACCGGCGCGACGTTCGCCGATGCCACCGATGATACCATTACCCTCACATCGGGAGAACTGAGTTATTTCAGTAATGCGGCGAATGATGTCACGATTCAAGCGCCGGGAAATGCCTCGCTCACGGTGAGCGGGAATAATGCCTCGCGAGTGTTTAATTTTAATAGTGCGGCTGAGATTACGATTGATGGATTGGCGATCGTTGATGGTAATGGTAGTAGTGGTGATGGTGGTGGTATTTTTAACTCTTCTACGGGCACAATTGATATAATAAATAGCACTATTTCGGGGAATGGTACTGGTGTTGATGGTGGTGGTATTTTTAACTCTTCTACGGGCACAGTTAACGTAACAAATAGCACTATTTCGGGGAATGGTGGTGGTGTTGGTCCTGGTGGTGGTATTTTTAACTTCTCTACGGGTACAATTAATGTAACAAATACCATCATTGCAGGCAACACAGCCGGTTCCAACCCAGATGTATCTGGAACCTTCGTCAGCAATGGCTTCAACATCATTGGCGATACCACAGGAAGCACGGGCTTCGGTGGCACTGACATTACCGGAGTCGCTGCCAACACCGTCATCAACACCACCCTTGCTGATAATGGCGGCATCACCCAAACCCATGCCCTCATTGCCGGCAGTCCCGCCCTTGATGCGGGTAATAATTCCGACGTTCCCGGCACTATTACCACCGACCAACGGGGTACCAGCTTTGCCCGCATCTCCAACGGCACAGTCGATATCGGAGCCTACGAACAACAAGTCATACCCTTAGTGATCAACGAAATTGACTACGACCAACCGGGTACTGATACGGCCGAATTCATTGAACTGAAAAATATTGGCAGTTCCCCCATTAACCTCGACCCGTTTGACGTGCTGATTATTAATGGTACGGGGGGTGGCGCGACTACTGCTCAAACGATAGATTTACCCAATGTAAATCTCGCAGCAGGTGACTACTACGTGATTAGTGCCAATGCTGCTAATGTGCCCAATACAGACTTGGATGTGACTCCCGATACTAACTTAATTCAGAATGGCGCTCCCGATGCCGTCGCCCTAGTACAAGGAGCAACAGTCATTGATACGGTCAGCTACGAAGGAGATACAGGCGCTCCCTATACAGAAGGAACCGGGGTAGGATTAGAAGACGATCCCAGTGTAGCCAATCACGGAATATCGCGAGTTCCTGATGGTACAGACACAAATAACAATAGTACAGACTTTACATTCCAAGGCATCACGCCAGGTTTAGCCAATGTACTACCCAATGTGGCTATCTCTTCACCACCCATTGCCGCCGCCAGCGTACTCCCAAATACGACCAACCATCCTCTATACCAGTTAGACTTAGCCGTAACCACCGCCAACGCCCAACTAACCGGCGCAACCTTCACCACCGCAGGCACTTATGTTGCAGGCGATATTACTGCCAACAGCTTTGAACTCTTCTATTCCACCGACACCACCTTCGGCAATGCCGACGATACCTCCCTGGGAACTCAAGCCGTTGTTACCTCCGGCAACACCCTCCCTTTTACCGGACTTTCCCAAACCATCAACAGTGGCAACACCGGCACACTCTTCCTCGTCGCCGACATCGCCACCGGAGCCACTGCGGGCAACACCCTCAACATCGCCGCCCCCACCCTCAGCGACATCACCTTCACCTCCGCCAGCAAAACCGGAACCCTTAGTGCTTCCGGAGCGCAAACCTTCGACGCACTCCCCACCATAACCTCCATCACCTCCACCACCACCGACGGCACATTCGGAGTCGGAGGCACTGTCAACGTCACCGTCAACTTCTCCGAAGCCGTCACCCTCGCAGGTGGCAACCTTACCTTAAATTTAGATAGTGGCGGCACACTCACCATCACTCCCTTTGCCAACGCCAACAGCGCCTCAGCCACCTACACCGTAGGCGCAGGAGAAAACAGCACAGACTTAAACTCAACCGGACTAACCCTAGCCGGTGGCGCAACCCTACAAGATGCCACCGCAAACAACGTTACCCTCACCATTCCGGGGGGACAGTCTCTTGCTGATAACAAAGCTCTAGTCATCGACACCACCGCACCGGCGGCTCCCTCAACTCCCGACATGACGGCGGCTACCGATACCGGCAGTTCCAACACCGACAACATTACCAACGACACCACACCCACCTTCACCGGCACAGCCGAAGCCAACAGCACGGTAACCCTCACTAGCAGCGTGGATGGCACAGTCGGCACAACCACCGCCGATGGTGCAGGAGACTGGACGCTCACCGCCAGCACGTTAACAGAAGGAAATCACAATATTACGGCTACCGCCACAGATACAGCCGGAAATACCAGCGCCGCGTCTACTGCTCTCG